>CAYMSH010000066.1:0-20744 GCA_964392945.1 uncultured Planctomycetaceae bacterium | reverse complement strand
GATCGGGAGCGTTGTCTGTTTCTTCTGGTTCGGTGCGTTCTGGTGGACATTGTGCTTGGTCTTGTCGGGAGTCTCAAACTTCCATGCGGCGGCGATCTCGGATGTCTTGGATTGAGCGATTATGCCCGACAGCATGTGATCGGGGCGCGAGGTCTTTTCGACCGCTATGACAAGATCGACCGGTCGAGCTTCGAGATGAACGGTCTTGATGTTCCGGGATCGCCAGAATATCTGCGGCTTTTCGCTTGGGCCGAAGGCCTTTACGATGAAGAGACTCAGTTGTGGATTCTTGATTGTCGCTATTTGGGAATGTGCGGCCTTGACCATGTTGCTCTTCGGGAAGTTCCGGAAGACAAGCTGGTATTCCTCGATCGCCTGGACGAACTTGCTGAAGCGATGAAGCGCCCGGCCGATCTCGTATTGAGCGTTGGGCGCCTGGGGCTGCTTGGGAAACTCCTTAACGCATCGTCGGTACATCGCGATGCCCCACTGCACGCGGTCCCACTGGCCTTGCTGGCAGGCTTTGGCGGCTCCGAAGAACAGCGCCGCTGATTTGCGAGCGTCATCAACTTTCATCTCAGCGATATGTTCGCATATCTTCAGGACCGACTGGAGATTGATCTTCTGCCGGTTGGACCAGTCGCCTGGCCAATCGACAAGCTTGTCAGGAATCGCGGCACGCTGTTCGAGGGCGACGATCTCACGCGGCTGGATGCCGTAGTAACTGGCCAGCATCCGGGCCGCCTGCAGCCATGCGTCGGCTGAGGCGTCCAGCTTCTTGGCCTGTTCGTAGAGCGTTGCGGCTTTGAAGTATCCTTCGTAGGCGCTCCTGCGGTCGTAACGCCGTTCTCCGTCGTATCCGATGGTGTGCCACAGCGCCGCATCGGTCTTGAACGGCTCGTGCTCGCTCATGATCTGCTTGGCGTACTTTACTCCGCTTACGCTTTTGTACATGCACATCGCCATGGCTTTTACGCGCTGGGCCGATCGCAACGCATCGCCCTTGGGCTCGGTCTTCAGCAGCGAGTCGGCGTATTCGATCGCCTGCTTGTAGTTGTGCCGCTTGTAGGCCCGCGTTGCGAGGTCCTGGAGCTCTTTGGCCGACGGTGCGGCGAAGATTGCCGTACCGGCCAGAAGGGAAACCAGCAGGATTATTGAACCGAGCATTCTCGAATGATTTCGAATGGTTTTCATTGCCGTTATCTCCGTATTGCGTTTAGGTCGGACGTTCGCTCCGATGATGGCTTAGACGACTGAAGGCCCCGCGGGTTCCCGATAAACGCGAGAACCCGTTAAATTCTCCGTCAAATGCGACTCAAAGCTGGGGCCGGATTGCCTCTCGCAGCGAGTTGTTCGATTCTTTGAGTATCTTCACCGCGGCGGTGCGAGTGGCCTTGCGGAAATGCATTACTATCGCTGGTTTCACTTCGCCGTTTGCATCTGCAAGGAGCTTTGTCGCCTGCTTGCGGTTCAACCCGGTCAGTTCCATCACGATCCGCTGGGACCGATCGCGGAGTTTATCGCATGACGCCTTGAGATCGACCATCAAGTTATCGTGAACCTTGCCCAGTCGGATCATAGCGCCAGTGGTCAGCGTGTTGAGGACGAGTTTAGTGGCGGTCCCCGCCTTCATACGCGTTGAACCGGTGACGACTTCCGGGCCAACGACGGGATTGATCGTTACTTCGACCTTGACAGGCAGTTTGATGTTCGGGTTGCACGACAGCATAACCGTAGCGGCTCCGTGGCGTTTGGCCTGCTTCAGGGCGCCCATCACGTAAGGGGTGAGCCCGGATGCGGCTATGCCGACCACCGTGTCGAGTTCGGTTACTTTCTTTGCGTCGATTGCGTCGGCTCCGTCGGAGGCGAAATCTTCTGCGCCCTCTGCCGACTTGACCAGGGCGCCGCGACCGCCAGCGATGATCCCCTGCACCATCGACGGCTTGGATCCGAAAGTCGGCGGACATTCCGATGCGTCCAGCACGCCCAGTCGCCCGCTGGTTCCGGCGCCAACGTAGAATAGCTTGCCTCCCCGACGAAAACTCTCGGTCACAAGATCCACAGCCGCCGCGATCGCCTTACGCTCCTTGCCGACAGCGCGTGCGACAAGAGCGTCTTCGGCGTTGATGATGTCCACGATCTGGAGCGAACTCTTCGAGTCGATGCCGACGCTGCGGGGATTTCGCTGTTCTGTGGTGAGTTTGGAGCGGTCTTTCATCGGTGCTTTCGGGGTGCGGGGGTAATGTTTCCAAGTATCACGGGGCCCGAGGCGCCAGTTGCCGACGGGGCATTACCGGATTCGTTACGAAGTGTCAATCTGGCCAGCATCGCAAAGGAGACAGCCTCTTTGGCGTCGGCGTCGATGCCGAATTTGTCTATCGCTACGACGCCAGTGCCGACAAGTCGCTCTTTCAGCATCGCAACGAGTACCGGGTTCCTGGCTCCTCCGCCGCAGAGGATCATTTCGTCGGGTCGATCCGGCAGATGTGTGGCGTATGCCTCTGCGATGGAAGCGGCGGTGAAAGCTGTCGCCGTGGCGACTATGTCGGCGTCGCTGAGTCCTTCGCCGCGGGCTAGCTGCAGGAGTTTCTCGCTGAAGGCCCGCCCGAACAACTCTCGCCCCGTGGTCTTCGGCGGCGTGCGGCGGAAGTAGGCGTTCTTCATCAGTCGAGATAATGTCTTGCGATGGACTGTTCCGCCGGCAGCTATTCGCCCGTCGCGATCGAAACGTTTTCGACCTTTGCTTACGGCGCTGGCTAGGTAGTCGAGGATCATATTGCCAGGCCCGGTGTCGAACGCGAGAATCGCTTCCGGCCCGACGCCGGCGCCTAGCCATGTCACGTTTGCGATCCCGCCGATGTTTTGCACGGCGCGGTTCTTGCGACTGTTTCCAAACAGCATCCAATCAGTCAACGGAACAAGCGGAGCCCCGCATCCGCCGGCCGCGATGTCGCGAGGCCGGAAGTCGGACACTGTCGTGATCCCTGTTCGCTGGGCGATTACCGCGGCCTGGCCGATCTGCATCGTTCCGCTGATCCGCCGGCCGCAGAATTTCGCAGGCTCGGGAAAGTGGCCAACGGTCTGGCCGTGCGAACCGATCAGGTCTATGCTCGTCGGGTCAATCTTCGCCTCTGCGGCGATGGCGAGAACCGATTCTGCGAAAAGTTCTCCCAGCAGGAAGTCGAGCCGGACCAGTTCGTCGAGCGAAACGCTCTGGGCTTGCGAGATACCCAGCACGCGTCGCCGGACCGCAGGGCTGTACGGATATGTCCCAAACGCTGCGACAGTCGGCTTGCCCCTGGGCGAGAAGTCCGTTATCGCCGCGTCGATACCGTCTGCCGACGTCCCTGACATCAGGCCGACTACCCGTCTGGGCGAGCGGCGAGAGTTTCTGGATCTTGATGCTGAACGTGCCATATCAGCGGATCACTTCTTGGGCTTGCCCCGCCATTGGACCGAGATGCTGGGCATTATTCGTTTCATCGCAGCGGCCATTGCAGTAACGTCCGGCGTGTCGGATGCGTCCATGACGACAGCCATCGGAGCCGCAGGGGAACGTTTGGACCCGGGCCCGGTCCCGACAAGAACCAACCATCGGTGCCACTTGCCCTTGCTGGGCCAGAGGACCGACGATATCTGCAACGCGTATCCCTTGGCTTGCCAGCGAGCGAGCCTGACAGCCAGGAACCCGCCGTCGCCGAGGCGCTGTTCGTACTGATCCAACAGCGCGTTGGCGCTAAGGTCCCATTCGGCGGCGTTGGCTCGGGCAAACAACATGCTGCCGGGTTTCGGCGACATGTATATCTGCACGAACGGCCGATCGTCTGCGTGATATTTCCTCTCGCCTCGATCGACTCGCCGCCACTTGTCGGGAGCTACAACGTCCAGCGACAGCGGTCCTTCGGACTTGCTCATTCGCTGGCCTGCGTCGGCGGGGCTGGCGACCTGCATGGCGGTCTGGAGCTGTTTGGCGGCGTTTCGATATCTGGCCGCTTCGGCCCGGGCCTGGCTGTCAACGCCTTCGCCGGGCTTTTTGCCATTGCCGATGGCGGCTATCCAATTGGCGATGCTCGGGTCCGGTTCGACGTCGCCGTGCCTCACTCGCGGGTCAACGGTAAACGAGGCGCCTTTGGGCTTCCCGGCGGCTATCTGTCGCCACAGAAGCAGCATCGGGGCCCCGTCCTTGATCTTCACAGGGACGCTGGTCCAAATCGGTACTGACCAGGCTGCATTGGCCGGACGCCACAGTTTAATCGTCTGGTCCATGCGGACCCACGGCGAGACCGAGACCATCACCGCCCCGACGATTCGTTTGGGGTGCCTGTCGAGAATGGAAATCGCGGCCGGACCGCCGCTCGAAGGGCTTACGATCAGAACGCGATTCGGATCGACCTTTCGCACAATCGCCCAGGCTCCGCCTGCGTTGCCCTTGGCTACGTACTTGTCGAACTCGCTGATCAGTGCTTCGCCGTGGCTGGTTTTCCATCCGTCTTTCGGTGCGTGTGTAAGAAAAACCGTGAAGCCCGCGTCGTTAAGATCGGCCCGCCATTTCATCACGAACTTCTCCGCGTCGGCCCCGGCAGGTTCCAGGATGATAGCTGCGGGGTCCTGCTTGCCGTTGGGCGCCTTGGAGAATCTTACGCCGCCCAGGAGTTTCTGGCCCTGGCTTGTTTTGGCTGCCGGATCGGCCCCCTGGGCCGCAGAAACGCAGATTGCGGCGAGAATCAATGTCGCCATAAGGCTTGCCGTCGTGTTTCGCATTGTGTCACCTCGTAAATCGCTGGCGTATTACCGTTGCTGGACACAAGCATCGCCGCAGGCCGAGGCGTTGTCAAGCATCGCCCCGCGGCGATTGCAGCATTGACGCAGGCGTGCGAGGACTGTAGCGTTGTGGTCTTCACAGGAAACGACCTTATGGCAAGAACACTGTATATAATCGACGGCCACTCACAAATATACCGCGCTTACTACGCTCCGTTTCGCGATCTGACCAGCCCTACCGGCGAGCCGACGCGCGGGACGTACGTTTTCTGTGCTATGCTGCTGAAGTTCCTCGCGAGTCGAGTCGGAGACGGCGACTGCGTGGCGATGGCGATTGACGGTCCGATCAAGGACCTCAAACGCAAGGAAATCTTCGACGACTACAAAGTTACGCGGAAACCGGCGCCTGATGACTTTCACCCACAGGCCCAGAGGATCATTGAAATTGTAGAGAAAGCCGGGATTCCCATCCTGGCCGCCACGGGATACGAAGCCGACGACATAATGGCGACCGCGGCCGAGCGTTTCGCCTCAGACGATCTACAGGTCGTCCTGATCAGCCGCGACAAGGACCTCGACCAGTTGGTCGGCTCCAATGTCGTGCTGTACGACCCGATGAAGGACGAGACGTACGACGCGGCGGCGATTCTCGAAAAGAAGGGCTACTCGCCGGATAAGGCGATCGAAATCCAGACGCTCATGGGCGACGCGACGGACAATATACCCGGCGTGCCGGGTGTTGGTCCCAAGACCGCGCTGAAGCTGATCAACAAGTACCAAACCGCCGAGGCGGTCCTGGCCCATGCAGACGAGCAGACGCCGAAACTCAGAGCCAACCTCCAGGCCGCCGGAGAGACCATAGAAATCTCCCGAAAGCTGGTCACGCTCGATCGCGACGTGCCGATCGAGATGGACCTCGATTCGATGGCGTTTTCCGGGCTCAACGCAGAGGCGATCGCCCCGATCTTCCGCGAACTTGGTTTCGACAGAATGCTGGAGCAACTGGGGCAGACCGAGACTCCCGCAGGCGAGACCCCCGCGACACGCAGCGAAGGAAGCGACACGACGGCTAATGATTTCGAATATACGTGTGTCGACACGCCAGAAGCCCTTGACGCCCTGCTGGGCGAACTGAAAGGCGTCAAACGCCTTGCTGTGGACACCGAGACGACATCGGTTCACGCAATGAAAGCCGAACTTGTCGGCATATCGCTGGCCTGGGAGCCGGGCAAGGGCTTCTACCTGCCGATTCGCGGTCCGCTTGGCGCGACGGTTCTGGACGCGGACCTGGTGCGAGCCAAACTCGGGCCGGTGCTGGCCGATGAGAACATCGAGAAGATCGGGCAGAATTTCAAATACGATCTGATCATCCTGAACAACGCGGGATATACCGTCGCCGGCAAGTTCTTCGACACCATGATCGCCGCACACGTGCTGGACTCCACCCGCATGACTTACAAGATGGACGCCCTGGCCGCGGACTTCCTCAATCATCACTGCATACCGATCACCGACGTGATCGGGCGCGGCAAATCCCAAGTCACGATCGACACGGTCCCCACTGATATGGTGGCGGTCTACGCCGCCGAAGACGCCGACGTAACGCTCCGTCTTGCCGACATTCTAGTCGAGATGCTCGGCGACAAACCCGGCCTGGCCGACCTGTTCGCCGATCTGGAGATGCCCCTGCTGCCGGTCCTGACAGAGATGGAGAAAACGGGAATCACGCTGGATCCCCAGGCGCTGAAGCGGATGGAGATCGAGCTTTCCAAGCAGGTCGATCAGTTGCATGACGACATAATCGAATCGGCCGGACGCGTATTCAACCCCGACTCGCCAAAGCAACTGGCCGTAGTGCTGTTCGAAGACCTCGAACTGCCCGTTATCAAGAAGGTCAAGACCGGCCCGAGCACCGATTCGGGAGTCCTGGCCGAGTTGTCCAGCCAGCACCCGCTTCCGGGTATCGTGCTGGAATATCGCAAACTGACAAAGCTGCTGGGCACGTACGTCAAATCACTGGCGGCAAGCATTAACCCGCGAACCGGACGCGTGCACACCAGTTTCCACCAGGCCGGGACCGCCACAGGCAGGCTGTCCAGCTCAGATCCGAATCTCCAGAATATTCCGATCCGCACCCCGCAAGGCCGCCGAATCCGCCAGGCGTTCATCGCCGCGCCAGGGACCATGCTTATCGCTGCCGACTACTCGCAGATAGAACTGCGAATGCTCGCGCACCTCTGCGGCGACGAGAAACTGCGCGCGGCATTCGCCGCCGATCAGGACATTCACCGAATCGTGGCCGCCGAGGTGTTCGGCGTGCCGGTCGACGAGGTGACATCCGAACAGCGAGGCCGGGCCAAGACCGTTAACTTCGGGATCATCTACGGCCAGACCGCACACGGACTTTCCAGAACGCTGGGGATATCGCGCGGCGAGGCCGGGGAATACATTCGCAACTACCGCAGCCGGTTCCCGGATATCGACAAGTTCCTCAAGAACTGCATCGATCACGCAAAAGAACACGGTTACGTCGAAACCATCCTGGCTCGTCGGCGAAGCGTGCCGGAAATCGAATCCCGCAATCCGCAGCGAAGAGCTTTCGCCGAGCGCCTTGCGATGAACACCGTGGTCCAGGGCTCGGCGGCCGATTTGATCAAGCGTGCGATGATCAACATCGCAAACAGGCTCAAAGACGAAAATCGACCCAGCCGCATGCTGCTGCAGATTCACGATGAATTGGTCTTCGAAACGCCGCAGGACGCCGTCGAGTCCGATCGCCGGATGATCGCCGACGAGATGTGCCAAGCCGTAGAACTGTCAGTCCCGCTGAAGGTCGACATAGCCGCCGGCGCAAACTGGATGGAAGCCAAGTAGTCGGTTTTCGGCGCCGATAGCGTCAGACTATGATCGCACAGAGGACCGTGTAGAACACCGCCGCGAAGAGAGCGGAGATCGGTATCGTGATGACCCACGACGCGAATATGCGTTTAATGACGTTCAGGTCGATTGCGGCGAATCCTCGGGCCATTCCGACACCCATTACCGCGCCGACGAGCACCAGTGTCGTGGAGATCGGCATTCCCATTCGCGAGCAGACCAGAACCGTTGTCGCAGTGGCGAATTCGGCGGCGAATCCGCGTGTCGGCGTGATCTCGGTTATCTTCTTTCCGATCGATTCTACAACCTTGTATCCGTAAGTCGCCAGGCCGACGACAATGCCGACTCCGCCGATCGCCAGTAGCCAGTCAGGCACGAGGGCCTTGCTGGCTATGCCGCCGCCGGTGAACGCCTGGAAGGCCCCAGCCAGCGGTCCGATAGCGTTGGCTACGTCGTTGGCGCCGTGTGCAAACGCCAGGTAGCAGGCCGTCATCGGCTGGACGCGTGCGAACCAACGCTCGACAATTTCGTAGGCCTTGTCAGGATCGTGAGTTGATTTCTGCGTTTTGCGGTTAATGAAAGTCCAGGCGACGATCGCGACTGCTGTTCCTATACCGAACGCCATCGCTATCGCCTGCCAGCCGGAGAACTGCGGCGTCACTCCCGGCTCGACCTTATCGATCTTGAGCACTTTGTACAGGATAGACAGGCACAGCACGGCGATTACAGCGCCCATACCGATCGGAACTACGTTCTTGGCGGCTTTGACCGGCGTCTTGCTGCGAAGCACGAAACGCTGGATGGCGCGATACATGAAGAACGCGATAAGCCCGCCCGCGACTGGGGAGACCACCCAACTTGCCGATATTTTGCCCAGCACCCACCAATTGGGCGCATGGAACCCCACCGCCGCTATCGCAAACCCCACTACCGCACCGACAATCGCATGGGTTGTTGAGACCGGTTGACCGAAGAATGTCGCGACATTCAGCCAGAGAGCCGCCGCAAGCAGCGCCGAAAGCATGCCGATGCCGAATCTGATTTCGCCTGTCATCAGCGGTCTGTCAGGCGCTTCTGCGATCTCGCCGGCCGGAGCACTTGTCACAGTGGCCGCAGCGCCGGGTTCGGCTGGCGCCGTCTTTGCCGGAGTTTCGAACGCTTCAAGCGGGACGATGCCTTTGCGAATAGTCTGTGCTACGTGTCCCCCGACAAAATAGGCTCCGGCGAATTCGAATATCGCCGCCAGTATGATCGCCTTGCGGAAAGTAAGTGCTCCGGAACCAACGGAGGTTCCCATAGCATTAGCAACGTCGTTGGCGCCGATGTTCCATGACATATAGAACCCGGCGATAACGGTTATAACCAGCAGTACTATAACTATCGTAGTCAAAGTCTACTCCGTTTGAGGGGGCCTCTGGCTAGCGACGTGAAATCATAAGCCGCATATTCTTGCCGACGTTTTCGGCGTGGTCTGCTATCTGGGTCAGCGAGCGACAGAGCTTCTCGATCAGGATGATATTTATCGGATCCAAGCTGCCGTCGCTGTAGATGCTCCGTGCGATTCGGCGACTGATCTTGTCGGATTCCCATTCGGCGTGACAGACGGCCTGTATCCGTGCGAGAACATCGTGAGACTCCGGACCGGAAAACGCTTCTCGCTGCAGTATCGCCAGTTCTTCGGCGACTTGCAGCAACAGTTCGCTGACTTCCAGAACCTTGTCGACCAGTGCGAGGAAATCGTCCTTCAAGGCGTCGGGAATCACGATCTCTCGAAATGTAGCGATGATCGCAAAATCTTCGGTGTCGTCGGCGACCTTGTCCATTTCCGAAAGGAACTTGGCGACGTCTTCCCGGTTGACGGCCAGGAAGTATCGCTTGGGCAGCGCCTGTCGGATGCGATCCTTGACTTGATCGGCTTCAAATTCCGTCTTGGACATCTCATGCTGGAGTTCGTCGAGACGTTGGGTGTCCCGCGCGACTACGGCTTCGGCGACCGGGCGAACCAGTGAGACGCACTGGTGCACCTTTCGTGCGTGTTCTATGAGGGGTTCAAAGGGAGACCGCCCAAATAATCCGTTTAAAGATCTCATACGAGTATCCTCTATCTGTATCAGCAGCTTTTCCGAACCGACGTTACACTACGACCGGCGCCCCGCCTCCGACTGCGGTTTCGGCTCAGGAGTATACAAGACCCTCGGCACGAAGGCACGATAATATCCAAGCGGCGAAAAAGACGATCGGAACAGGATGCCTCAGGTCTCCATCGAGTGAGGCTCGACAGGCACCGCGTCGGCCAGCCCGTAGGCGGCGACAACCTGGTTTACGTGCTCGATGAGTCCGTCTCTGGGTATCAAGCCGGAAGTGTCGGCGTTAAGAAGCGTCGTTTCAATATCGCTGGCGAGAGCTCGTCCGGCGGATTTGCCCAGATGCCAACTGCGGCAGATCAGTTTCACAAGCCACCCTTTGTCCCAAAGCGCTGTAAGGCCATCGGGGTAGAGAATCTTCATGCTCCGTCGCTGACGTGTTCGCCAAGAACGATGCGTTTCCATGATCGCCGCCGGGAGATCCATGCCGATTTGGCGGAAAGTTTTGATGACCATCTCGAAGACCGCGGCGCTTGATACGGCTTTCCAGCCTCGCTGGTCGAGGTAAATGTCGATAGCCAGAGCCAGTTCCGCTGCTTCTGCGAGCGTTTGCCCCCCGCCGCGCATAGCCTTGTACATCGCCGAGGCGAGTTTTGCGCGATCGAACGGCTCAGATGTTCCGTCTCGCTTTACGACCCGGATCGTCCTTGATCCATTCACGACGGTGCTCCTTGCATTTTGCGTTCGGATCGCCGAACGCCCCGACACAGTTACTCTGCGTCAAACAGGTCTCCCTGGCCCGGTCCGGCCACTGGTGATGAGTCAACTTCCCTGGCCTCATCAATCAGTTCGCCGACATCGGTGAAGTTTCGGTAAACGCTGGCGAATCGGACGTATGCAATCTTATCTACTTTGCGTAACTCGTTACTGACGACATCCCCAATGAACTTGGACGGAACATCCTTGTCAAAGCACGCCAGCATTTCTTCTTCGGCCGACCCTATGATCGAAAGCAACTGCTCATCGGAAACAGGCCTCTTGAAACAAGCTTTCTGCAGACCGTCTATAACCTTCTGGCGATCATAGGGGACCCGAGTCCCGTCCTTCTTCAGGACGTTAAGCTTGATGACCTCTTCGGGCCTTTCGTAAGTAGTGAAACGCTGGCCGCAGTCAAGGCACTCGCGCCGCCGCCTGACGGCGCGTCCGCCCTCGCTGCTGCGAGAATCGACAACCTTGTCGTGGTCCTGTCCACAAAACGGACACTGCATAGCAAACCCTCGGGGCTATACGCTATATATAGATAATAAGGACTATAACAAGCCAACATATAGGGTTCCAAGCGTTTTCTTTAATATTTTTTCAATTAGCCGGCAGGCCAAAAAAGCCGCTATTCTTGCATTCGGGGCGTGCGGTACATACACTTGACCCGTCGAATTACGGCTTACCGAGCGCCAGCAGCGCTTCGCGGCCGGGAGATGAAGGAACTTTTCTATGGCTATTGCCCATTTTGACTGCTTCGCCGGCGCTGGCGGAGACATGATAGTCGCCTCGCTGATTGATGCGGGCTGCGATTTTGATGCGCTCAAGGCGGGCCTGGCCGGCCTGGATGTCGGACAGTGCGAATTGACTGTCCAGACCGCTTCGCGAGGCGGCATTTCCGGATCGAAGTTCAACGTCATAGTCCCTTCGCAGGCAGAGGCGCATCACCCGCATCGCGGATTGGCCGATTGTCTCGAACTTATCGAGGCCGCCGGGCTCGCGCCGCGCGTAGCCAAACGGGCTTCGGATATATTCACCAACCTGGCCCGCGCCGAGGCCCAGGTCCACGGATGCGCGATCAACGAAGTGCACTTCCACGAAGTCGGAGCCGTAGACAGCATTATCGACATCGTCGGAGCCTGTCTGGCGATGGAACTGATGGATATCGACAACGTAACCAGTGCGATCATCCCCATAGGCGGCGGTACGATAAAATGCCAGCACGGCGTTATTCCCGTCCCAGCGCCCGCAACGGCGGAACTGCTGCGGGGTTTCCCCACCCGCCAGGGACCTGTCGTAGGCGAGATGACGACTCCGACGGCCGCTGCGATACTGACCACGTTGGCCGAAACCTTCGGCCCCATGCCGGAGATCGACGTGGCCTCGATAGGATACGGAGCCGGAACTCGCGATAGCGACAAACTGCCCAACCTGTTGAGAGTATTCGTCGGCAGCCCCAGCCGTTGCGGCTCGGCGGATACGGTGGTTGAACTTAGCGTCAACCTCGATGACTGCACCGGCGAGATCATCGCCGCAACTATGGAAAAACTGTTGGCCGCCGGGTGCCTCGACGCCTGGGCCACGCCGATTGTCATGAAAAAATCGCGTCCCGCACACCAGTTGTCGGTCTTGTGCGCCACGGCGGATGTTAACGCCGCCGAGGACATTCTGCTGAGCGAGACAACTTCTCTAGGCGTGCGAAGACGCACCTGCCAGAGAACGAAACTCACCCGGGAGTTCCAGACCGTAACGACTCAATACGGACCTATAAGGATCAAGCTGGGACTCCGAGACGGCTCTATACTGACCGCATCGCCGGAATTCGACGATTGCCAACAGGCCGCACAAAGCCACGGCGCTCCGGTGCGAGCGATCATGGATGCGGCCCGTGCGGCATTCAGTTCCGATGGGGCCAAACCCTCCAACCGCAAAGGCCGCAACTAATGGCAGCATTCTGCGTCGTTCTTACTGTATTCTCCGTCCTGGTGACGTTGCTGTGGATATCGCGACATGTGATGATCACCCAGCAGCAGTCCAGCGAGCGAATGCTCGGCCCCGATTCACCGGGACCCGGCCAGGACCCGCCGCTGGTCAGCGTTCTGGTGGCCGCGAAGGATGAGGAAGCATGCATCGAACAGTGCGTGCGATCAATGCTGGATCAGGATTATCCGAACTTCGAAATGATCGTATGCAACGATCGCAGCGACGACAACACCGCGGCGATAGTCGAGAAGATAGCCGCCGAAGATCCGCGACTCAATCTGGTTAATATCAAGGAACTGCCCGAAGGTTGGTGTGGAAAAAACAACGCAATGCAGACCGGCATCAAACAGGCCAAAGGCCAGTGGATATGCATGATAGACGCCGACTGCAGGCAGACTTCAAATCGCACGCTCTCTGTCGCCGTTCAGCACGCACGCGACAACGATATAGACCTGTTCAGCATCCTGCCGGACCTGGAGATGAAGGGCTTCTGGGAAAAGGCGATCCAACCGGTCTGCAGCGGCGTGATGATGATCTGGTTCAGCCCCGACAAGGTCAACAACCCAAAAAAGTCCAACGCATACGCCAACGGCGCCTTCATGCTGATCAAACGAGAAACATACGAAGCTGTCGGCACGCACGAGGCCGTCAAAGATCAGGTCAACGAAGACATGCACATGGCCGATATCGTCAAGTCCAGCGGCCGGAAGCTTCGCGTTCTTCGCAGCGATGGGCTGTACAAGGTCCGGATGTACACGTCATTCAAACAGATTATCCGCGGATGGTCGCGCATCTTCTTCGGGACGTTCGGCACACTAAAACGGCTTATAATTTCGTTCCTGCTCATGGCGATTATGGGGCTGCTTCCCTACGCCGCGGCGCTGATCGGACTCCTGGGCTACTCCGTCGGCGGCGGATCGACAACGGCCCTGGCGTGCGGGATAGCGGGCCTTGCCGGCGTGACGATGCAGCTTAGCGTGATCTTCAGATACTACCGCCTGCTGGGCAACGCAGGAGCACTTGCAATCACCTATTCGATGGCGTGCGTAATTACGTTGTGGGTTATCGTCATTTCAATGACGAAACTTCGCGCCGGAGCGACTGTTACGTGGAAATCCACCAGCTACGCCAAGAACAAGCCAAAGACATGATTCGCCGAGTTGGCGGGCTTTAGTTACTTCGCGCACGCATCAATCAACGCCTGGTTAAATTCAGACGGGTCCTGCTGGAATTCCAGTGTGTGCCTTCCGTCCAGCGAAATGACCTCGGCTCGCTCATTAGTCAATCGCATTACCACTGTCCGGACCGCATCGCTGTCGATGATCTTGTCGTCGCGCGAAAGGATCAGCGTAACCGGCATTTCGAGCGAGCCTTTCTTGGCGCGAGCTATCAGTCGATCCAGGCGGCGGCTGACATACATGAACCGCGCCGTAGCCCGATGCAGCGCAAGAGGATCTGTACGCAGGAATTCCTGCATCGGCGGGTTGTCGGTAAACAGTTCCGGCTCGTCCAGAGGTATCGCGAATTTCGCCCTGGGCCTGGCCAGGAGGCATGCGGCGATCTTCAGTTTGATCGCCGGCGAAACATCCACGCGTGACACGATCCCGGGCGCAACCAGCGTAAGAGAAGCTATCTGGCCGGTGTTTTCAGGCGCCGCGCAATACGCCGCGGCCAGCTTGCCGCCCCAACTCACCCCGGCCAGGGAAAGCCGCTGCGAACCGGTCTTCTCCAGGACGAATCGCACTGCGGTTCGCACGTCTGTGAGTAGTTGACCTGTCGAGCGAGCGTGTCCCCTGTCGACCTGATTGGCTCCGCTGCCGCGCCTGGTGACCTGGAAGACTTCGTGGCCGTTCCTGGCCAGCCTTGCTGCAGAACCGAAGAACCAGCCCGGATGCGACTGGATCCCGTGCAGATAAAGCACAGGCGCCAGTCCGCGGTTCTCTGCTGCTCGATGGCGGAACACGCCGGTCTGGTAACCGTCGGCGAGCGTCAGGGTCTCCCTCTCGGGCCAGGAGCCCGATTCGCAAGCAAACGGCGTGGAGTGTTCCGGAAATTCTTGCATGTTCTTGTGCGGCATAATAATCGGAGAGGTCTCCGATCGTAATTAAGGTAACGCGATTACATTCTTCTGAAATCGGGCCGGCCGTCGGCGGCGACTGGACCGTACGGAGCCGGCGGCTTGTCCCGCCTCTGTCCGTGTTCGAAGGGATGGCGTCCCAGCAGTACGGGCCTGTGATATCCTACGTTGATCAACAGCCCCAACGCAGCACAGTTGACCACCAGCGACGAACCGCCGTAGCTTATCAGCGGCAGAGTCATACCAGTGATCGGGCCCAGCCCGACAGTCATCCCGATATTGATCAGTATCTGCGAAGCCAGAAGCGCAAGGACCCCCACGGCCAGCAGGCGTCCGAACGGATCGTAAGTCACCGCCGCGATTTCCACGCCGAACAGGAATATTATCCCGTACAGGAACAGCACGCCGAGGCAACCGAGCAGGCCCCACTGTCCGCCGATTACCGAGAATATAAAATCGGTGTGATCGTCGGGCAGCATTTTGAAATAAGTGGCGGTGTTGTTCCAGTCGCTCCGCCCGGTCCAGCGACCTGAGCCCATGATCATCTTGGACTGGGGCAGGTGATAACCGATCCCTCTTGCGATGCCGGCATCGCCCTGCCGCAGCCATCCGTCGATCCTGCTTAGCTGGTAGGATTTCATCATCGCAAGCGGCGCGGCGCAGAGGACGTAGTCCTGACCGCCGTATTCATACGACATATACGACAGGGCCCGGCGGGTCTTGTCTTCGGGATCTTTGCTGTCGGCGGGCGCCTTGACCGGTATGGGCATGAATATCATAGCCGTTGCGATCGCCACAATCCCCAGCAGATGCTTCAACTTGGCGCCGGCCATGAACAGCATGATGTACAACGTCGGAAGCAGGAGCAGGCTCGTGCCCAGGTCCGGTTGCTTCAGGATGAGGCCAACGGGAATCAACGTCAGGACGAACGGAACGATAAGCCCGAGTATCGTTCGATAGTGATCTCCGTACCGCAGGTACCACGCCAGCAGGATTATGAAGGATATCTTGGCGATCTCCGACGGTTGGACCTGTAAGGGGCCGAGTTTTATCCAGCGATGCGCTCCTCGAACGCCAGGCAGAACCGCTCTTATCAGTGCGTTCGAGTCGCCCAGCAGTCGCGGCAGCATCACCAGAAGCACCAGGACCACGAGCGTGATTGCGAACAGCACGTATGCGGCCCGGCCGATCTTCTGGTACGGTACGATCGACATGATCACGAACATGAAGATCGCCGCCGGGACCCAGTAGAAAAGCTGCACTTGCCAATGCGGCATTCCGCCTCTCTGGGCCGAGGTCATGGCCCCGGCCTGTTCAGAGACGTAGATAGCGCACAGTCCAGTGAACATAAGACAGATCATGGCCAGCAGAATCGGCCAACTGGTGTATCGCAGATATTGTCGAAGAGCATTGGCCATAGAAACTATTCCAGGTATCCGTACTTTGGATTTTCCAGGAGGTGGATCAAGTCCCTGGCTATCGGGCCGGCGTTGGATCCGCCGCCGCCGCTGGTGACGAACTCAACGACCACGGCGAATGCGTATTTGGGGTTCTTGTAAGGAGCGAACCCTACGCACCAGGCCATGTCGCCTCGCAGAACCAGGTGCGATGCCTTCTCCTCGGGATCGGCGCGCCCGTTGCCGTTAAGATCCGGGACGTGGATGCTGCCTGTGGCTGTGCCGGTCTTGGCGCATACCTCGGTCCTGGGCATATTCTGTTTGAAGGGCTTGTTGGCCGTTCCGCCGTTTTCGCTCACGCCGCGGCGCATTCCAAGCCTGACTGCCGCGGCATGGTCCGACGGGACCGGCAGTTGACGTTCGATTTGCCTGGCGCCGCCTTCGAGTGCGATTATCGGCGTCTTGAACTTCCCACCGGCCGCGACAGTCGCTATCGCGTTGGCCACGTGCAGCGGTGTGGCGTTCATGGCTCCCTGGCCGATCGCCATGAATCTTGATTCCCCGACAGCTCCCCCCCGAGCTACAGTTGCGCTTGTGGGAACGTGTCCCGATTTTTCGTCGGGCAATCCCGTACCGGGTTTGTCAGACAGTCCGAAGGACGTCAGCCAATCGGCCATCATGTCGATTCCGAGCCCCTGGCCGACCCTGTAGAAGTAGACATTGCAGCTTCGCTTGATGGCGTCAATCATATCGATAGAGCCGTGTCCGCCCCGCCTGTGCCAGCACCTGAATTTGCCGGGGGTGTGCAGATATCCTCGGCAGTTATACTCCGTACCCGGGGTTATGAGCCCGGCGCCGAGACCGGCGATCGCGGCAAGCGGTTTCATCGTCGAGCCCGGCGGATACATCTTCTTGACCGCCCTGTGCAGGAGAGGCAGATTAACCTTGTCGCCGGTGAGTTTCTTGTAATCTTTCTGGTAGCGATTCAGGTCGTACGTCGGAGCCGAGACCATAGCCAGGACCTCGCGGGTCGGAACCCCTACCACAACAACGCATCCGTTCCTTCCGCCCAGGAGCGCGTGAATGTCCTTCTGAAGGCGAATGTCAAGGGTAAGATGAACGTCCTGGCCCTGCTGTGCGGCGCGTTCGCCGGCGAGCTTGCGGTCCTGCTTGATGCGATGACCACGCTTGCCCCTGAGATAGTTCTCGCACATCATCTCGATCCCGCCGCGTCCGATCGTGTCGCCGTCACGGTAGTTAACTGCGTTTCGCGCGTACCAGTCGCCCTGTTCCTTTTTCAGGTTGTGACGTTCGCGGTCTTCTTTACAGACCTGCGTGGTGAAACCGATTATGTGGCACGCCGCCTGGCCGTACGGGTATCGGCGTCGATTATCAGGCCGGATCTTCGCCCCGACGGTCTTCTCAAGCTCCATAATGAGCCCCACGGCGGAACTCTCATCCAGACCGGAGATGATCCGATGCGGCTGGCGCTGTCCGGAAACCGTCATTCCGACAATTTTCTCCTGGCGTTGCATTCGCCAGAGTATGCGGGAAATTGTGCTTTGCAGATCCGCCCGGGCCGCGGCGGCCTCGGTGTTATCGAACGGTTTGTCGCCGAGGTCCCTTCGTCTTGACAGTTCAGAGGCCTTTCTGGCCAGGCGCCACGTATTGTCGACGCGAAGGCGAAAGACCTTCTCGGCCCGTTCGAACGGCAGATTCAGCTCCCTTGCGATCAGCCGGGTCTGCCTCTTGGCCCAAACCTTGTCAGACGCCATCAGCCGATAGTCCAGGTATAGCGAGTAACACGGTTCGTCGTAGGCCAGGATGTATCCGTTGCGATCGAGTATTCTCCCTCGCAGGGCCGGCAGCGATTCGACGCCTCGCAGCATTTCGGTGTATTCGGCGCGATAGGAGTCGCCCTTGATGATTTGCAGGTAGCTCAGTCGCGCGATCACCCCGATAAACAGCAGTATGACGGTGAAGATAAAGATCTTGAGGCGATTCTTGTACACGATATTACCTCCGCCTGAGGCGCCTGGCCGGAGCGGCGATGAACCAACCGCCGCACTGTTGGAGTCCTATGCAGATCAGCGGCGCCAGGAGAGCGGTGTAGATTGAAATCCCGACAGCCTTCATCATCATACCCCACCAGGCCGACCAGGCGAACATCCTGACAGTTTGCATCGTAACCCACAGACACTGGGCCAGCAGGCAGAACTGCAGGGTAAGCAGAGCGCGAGCCAGCGCTCTCTCGCGGAAGAACGCCTCCCTTACCCGAAACACCAGGGCCGCACCCACGGCGTAGGCGATGGCCATCGGACCTACGGCGGTCACGACGCCGCCCATACCGCAGAGCATCAGATCCATCGCAAGCCCGAGCGTCCAGGCCGCCATCATAACGTCGCGAGGGTCGCGAAGAGACAGTGCGAAGAATACCGCAAGGATTGCCGTGATATCAGGAGCGATGTCGCCGGTTAGCGGAAATCGAACAGGCAGAGCTCCAACGGCGGTCTGAACCAGTACGGCGAAGTATATGAGGATTATGAACGGAATCCATCGCATGGCGTCAATTTCCTCCCTGCGACGGATGAAGCTGGGAGACCAGCGATCGAACGATGAAAACGTTCTGCAGCGCCCCTAACTCGGTGATCGGGACAACCTTTGCGGTGACAAAGTTGGGATTCTGGACCGAGCGCTCTACGCTGACGATCCTCCCGATCCGTAAATCGACCGGGAGCTTGGCGGTAAGCCCCGTGGTCTTGACGATGTCTCCGGGCAGTATATTGCGTTCCCTGGCGACCTCGCCGGTGATCATGCCTCGCTCCCCGTCACCGCTGAGCTGGATGACGATCGGCTTGTTGTTCATTCTGTTGAGGGGTTGCTCCGTCGGTCCCTGGGGCGTATCGACTGTGACGATCCTGGGTTTGATCGTGTTGATCTTGCGCACAACCAGGGCGGTAATTGCGAATCGCTTGTCGGTAATCAGCCGGACCCGAGCGGTGAAGCTGCCGGCCGCTTCGACCCAACCGACGAGAGCCGAACCAAAAATGGGCTTCTCGGAAAGAGGCATCAGGTTCGTGACCACGCGCATCTTGTCGCTGGCGGGAAGAGCCTTGGATCGATCGGTCAGTACGTCAATTACCCGCATGCCCCTTTCAACGCCGTGGATCGTTCCCTGGGACATCGTGATGGATTGACCGTAGGGAAGAGCCTCGCCGAGAATGACTCGCGCAGGAATAAGTTCACATCTCTGCAGCGAGGGGCCGTATTTGTCCTGCATCTTCTGGACTCGGCGGTACGCTTTCCAGTATTTCAGTTCGCCGCGCGCTCGAGCCCACGCCTCGCTTTTCCACTGGGCCAGTTCTTTTCGCAATCGCACGGCCTCAGAGGCCGACATGACAGGTTCCTCGCGAGCGGCCATTGCGGATTTGAATGCGGAAGTCGAGGCCTTGACGAAGTCGCTGACCGGGGCCATGGCGCAGACTGCCGGCATACGCAGCAGATCGCTGACCAGTGGTCCAAGAGCTGACGTAATGACAGCCGTCGCCATCATTACGATCAACACTTTCTTCTTGCTAAGGCTAAAGCCAAACTGCATATCCGACCCTCGTCATGAAATCAGTCCTGAACCGGCATGATACTCGCAGTGCCTCGGGTGCGGCAAGAGCGCAGAAAAAACTCGCTAATCCAACTCGCTCGATTGGGTTGCGGGAGTTTGAATCTTGCCTATGAGAGCCATCGCCCGGCGCAGCGAATCGTTCTCGTGCTGGAGCCTGGCGGCTTTCTGCTCGGCGTTAATTCGAAGGCCTCGCTCGGCGCTCAATGATCTCCTGTCGCGAGTCCACAGAATCGCCAGCAAACCAATTACGACAACCAGCAGAATTCCAACGTAGGTGAAGTTAGCCAGCCCGGGTTCCGACCGCCCGGCGGGCTTTGGAGCAGTTTCAACGTCTTTGGGCTGTTCCATGATAAACTCCTTCCATCGAGCCGCCAGGGGAACCCCCGGGTCGGACATCCGTCACAAGCTACTGCAGGTAGACTTCAGCGACGGACCAGGCTCCGGGCCCCTGCTTGATCGCTTTGAGCATGACGTAGCGAGCCAGGACCGGTTTTATAATAAGCAGACTGGTGACCTCACGCGTTCCGGGAGCTTCAAACTGCTTTACGAAGTTCTGTCCGTCAAGGCTGGTCAGGACTGCGACCCGTCCGCAGTATCCGTCGGTCATCGAGCCGTGATGAACGAAAACGGCGTTGAACAGGCACGCCTTACGCAGGTCAATCACAACAGACGTGTTCTCGTGTATCAGGTTGCTCACCGCGGCTGTGGAGCGGTCCCCGTCGACTGCGAGATGAACTTTGGGGATGCTGCCGGACAATCGCCATGTGCGAGGGTCGGAGATCGAAGCGGCCGGGGCTTTGTCTACGCGATGAATATACAGATTGCCGGATGGCGAGCATCCCGCGGCCGCACAGAGGGCTCCAGCTAAAACAGCAAACAACAATATTTTGGAACGTAGTTCCTTCATGCAGCAATATCTCCAATACGGACTTACCGGACCGGCATTATATCGTTTTCTGAGCAAACTAAAAGCTGCTTCCGTCGAAAAAAGAATACCGAGCGTGAGACTACGTGGTAAAATCTTACCGATGAAAGCAATACTGATATCTACAGGCGATGAACTTGTCACCGGGCGGACCATCGACACCAACTCGGCGTGGGGTGCCGGCCAGCTGCTGGGCCGCGGGCTTGCGCCGCGTTCGCACCCTACCCGCGGAGCCGATGGCGCAGCAATAGCCTCGCAGCAC
>CAYMSH010000065.1:0-20944 GCA_964392945.1 uncultured Planctomycetaceae bacterium | reverse complement strand
TGCGGGAAGGGTCGGGAACGGTGTCGGCGATCGCGGGCATCCTCAAGGCGCCGCTGGACATACTCGCCGACAAGCTGCGGTGATACCTGGGCCTGATAACCGACCTGGTCGAACGCCCGAAGAAAGTGCTCGCCGCCTGCGAAGCCCTCGCCCCGCACCTGTGCGCTGTGGCGATGGGCAGCAGCGACCCGACCGGAACCGTTCCGATCGGACACTGGATGCACCGCAGCTGCGTACCGTTCATCTCGCCCGATCAGTTCGACAAGTTCCATTGGCCTACTCTCAAACCGATCATCCAGGAACTCTGGGGCGCCGGGCGCCAGACGCTCTTCTATGCCGAAGGCAACTGGAACCATCACCTCGACACCTTCGCCGAACTGCCCGACGCCTCGATCGTGTACCACGTTGACAACGCCGACATCTTCGAAGTGCACGAGAAGATCGGCCACAAGTTCTGCCTGTCAGGCGGAATCCCGACTTCGCTGCTGGCCCACGGAACCGCAGACCAGGTGCGCGGCGTAGTTAAGAAGGTGATCGACGGCGTAGCGGCCGACGGCGGGTACATTCTCGACGCAAGCGCGATCGTCCAGAACGCAGCCACTGTTGAGAACATGAAGGTAATGACCGACGCGGGTCGCGAATACGGCGGCTACTCATCCAGCGCCGACGCTCCGGCCGGCGGAACCCCGCAGGCCAGCGGGATCGATAATCCCGACTGGGCCAGATCGTCTGTCGCTCCCGGGGTATGCGTACCGTGGGAAGACAAGAAGACCGAACTGCCGAAGATCTCCGGCGACGAAGAACTGGTCAAGACGATATGGGAAAACATTGACGCCCTGGGCAACATGTACATATGGCAGTGTCTCCTGTCGTTCTAAACTGAAGAAGAGATTGAGTGCTGAACACGAAGCACAACCATAGCAAAAGGATCGATCATGGTCAGCCAGCATAAAAGATCAGTAACTCGCCGCGGATTCCTGAAAGGCGCAGCGGCGCTCGGAGCGGCGATAACGCTGCCGAACTACGTGCCGTCGGCGGCTTTGGGCAAAGACGGCGCCGTAGCGGCCAGCGAGAGAATAACCGTGGGCTTCATCGGCACCGGCGACCACGGGGTCGGAGTGAACCTCCAGTCATACCTCCGCCAGCGCGACGCGCAGGCCGTAGCACTGTGCGACGTGGACAAGCCGCGGATGATGAACGCGTTGGATCTGGTCAAACGAATCTACGGCAAGAACTTCAAGGGCTGCGACACCACGGGCGACTGGCGGGACATTATCGCACGCGACGATATCGACGCGGTTATGATCTCCACGCCGGACCACTGGCACGTTCCAATGTCACTGGCCGCGATTCGAGCCGGCAAAGACGTCCAGTGCGAAAAGCCGACGATGACGATCGAGGAAGGACGCATCCTGTCCGACACCGTAAAGCGATACGGAACGGTCTACCAGACATCCACCGAGGACCGCTCGATACGCGTTTACCACAGAATGGCCGAACTCGTGCGTAACGGGCGCATCGGCAAACTCCACACCATCCGCACTACGCTGCCTTCGGGGCCCGGGAACATGGGCAACCCCGAACCGCAGCCGATTCCCGAAGGGTTCGATTACGAGATGTGGCTGGGACCGGCGCCGTGGGCTCCGTACACCAAGGACCGATGCCACTACCACTTCCGCTGGATCCGCGACTATTCCGGCGGACAGCTCGCCGACTGGGGCGCACACCTGTTCGACACCGCGCAGTGGGCCAACGACACCGAACATACCGGACCGATCGAAATCGAAGGGTCCGGGAAGTGCCACGCAGAAGGCCTCTACGACACGGCCCATCACTACAACATCGAGTACCTGTACGCCAACGGAGTGCGGATGATAACCGACGCGGGGCGAGTGAACCTCACGTTCGAAGGCTCCGACGGATGGATCCGCTGCAACGGTTGGCGAGGCCCGCTGACGGCAAGTTCGCCGAAGATACTCAACAGCGTGATCGGACCGGAAGAAACCCACCTGTTCCTGGGAAATGGCGAACATCGCAACTTCCTGGACTGCGTAAAGACCCGCAAGGATCCGTACTTCCCCGCCGAAATCGGACATCGCTGCTGCTCCCTGGCCCATCTGGGCAATATATCGATGGATTTGGGACGAAAAATTAAGTGGAATCCCGACAAAGAGGAATTCATCGACGACCCACAGGCCAATCGCCTGCGAACCAGGTCCATGAGGGCGCCCTGGACGCTCTAACATATGCTATAGTAAGAACATACTCCCAAATCACAGCCGGGCGGCGATCAAGGCGCCCGGTTGTTTTGTGCGCCCAGCTCGCCGACCGGGCTGAAATCCCCACATCCTCAGAGATAAATATCTGAAAAATCCCCTGGTCTAATTCCATTACCACCCTCTTTTTCCCGATACATTCAAAGACGGGCCGACACTGGGTATGACAACAGGAGTTATTCAAGCAACAAGCCGCAAGACGACGCACCAAGCGAGGACGAGCGATGAGCCAACGAAATAAGGCATTCACACTGGTTGAGATTCTCATCGTGGTGATGATATTGGGGATACTTGCCGCAATTATCATTCCCCAGTTCACCAGCGCGGCCGAGGATTCCAAACTGTCGAACCTGCTGTCAAATCTCCAGTCGATTCGAGCTCAACTTGAGCTGTACAAAATGCACCATAACGAAACGTATCCGACAAACATCACCAAGCAATTGACGCAGAAGACCGACGCCGACGGAACTCTCAACGCCGCCGGAGCCTATGGCCCGTATCTCCACATGTTCCCGGCCAATCCGTTTGTGGACAATCTGACCGAGGCTGTCAAGACCAGCGGAGCCAGCGGCGAAGGATGGTCCTACAACGCAGCGACAGGCGTTATCACGGCTAATACCGCCGGACACAGCAACCTCTAGCAAACCGCCTGGGGTAAATACTGAGGGGGGCGAAAAATCATCGAGCCGTTCGGCTTGATGATTTTCATATTAGGGACAACGTTGTTATCATGGCTCCTGGAAACCGAAATGAGGCCGGGACATGAATAGACGATCTTTTCTCAGGACAATAGCCATTGGAACCGCCGCGGCGTCGGCTCGAACCGCTTTCGGCGGCCCGGCGAGCAAGAACGGCGCATCGCCTGAGCCGAAGATGAATATCGTGTTCATCATGGCCGACGACGTGAGCCCGGATCTGTTCAACTGCTACGGTCTGCGAAAGACCCGAACGCCTAACATCGACAAGATCGCATCGCAAGGGGTGATGTTCCGCACGGCGTGGGCCTCGGCGATTTGCGGACCGTCCCGTGCGATGGTCATGACCGGGCGCTACGGAAACACTTCAGGCGTTTATCACAACGGGCTGTGGATCGGCAAGTCCCGCCGCCTGCTCGAACAGAACCTCAGCTTCGGCAAACTGCTGAAAGACGCCGGATACGCAACCGCCATCGCAGGCAAGTGGCACTGCGGAGCTACGGCGCCCCACTCCAAGCACGGCGGGTTCGACGAATACTGCCTCTGGGAAGGCGCAAAGGAAATCGCCAAACTGCCCGGCAAGCAGGAGTACAAAGCGATCTATCCCGGCGACGGAGATCACCCGAGATTCTGGCAGCCTTCGATCGTTCAGAATCACAAGTTGCTGAAGACCGGACCGAAAGATTTCGGGCCCGACATATTCACCAACTTCATCTGCGACTTCATCCAGCGCAACAAGGACAAACCGTTCCTGGCCTATTACCCAATGGTAGCCCCACACGGTACGCGAGACGGCGTGACGACGACTCCGCAACGAGGCGAGATAGGCGAAATGGGCAAGCCGGCGACCGCTGAAGAAGCCGACGCGAGATTTGTCGCCCTCAACGAGTACATCGACGTTCTTGTCGGGCGGATCGTGAAGAAGGTGACCGATCTCGGGATCGCCGATCGTACGATCATAATATTCTGCGCCGATAACGGCACGGCCGTGACCGCCAAGTCGCGAGGCGTCGAACGCGGCTGCCACGTTCCGTTTGTCGCCTGCGGACCTGGAATTAAGAAACGCGGCGCGACGGATGAACTGATGGACTTCTCCGATCTCCTGCCGACATTCTGCGATTACGCCGGCGCGAAGATCCCGGATGATCACAAAATAGACGGTCGCAGCTTAAAACCGTTCCTGACAGGAAAGAGCGACACGCACCGCGACTGGATCTACAGCTTCATCGGAACCAGCCAACTGGTTCGCACAAAGCGGTACATGCTCGAAGTAGTCAATCCCATCCTGTCGATGCCGAAGGGGCGGTTCTACTTCTGCGGCGACAATCGATTCGGAAAGGGATACGAGTTGGCCGACAATTCGCCCGGCCACACCAAGGCTCGCAAACAGTTCGACGCGATACTCAAAAAGTATCCCGCCCTCTTGGAGAACCATCCGCACTTCAAGACCAGCAAGGGCAAGAAGTGGCTGACTGCGTACAAGGAACCCGCCGCCGTGAAGAAGCATCTCCACAACCACAAGAACTATCGATTCTACCAGGAGTAGCCGGCGAGGTTTACTTCAGCGGGGTGTGCTTCAGAATGAACTCGACGATCGGAGCGGGGTCTTTGAGACTGTGGGGATGATGTCCCACGCCGGGTTTGCTGATCAATATGATATCGCAACCGAGTTTCTTGTAACGCTCCTGGATGACCAGGCCGTTTTCCTTCAGCGGAACGACTTTGTCGGCGTCGCCGGCGACGCTCATTATCGGGACCTTCGCCTTGGCCAGCGGCGCCAGGTGATCGATCGGATTCTCTTTGAAGTCGGCCAGTTGTTCGACGGTTATCCCGTAGACCTTCATGCAGCCGACGCCCCTCTTGCCGGGCCAGCTTCTAATGTCGCAGACGGGCGCATCGCCGTAGATGCAGGAGACCTTGTCGGGATTCGCAGCCGCCCAGTTGAATATAATAAGCCCGCCGCGCGACATGCCCTCGAGCGCGGGCTTCGCGGCCAGCTTGTGCTCTGTGGTGAGGTACTTGTGGAACCCGTTCCAAATCTTGACAGCCTTTGGAGCGCCGTACAGACCGCCGACATTTATGTACGCCACGTGAAAACCCTTCTTCAGCAGCGCCACGTCGGTTTGCGGCTCGTGGCCCCAGAACCTGGCTCGCCATACCCACGGACGAGCCGCCGCCGGGTTGTCGGGGACAACCAGCTTGCAGCCCACGCCGTCCAACTTGAAATCATGACTGACAAAACCCTTCCACTTCCCGACCTTGCCGGGGAATGTTGAAACACTCGCCCTGGCCGCTGGTTTGGACGGGAGAACTTTCAGGATCTCCGCGGCGACTTTCTCGGCCAGGTATTTTGAGCCGGCCTTGGAGTAGTGCACGTCGCCTTTCTTCTCGAAGTCCTTCAGGCGTTTGGTCATGTGCGCGTGCAGATCGTTAATGACGATCTTGTTGGCGTTCATGATCTTGGCCGCAACGGCGTTGTACTTCAGTTCGTCGCCTTTTATGCGTCCGGCCTCTCCGTCCGGAACCGGTGTAGTCGCCGCCCAGATCAGCGTTGCACCGGAGCCCTTGAGCGCCTTAACGAGCTTGATCAAGTTAGCTTCGTACTGTTCGAGTGAGTGAGTAATCTTGCCGTTTACCTTGTCGCGACGACCCTGGTTTCTCGATTTGGGGTTGCGATAGCACAAGTCCCACAGGCCCCAGTTAAAGTGGATCACGTCCCACTTGCCGCCGGCGAGGTATCGCTTGATGTTCGCCAGCCCCATCCCGGTGTGCCCGGCGTTTCCCGGATTGTGACGCACGATCGCCTTACCCTCCAGGAGCCCCGGCAGTGCGCGCATATAGCCCAGCGAAATCGAATCGCCTATTATCAACACCTGCGGAAGCGACTTGTCGACTTTCTTCGGAGCCGGAGCCGCGGCGGCCAGACCGACTGAAAAACCAAGAATTACAAGCGAAACTATCGCTAAACGATGCATTGTTTTTATCTTCATAACGTTCTCCTTAATGGAAGGCGCCGGCGTCACTATTGGCGTAATACGTTTCATTATGCTAACAATTGCCCTTTAGACAAGCAATTGTCCCTAGTATGATATGAGGAATGATGAGATACATGCGTAACACACTTGTGTTTGCGATCTTGATCGCCGCAGCAACCTGCATATGGGTATGCGCAGCGCCCGGCAAGACTGACAAACCCATCGCCGCCAGCCAACCGGCCACTGCTCCCGCCGGCGACTGGTCCATCTTCAGGGGCCAACCGTCCCTGACAGGCGTCGCTGCAGGCGCCCTCCCGGAAAAACCGGTCCTGTTGTGGCGATTCAAAACCGCACAGCCCGTGGTGAGCTCTCCGGTCATCGCCGACGGAAGAGTGTTCGTCGGAAGCGACGACGAACATCTTTACGCACTGTCCCTGAAAGACGGCAAGAAGTTGTGGGCGTTCAAGGCGTCCGACCCGGTAAACGCCCCGCCGCTGGCGATAGATTCAACGGTTATCGTCGGAACCGACAGCGGGTCTCTTTTCTGCCTGTCGGCCGACACCGGAAAGCAACTGTGGAAGTACCAGGCCGAAGACCGGATCGTGGGCTCGGCCAACTACTGGCGTAAAGGCGACGATCTGCGAATCATAATCGGCAGCTACGACAACTTCCTCCACTGCATCGACGCCAAGACCGGCAAGAAGAAATGGACCTACGAAACTGAGTACTTCATCAACGGAGCCCCGGCTATAGCCGACGGCGCCGCGGTCTTCGGCGGATGCGACGGCATACTGCACGTGGTGTCTATAGCCACGGGCAAAGCGATCCGAAAAGTTGAGATCGGCGCCTACGTCGCATCGTCGGCGGCCCTTGCCGGCGGAAAAGCCTTTGTCGGACACTACGACGGCGAATTGCTGAAAGTCGATCTCAAGAGCGGCAAGACAAACTGGAAGTACGGATCCGGCGAGCAGCCGTTTTTCGCGTCCCCGGCCGTCGGCGACAAACGCGTAGTAGTCGGCGGACGCGACAAGCGAGTACACTGCATCGATCGCAAGAGCGGAAAGGCGATCTGGAAGTTCCGCACCAAGGATCGGGTAGACAGTTCGCCGGTAATCTGCGGATCGAAGGTCCTTGCCGCCAGCGAAGACGGACGCATCTACATCCTGTCGCTGGCCGGCGGCAAGCAGCTCTGGAGCTATCGCATCGGCGAGCCGATCGTGTCGTGTCCGGCGGTATCCGGCCGAAAGTTTGTAATCGGATGCAAAGACGGATACATATACGCGTTCGGACGAAAATAAATTCCTGCGAGACATCATGAACGATCAGAATATCCTGGAACTCACCGGCGTCTGCAAGAGCTACAAGCAAGCTCGCGACGCAGACGCCGAAGTGCTGAAAGACATCTCGTTTTCCGTCGGAGCCTCCCAGGCCATAGCCATCGTGGGCCCGTCGGGTTCAGGCAAGAGCACCCTGCTGAATCTGATCGGAGCACTCGACACGCCTACGGCCGGGACCGTGCTGCTGGACGGGCGAGATCTTACCGGCCTGAACGTCAACCAACTGGCCGAGATTAGACGCGATCGCATCGGATTCGTCTTCCAACAGCACCATCTCCTGCCGCAATGCACGGTTATGGAAAACGTGTTGCTTGGGGCCCTGGCCAAAGGGCGAGTGACGGCTGATGTCTCCCAGCGAGCGATTGACCTGCTCAAACGCGTAGCGCTGGCCGATCGGGCCGAGGACAGGCCCACGGTGCTCTCCGGCGGAGAGAGGCAGCGAGTGGCGCTGGCAAGAGCGCTGATCAACGCGCCTTCGCTCCTGCTGGCCGACGAGCCGACCGGCTCGCTGGACAGGCAGACATCAGAATCGCTGATCGAACAACTCGTCGAACTCAATCACAGCGAAGGGACAACGCTGATCGTAGTGACCCACTCATCGGACCTGGCCGGAAGGATGGAACGAGTCATGGAACTCAGAGATGGAGCCCTCAGCGAACTGGACAGCCCCAGATGAAGTTCATTGATCTCATCGGCCGAAGCCTCTGGTTCTACCGCAGAACACACGCTGGCGTAATCGGAGCGGCGGCGATTGCAACCGCGGTGCTGACTGGGGCGCTTCTTGTCGGCGATTCGGTTTCCGGCACACTCGACCGGGCCGCCAAAATGCGACTGGGCGACGTGTCGATAGCCATGACCAGCCCCGAGAGCTTCTTTAGAACCGATCTGGGCGAGGACATCGCCAAGGTAGTCGGTAAGAACACCGCCGCGGCGATCCAACTTCCGGGGGTCGGACAGCACGGCGAGAATGAGAAACGCCGTGTTGGAAACGTAAACATCCTCGGCGTAACTCCCGAGTTTTGGAAACTGGCTCCGACTCGTCCGCCGGGGTCAACGGAGCTCAAAGACGCTCAAGTGGCCATAAACCAACCGCTGGCCCGACGCCTGGACGCTAAGCCCGGCCAGCAGATACTCCTGACGATATCCAAACCGTCAATGGTCTCGCGCGACGCACCGCTGTCCAGGACGTCCGACGCGGCGATAACGGTGCGGCTCGACGTTGCCCGGATAGTCTCCAACCGCCATTTCGGACGATTCAGCCTGCGGGCCAACCAGGCCGAGCCGCTTAACGCTTTCGTCAGCCGACAATGGCTGGCGAAGAAACTGGACCTCCAGGGCCGCGCCAATCTGATGCTCGTGGAAAAAGGCGTCACCGGCAAGATGGGGCGCCAGGCCCTGGCCGGAGTCTGGACGCTGCCAGACGCCAGCGTTCAGATCCGATCGTGCGGCCCGGCCGACCAGCCCGACAGCAAATCCGTGGAGTTGCGAAGCAGCCGCATCTTCCTGCATCCGGCAGTAACCAAAGCCGCGATCGCTCTGGCGCCCAAGGCTCGTCCCGAAGGCGTATTGACATATTTCGCCAACGAACTGAGCGTGGCCGACCGCACGACGCCCTACTCTACAGTCGCCGCCAGGGGACCGCTGCTGGGATTCTCCCAACCGCTTTCCGACGACGAGGCGATCATTAGCCAATGGCTGGCCGATGACCTGAAAGCTCGCCCCGGCGACAAACTCAAAGTGAAGTACTACGTGTTGGGAGCGATGAGGAAACTCAGCGAGCAAACCGCCGAGTTTACGATCACAAAGATCATAGCCAACGATTCTCCGCTGCTGGACCCGGACCTGATGCCCGAGTTCCCCGGCTTGTCCGGAGCGGCGGACTGTCGCGACTGGGACCCCGGGGTGAACATCGAGCAACGCAGGATCCGCAAACTGGATCGGGAGTACTGGAAGAAGTATCGCGGCACGCCAAAGGCGATCATCTCGCTGGCCGCCGGGCGAAAACTCTGGTCCAACAGGTTCGGAGATCTAACGGCGATCAGGCAGGATCAACTCAGCGTCAACGAGTACCGCAACGCCATCCGCGGCGAACTTACTCCCGCGGAAGTCGGATTGGCGTTCAGCGAGGTGTCGGCCCAAGCCCACGCCGCGGCGAGCGAAGCTCTGGACTTCGGGCAACTGTTCCTCGGCCTGAGCATGTTTCTAGTCGGCGCGGCGGTTCTTCTGGCCGCGATGGTGTTCGCCCTGGGCGTCCGACAGCGGACCGGCGAGTTAGGACTCCTGTTGGCGATCGGCTTTACGCCCAGGCGGATACGCAGGCTTGTAGTCGCCGAAGGCGCCGTGCTGGCGCTGATCGCCGTGGCGATCGGGCTGCCGGGAGGCGTGCTCTACACCAAGATCGTCCTGGGCGGCCTGGCGACAATCTGGCAGGGCGCCGTGGCTTCTGCGGCGATCGAATTCCACGTGACTTCAGCTACTATGGCCACAGGAGCCGTCTCGTCGTTCATCGTCGCGATGACTGCTATCCTGATCGTTTTACGCAGGCAGTTCAGGCGCGAAATACGCGGACTGCTGGACAACATCCCACCTGCAACTCGCTCCAGGCGGGCCAAACCGCTCAGGCGGGACCCGAGCTTCCTTACCGCCGTGGTGTTTATCATCGCCGGGGTCGCAGCGATTGCGGCGATGGACTCAGCCGCGGGCGCTTTCTTCACTGCCGGTTTCCTGCTGCTGATCGCAATGCTGTCGGCCTGCCGAACGTGGCTGGGAAGAGCCGGCGCAAAATCGTCGGGCAAGAAGATGTCAGTCGCCGATGTCGCCCTGCGAGCCGCCGGACGCCGGCCCGGACGATCGCTCGGCGTAATAGCGATCATCGCCTGCGGAGTCTTCATGGTCATCTCCGTCGGAGCCAACCAGGTAAGTCCGCTGACAGACGCCGATCAGCGATCTTCAGGAACCGGCGGGTTCGCGTTGATCGCCGAATCGTCACTGCCGGTATTCGGCGACATGAACACCAGCGAAGGCAGAGAGCCGTTTGAACTGGACTCCGAACCCTGGACCGACATCGCCGCGACGCACATGCGGCTGCGGGACGGAGACCAGGCCAACTGCCTGAATCTCAACAGGGCCCAGTCGCCCCAAATCATCGGACTGAGGCCGGAAGCCCTTAAGGGACGCTTCACGTTCATTGAAACAATAAAGGAAGCCGGCGACGAGAGCCCGTGGAGCCTGCTTGACGCCGATCTAGGCCCCGACGTAGTCCCGGCGATCGGAGATGAAGCAACTGTTCGCTGGGCGCTGGGCAAATCTATCGGCGACTCGCTCCAGTTCGTCGATGAGCAAGGCCGGAACTTCCAGGTGCGGATCGTGGCGAAGATCGCCAACTCGATATTCCAGGGCTCGCTGCTGATATCGCAGAAGCACTTCACCAAACGATACGTCAGCTCGGCCGGTAGCCGCGTGTTCCTGATCGATGCGCCTGCCGCGGGAACCGCCGAACTGGCCGCCAAACTCAACAGCAACATGAGCGATGTCGGGATGACAGCGTCGCGGACCATCGATCGCCTGGCGGAGTTCAACACGGTGCAGTCTACTTACATGGCGATGTTCCAGGCGTTGGGATCGCTGGGGCTGGTGCTCGGCACTGTCGGGCTCGGGCTCGTCGTCGTGCGGAACATAATGGAACGCCGCGGCGAACTTGCGGTGCTGTGGGCCGTTGGATTCGAAAACTCGACAATTCGAAGGATGCTTTTGACCGAGCACGCAGGGCTCCTGGTCATGGGAGTTTTCTGCGGTTTGATCGCGGCGATTCTGGCCGCCGGACCGGTGATAAAATCGTCTGGAGGAAGCTTGCCTTACGTCTCTCTTGCTGCTACGGTATCGGCGATGCTGGCCCTTGGAATGCTATGGATAGCATTAGCAGCGATGCTGTCGCTGCGAGGCCGACGCCTGGAGGCTTTACGGAGTGAATAGCAGGCCGGTTCTGCTATAATGCGAACGACAATGCGAGCTTTCAATATAGCCATACTGATACCGCTGACCCTTGCCGCAGCATCCGTCGCCGCGTGCTGCGTCTGGTTGATGCAGACGGGCCCGGACGATCTGTCCCTGCGCAAGGAGTTCGACGCCCCGCCGGTCAAGATCGTGAAAGTCGATCTGCCCGGCGTGCTGACCCCCGGTCCGGGCAAGGCGCCTGAAGGAATGAACGGCTCCTGGCCGCAGTTCCGCAACTCCAGCCTCGACGGCGTCAGCACTGAAGAAACCCCACTGGCCGACTCCTGGCCGGCCGGCGGTCCGGAAGTTCTCTGGTCAATGACCCTGGGACAGGGCTATGGCGGCGCGGCGATCCACAAGGGACGAGTATACCTGCTGGACTACAACGAAGGACGCCCCCCCGGCAGCAACGACACGCCGGACCCGGCGAAAAAAGGCGACGTGCTGCGATGCCTGTCGCTTGTTGACGGAAGCGAAATCTGGAAGCGTTGGTACAACGTGAAGATCCGCCGCAATCACGGCGTTACGCGAACCGTGCCGGCGGTGACCGATAAATTCGTAGTGACTATAGGCCCCAAAGGCCACGTCCTGTGCCTCGACGCCATTACCGGCGAACCGATCTGGACAATGGACATGGTCAGGGAATTCGGGGCCGTCATCCCTGAATGGTACACCGGACAATGCCCGCTGATCGACACCATCGAAATCGAACAGGGTGACGACACCATAGAAAAGAAGATCGTTGTCCTGGCGCCCGGCGGGCCTGACGTGCTGATGCTCGCTGTAGATTGTGAGTCGCCGGACAGGAAGATACTCTGGACAGCCCCGAATCCCGATAAGCTCCTGATGACCCACTCTTCGGTAATGCCGCTGGAGCACTGGGGCACGAAGATGTATGTCTACTGCACCAGCGGAGGGGTTGTGGCCGTCTCACCGGAGGATGAAGACGAAAACAAGAATGGAAAGATAGACGGAAAGATACTCTGGAAGTACAAGGACTGGCAAGTCACACCGGCCCTTTCCCCCTCGCCTGTGATAATCGGAGACGAGCAGATTTTCCTCAGCGCCGCCTACAAAGCCGGCTGCCTCATGCTCAAGATCAAACAGAACGATGACGGCGAGTCCATCGCCGTTAAACAGTACAAACGCGGACCGGAAATATTCGGTTCGGTCCAGCAGACGCCGCTGTACTACAACAAACATCTCTACGGCGTGCTGACTATGAACGCCGGCGAGGCCAAGATGCAGATGATCTGCATGAACACAGACGGTATCCGACTCTGGTCCAGCGGCCCGGAGAACAAATTCGAACTGGGACCATACCTGATAGCCGACGAGAAGATTCTCGCCCTGGACGGCAAGACCGGCACGCTGACGATGGCCAGCGCCACCCCGAGCGGCTGGAAAATACTCGCCAAGGCCCAGGTCCTCGACGGACACGAAGCCTGGGCCCCGATGGCCATCGCCGACGGACGCCTCATACTGCGAGACCTTACCAAACTGATCTGCCTGGACCTGCGGGACAAGACCGCCAAGGCGCCAAAGACACCGGAAAAGAAACGACCATGACTGCTGAGCCCAAGAACAAGACAATCAACCTGCTGATAACGCTGGCCGTGCTGGCCGCGATCGGTCTGGCTGTCTGGGCTGCGTTGAGCCTGGACCCAACCGGCCAGCGAGGAGCCGGCACCGGACGGAACTACGAAAAGGAGTTCCAGAAGCTCAAGAAGTACGACCTGTCGCTGCTGAAGTGGGCCGAACAGCTCCCCGCGATTCCCGTCAAACTCGACTCCCCTATCGCGATCGCCGTGTTCGATGACGGCAATATCTGCGTTGCCGGCGACAAGGATATCCTGATCTTGGGGACCGATGGCGGCGAGTTGAAACGCATCAAGTTGGAATTCGCCATCGAAGCCCTGGGGATCAAGGGCAAGACGATATACGCGGCCGGGAAGAACTCCGTCAGTTCCCTGCTGGCCAACGGGACAGACGCCCCTGTCGAGTTCCTCAAGCTCAGCGGCAAGGCCCATATCGTGTCACTGGCGGTGTCGGATGAGCACCTTTACATCGCCGACGCCGGAAACCGCGTGGTCCAGCAATATGATTTGAAGACCAGGAAACTCACACGCAAGGAGCGCGACAAACCCGACTCCAACGAATTCCTGATCGGATTCAACGCACCGAGTCCGCACATGGACGTGGCGTTCACCTCCGGCGGCGAACTGCTTACCGTCGACCCGGGCCGTTCGAAGCTGCTCATCCGCGACAGCTACGGAGACGTCCTGACCAGTTGGGGCTCCGAGGGCTCGCACATAACGAAATTCTACGGATGCTGCAATCCCGCGGCGATCGCCATCCTGGACGACAAGAGTATAGTCACTTACGAAAAAACGCTGCAGCGAGTCAAGATATACGATCGAGAGGGCAAACTCGTCGAAGTCGTCGCCGGACCGAACGACTTCACCGATCAGCCCGTCGATACGCACATAGTGCCTGACATTGCAGTCGACCCCGGCGGCAGGGTCCTGGTTCTTGACCCGATCCGCAAGACGCTGAGAATATTCAAACGCAAGATCGCCCCGCGTCCGACAACAGGAGCAGCACGTTGACAGACCATCGCCAACCCAAAACGCGAAGAGAGTTTATCCGCGGCGTGGGACGAACCGCCGCGATTGGAGCCGTAATCGGCGGCGGAGCGTTCCTGGCTATCAAATCCGCAACCGGCGGATGCGACTCGCCGAACAGATGCGAATCGTGCAGGCTTCTGGGTCAATGCGATCTTCCTGAAGCCCTCGCTGCGACGAAGCGACAAGACAAATGAGTAACGAAAAGAACAAACTGACGCGAAGAGGTTTTCTGCGGGCCACTGCTCGCGGCGCGTGCGTCGCAGGGCTCGGCGCCCTGGCGATAGGAGCCGCCGTCGGCGGCATGTCGCAAAGGCGAGCGGTCTGGCAGATCGATCCGAGCAAGTGCACCGCTTGCGGAAACTGCGCGACCCACTGCGTGCTGACCGAATCGGCGGTCAAATGCTCGCACCAGTACGTCAAGTGCGGGCGATGCAACTTCTGCTTCGGATACTACAAGTCCGGATCCAGCGGAGCCAAGAGCCACGCCGGCGTGGAGTTCCAGCTCTGCCCGACTCACGCACTGATCCGCACGCATCTTGTCGAAGACAGCTACGAATACACCGTTGACTATGAGAAATGCACCGGCTGCGGCATCTGCGTAAAAGGATGCAAGGAAGGCAACGGTTCGCTGTTTCTCCAGGTCGACCAGGACCGATGCACCAACTGCAACGAATGCACGATAGCAACGGCGTGTCCGGGGCAGGCTTTCGTGCGACTCCCGGCCGAAAATCCATACTGGTTCCAGCAAGATACGGAGCAACACTCTTGAGACTCATAGCGGCCGGCATTCTGGTTATCCTGTCGACGGCTGTCGGGGCCTCGGGAGAAGAGAAGTCAAAGTACCCCCCGCCGGATCTGGGTGAAAGCTACGTCCAGCCGACGGCGTCAATGCCTGAAATAACGCACGAAATCCCGCCGATCGTCGATATCGCCATCCTCGCCGGAGCCCTCGTGCTGGCGTCGTATCTGGCGCTCAAGGCTCGCAACCGCAAAGCCATATGGCTGCTCGGCGTGGCGTCGCTGGTTTACTTCGGATTCTATCGACAGGGGTGCGTTTGTCCGATCGGGGCGATTCAATCGATGGCCGAAGCCATCTTCAACCCCGCAGCGGCGATATCGCTGGTTGTGATCGTGTTCTTCGCCCTGCCGCTGCTGTTTACGCTGTTCTTCGGGCGTTCGTTCTGCGCGTCGGTTTGCCCGCTGGGCGCCATGCAGGAAGTCGTTTTGTTTCGCCCGCTTCGCCTGCCGGGTCTGCTGCGTCACGCACTGGGCCTGCTGCCGGCGGTCTACCTGGCGCTGGCGGTTCTTTTCGCCGCAACCGGCAGCGCGTATGTGATCTGCCGCTACGATCCGTTCATTGCTTTGTTCCGCCTGAACGGCCCGGCCGGCATGCTGATCCTCGGCGCCTGCTTCCTGGTGATAAGCATGTTCGTCGGCAGGCCCTACTGCCGCTTCCTGTGCCCCTACGGTCTGCTGCTGGGCTGGGCGTCGAAGCTGTCGTGGCGCCGCGTAACGATCACGCCGAACGAATGCGTAAGCTGCCGCCTGTGCGAAAACGCCTGCCCCTACGGCGCGATCATGGTCCCCAATGAGAAAACGCTGCCGGAAGATCGCAAGAAGGGCTCTGTTGCTCTTGTAAGCATGATCGTTATCGCCCCGCTGGTGATCGCCGCTACGGCCTGGTTGATGCGCGAAACGGCGCCAACGCTGGCCAAGATGCATCCGACGGTCCGCCTGGCCGAGCGGGTGAGGCGCGAAGAGGCCCGGGAAGTGTCCGACACGACCGACGCCAGCCAGGCGTTCCGCGAATCGGGCCGATCCACCGAAGACTTGAACGCACACGCAGACGAGATCCGAGGCAACGTCACCCAGGGCTCGACATGGGCCGGAGCGTTCATCGGCCTGGTGATCGCACTCAGGCTCATCTCGCTGTCGACCCGCCGCACTCGCAGCGACTACCTGGCCGATCGGGCCTTGTGCGTCGCGTGCGGAAGATGCTTTGAGTTCTGCCCCGTGGATCCGCGAAACAAAAGAAAAGAACCTCTCGATGGAGATTCGGCCTGATGGGTTGTCCGATGTCAAACAGCAAACATTCGGCGATGCTGCGACAAGCCTCGCTCGGCTCGGCGATAGTCGCCGGAGCCTTTACGATCTTTGTGGCGATCGTGCTGGCCAGAGCCTGGACGATTAACGTCGCGTCCAATCCCACGGACCATCCGAGAATCGAACAACTCCGCAACGACCTGGCCGCCGCCGATTCCGGATCGCAGCAGATCATCGAAGAAATACGCAAAGAAGACCTGGCGCTCCGCAAGGAGTTCTTCCGCACGTGGAAGATTCTCAAGACCGGCGTATGGCTGCTCCTGGTCGGAGCCAGCGTATTTGCCGGCGCAACGGCCCTGGCGATTTCCGCCCGCAAGAAGCCGCATATGCCTACGGCTCCGGCAAAGGGCTCCAACGACATGCTTGCCGGGCTGCTGGGACGCATCGGCATCGTAGCGGCGGCTATCGCACTGACGGCTACTGCACTGGCTATCCCGATACTCACAAGGGAAGTCTCTTCACGCAGCGAGGCCAAGGGCATCTGGCCCGGCTTCCGCGGCGGACCGCAGGCCAGCGGGATATCGCCGTACACGAACGTGCCGCTGACATTCGACGGAGTCGAAGGCGTCAACATCGCCTGGAAAACCGTCGTGCCGCTGAAAGGCGCCAGTTCCCCGGCGATCTGGGACAACAACGTGTTCCTTACCGGGGCCAACAAGAAGACCCGAGAGGTCTACTGTTTCGACGCCCTTTCCGGACGAATCACCTGGCGAAAGTCGATCACCGCCGGCCCTGAAAGCACGAAAGTGCCTGAAGGCGTAATGGAGGACGACACGACATACGCCGCGCCAACGCCGATCATCGACATCGAAAACAGCAGAATCTACGTCATGTTCGCAAACGGCGACGTAGCCTGCCTAGACGTTTTCGGCAAGATCGTGTGGCAAGTTCATCTCGGCACGCCGGATAACTTCTACGGCCATGCGGCTTCTCCGGTGCTCTGGAAGAAGAGCCTGATAATACAACTCGACCAGGGCGAGGCCGACGACAAGAAAAGCGTGCTGATCTGCCTGAACGCCGATACCGGAAAAGAAACCTGGCGAACGCCGAGACCCGTCGGGTCATCCTGGCCCACGCCGATTATTGCGCCGGTTGAATCCGGAGATCAACTCATAACGTGCGCCAATCCGTATGTGATCTCGTACAACCCCGCTGACGGCAAGGAAATCTGGCGAGTAGACTGCCTCGACGGAGACGGCGGACCCTCGCCGATATTCACCGCCGGGATGGTGATCGCCACAAACGTATCGTCGAAGATCGCCGCGATACGTCCCGACGGCAAGGGCGACGTGACCAAGACGCACGTACTGTGGGAGTTCGACGAGGATCTGCCTGACACGTGCAGCCCCCTGTCAGACGGGAAGTACATCTGGATGATGGCCGAAGGCGAGTTTTCCTGCCTGAAGGCCAAACCCGACACCAAGCCGGACCCCAAGACCGGCGTCACGCCCGGCGAAAGGGTCTGCAACAGAGATTTCGAAGCGTCATTCTACGCATCGCCCGCAATGGCCGGTGACCGGATATACCTGATAAGCCGCAAGGGAAAGGTCTGGGTCGTGGCCAAGGAGCCCATAGAGGTGAAGGCGGATCCGGATCCGGATGCAGAGGCGGAGGACAAAGACAAGGACAAGAAAAAGTGGGGGTTCAAGGAACTGGGCAAAGCCGATCTCGGCGAGGCCTGCGATACGTCTCCGTCATTCGCCGAGGGCAGAATGTACATCCGCGGCAAGACTCATCTGTACTGCATTGAGGAACAAACCAAGTGAGCCAGGACGTCGATCTGAAATTCGTTGACGAGACCATCTCCAGCATCGGACGATCCCCCGAATCGGTGATCGCGATCCTGCAGGCGATCCAGACGCACTACCGCTACCTGCCGCCTGAGGCCCTTGAGCACCTCTGCCAAAACAGCGACATAACACCGGCACAGGTCACCGGCGTGTCCACGTTCTACACGCAGTTCCGCCACAAGCCGGTCGGCAAGCACATGATCGGCGTATGTCACGGAACCGCCTGCCACGTAAAAGGCGCCCAGGACATTCACGACGCAATCGATCGGCAGTTGGGCTTAACTGGCGGCGAAGACACCGACGCCGACGAACTGTTCACGGTTCAGAAAGTCGCCTGCCTGGGCTGCTGCACGCTGGCCCCGGCGGTCCAGATCGATCACCTGACTTACGGGCACCTCACGGCGGACACCGTGCCGAAGATGCTGACTGACTTCCTGGCCGCGGCCGACAAGCACCCGGCCGAGATCGGATCGGGAATCGGGATCGACGTGGCGAACGATATGACGGAAGTGCGCATCGGGCTGGGGTCCTGCTGCGTGGCCAGCGGAAGTGAGAAAATATACCGCGCCATGAGCGACGCAGTCGAAAGAGCAGGCGCCGGCTCCAAGGCGATCATAAAGCCCGTCGGATGCATCGGAATGTGCCACAGGACTCCGCTTGTCGAATTAGTCACGCCCGACAAGAAATCGCACCTGTTCGACAGGGTCGATCCGCAGGACGCCGAAGCTATCGTTCGCAAGCACATTAAGCCGTCCGGCATGTTGGGCCGCCTGGCGGCCACTATCCGTCACGGCGTAGGCGATCTGCTTACCGATCAGTCCTGGGACGTGGCCAGTCGCAGATACATCGACCCGCGTGACAAGCCGGTGACAGACTTCCTGTCGCGCCAGAGACACGTGGCCACTGAATGCTGCGGATACGTTAATCCGCTGGACATCGAAGAGTACATCGCACACGGCGGATTCGAGGCGATGAAGACCATTCTCGCCGGCTCCGAGCCCAGCGATACAATCGAGACTATCACTGCCAGCGGACTGCGAGGGCGCGGCGGTGCGGGATTCCCAACCGGGGTCAAATGGGGTTTCGTAGCAGGGACCGACGATCCGACCAAGTACATTGTCTGCAATGGCGACGAAGGCGATCCCGGCGCGTTCATGGACCGTATGATCCTGGAATCGTATCCGTACCGCGTGATCGAAGGCATGGTCATCGCATCGCGAACTGTCGGAGCCCACGAAGGATATCTGTATATCCGAGCCGAGTATCCCCTGGCCGTGCGCAGGGTCAGCCAGGCGATTGACGTATGTATGGAACGCGGCCTGCTTGGCGAGAACATTCTCGACAGCGGACATAACCTGAGCCTGAAGATAATGGAAGGCGCCGGGGCGTTCGTCTGCGGCGAAGAGACCGCGTTGCTGGCCAGTATCGAGGGCAAGCGCGGCATGCCGGTTCTCAGACCGCCGTTCCCGGCCCAGAGCGGTCTGTGGGCCAAGCCCACGTTAGTCAATAACACCGAAACATTCGCGACGGTTCCGTGGATCATTCGCAACGGAGCTGAAGCGTTCGCCGAAATGGGCACCGAAACCTCCAAGGGAACGAAAGTGTTCTCGCTGGCCGGGAAGATCGCCCGCGGCGGGCTGATCGAAGTGCCGATGGGAATCACCATTGGCGAGGTTGTTGACGAGATCGGCGGCGGCATCGCCGACGGAAAAGCGTTCAAAGCAGTCCAGATCGGCGGGCCGTCCGGCGGATGCGTTCCGGCCAGGCTCCGCGACACTACAGTCGATTTCGAAGCGCTGACAGGCGTCGGAGCCATGATGGGCTCCGGCGGTCAGGGCGTGCGGGGCCAAACGGACTGCAAGGTCGACATCACACGCTACTTCCTGGAATTCACGCAGGACCAATCGTGCGGGCGATGCACCCCCTGCCGCATCGGAACCCGACGCATGCTCGATATCCTGACCCGCCTTTGCGAAGGCCAAGGCCGAACCGGAGACATCGAACGCCTCGGAGAACTGGCAAGAAGCGTCAAGAGAACCAGCCTCTGCGGACTGGGCAAAACCGCGCCGAATCCGGTGCTGTCGACCCTGGAGTACTTCCGCGAGGAATACGAGGCGCACCTCGAGGGCCGATGCCCCGCAGGAAGCTGCAAGGCGCTGATAACATACTCGATAACCGACGATTGCATCGGATGCACGCTCTGCGCACAGGCGTGTCCGTCAGACGCCATTACAATGACGCCCTACCGCAAACACGAGATAGACCCCGAAAAATGCACCCGGTGCAACGGCTGCAAAGCCGTCTGCCCCGAAGACGCCGTACGAATCAACTAAGAAACATGGCTACACTGACCATTGACAATCAACAGATCGAAGTGCAGGACGGCGCCACTATCGTTGACGCCGCGGCGAAGCTGGGCATAGATATCCCCACAATGTGCTCGCTGCAAGGAGCCCCAAGCTGCACATCGTGCATGGTCTGCCTCGTGGCCGTCGATGGGAAGCCCAATCTCGTACCGGCGTGCGAGACCCTGGCCGTTGACGGCATGCAGGTTGATTCAAGCAGCGACGAAGTCACAGCCGCCAGACGAACCAATCTCGAACTGCTGCTCAGCGATCACGTGGGAGACTGCATCGCCCCGTGCCAGATGGCCGACCCCAACAAGGCCAATATCCCCGCGGTTATCCGGCACATCGCCGGCGGGCGAGCCCAAGCCGCCGCCGAACTGCTGAGAGGCGACCTGGCGAACATCGACGGCGCCAAACCCCAGCGAGCCTGCCGCAGAGCCCGCAAGGATCAACCCGTTGCGATAGACCTGCTGCTGAAGTACGCCGCCGCCCGCGCCGGCGAGGCCCAAACCCCAGCCAACGGGCCGGAAAAACATCGCTTTTCAGTGCATATCGGCAAGCTGTCGGAAGTAGAGCTTGAACGATTCATGGTCGGCATATCGCCTGATGAGCAGGTAATCCCCGCCGATCCGGCGATCGGATACACAGACGCCGAAGCCGCCGCTGAAGCCCGTCGCTGCATGCACTGCGACTGCCGCAAAGCCGACAACTGCAAGCTGCGGGACTACAGCGAGGCCTACAACGCCAAACCCGCGCACTTCCGGGCCGATCGCCGCGAATTCGTGCAGAATCTCGAGCAC
>CAYMSH010000064.1:20659-20957 GCA_964392945.1 uncultured Planctomycetaceae bacterium | reverse complement strand
CCAAAACAAAAACCGTCGGGGGCTTGACAGCGTGGCTTTCAGAGATGCGGCGAGTCTATAATGACACTACACTTGTCGTCGCGCCTCTTGCAGGAAAGGAAACCGACCATGGAGCATCTCAGAGCCTCGAACGTTTCGGAGAAACCGCTGCTGGAAACTCTCGAACCCAGGCTGCTGCTCAGCGCCGCGTCGCAGGCGATAGATCCGCCTGCGGCGGTTGCGGCGTTGGCCGCGCCGGGGGGTCAACGAGCCCGCGCTCACCAAATAGACCGCGCCGACGCCGTACGCGAATTAGCCC
>CAYMSH010000064.1:0-20649 GCA_964392945.1 uncultured Planctomycetaceae bacterium | reverse complement strand
GGGGGTTTGCGCTGCCGGGCGGCCCCCCACGACTTCCTCGAATTCGCCGACGCTCCCGAGCTGAACATCAGCCAATACAGCCTTGCGATGTGGTTCAGGTCCGATGCGCCGAACCACAAAACCCAGTCGCTCCTGGCCCGCGGCGAGGACTGGTCCGGCGACAAGGCCCAGTGGATTATTGAACTGAACGATTCCAAGGCCCGAGGCACAGTGCAGCTATGGTACGAAGCCGATAACGATGCGGACTACTACTTCGCGGCCGAGACGCCGATCGAGGCCGGACAGTGGCATCACGTAGCCGTGACGCGATCGACCGGCGGCCAGGTGAGCGTTTACCTTGACGGAAACCTTGAGCTGCAGGCCGTCGAGGCAACGGCTCCGGCGACAGTCGATACGCCGGTGACTATTGGCGCTCGCCGCAACTCACCGAACAAGGTGCAGGATTACTTTGACGGGACAATTCGCGAGGCGCTGGTCTACGATTCGGTTCTGGACGCCGCGGAGATCGCCGCGCTGATGGACCAGACCGCGCCGTCGGGCTGCTGGTCTGGCGCCGTGACGCCGGTAAGCCCCGACGGGCAGAACGCCGATATCACGATGAACCCTGACGGGAGCTTTGTAGTCGTCTGGCAGGATGACGACATTGACGCCGGTATCTACGCCAGGCGGTTTGATTCGTCAGGCGATGCCGACGGGGCTGCGATATTCGTGGCCTCGGGCTCCGGCAATCAGTTTCCGGCGGTGGCGGCGCAGACCGCCGGCGGGTTTGTTGTGGTCTGGGAGGACGCCGCGGCGGCGGGAGGTCCCGACGTGCTGGCCAGGCGATTCGACGGCTCCGGCGATGCGATCGGCGCGGCGTTTGTCGCCAGCTACTCGACTCTCGGCGACCAGATGCGGCCGGACGTTGCCGCGGACGGCGACGGGGGATTCGCGATTGCCTGGGGCGGGGAAGATGTTTTCGTTCAGCGATTCGACTCCGGCGGCGCCCCGCTGGGGGCGGAGATTCTCGTAAACCAGATTGAACAGGGATACCGCGGCGATCCGGAGATCGCGATGAATGCCGGCGGCGACTTTGTGGTCTCCTACAAGACCGGCGAGTGGGTCAATTCGCAATGGGTGACTTACGATGCGGCCGGGCTGCGCGTAGCGTCGGCCCAGATCGATGCGGCGTACGAAACCGGGCTGGCGATCAACGATGAGGGCTTCTTCGTTCTTTCGAGAATCGATTACGAGACGGGACTCTGGGCTCAAGTCTACACTCACGCCGGCGTCGCGATCGGCGATGAAATACTCGTCACCCCGGGCAAGCACGGCGGACGTGACTGGAACATCTACGATTCGGACGTGAAGATGGACGACGAATCGTTCCTGATAACGTGGCGGGATTACGATTTCGATCCCGGCGAGCTAATCAGCGGAAATGGTATATACGCGGCGCGTTTCGGCCTGGACGGAACTCCGAAAGGCGACGAGATCCAGGTTGACACTTACGAGATGAAATCCGATCGGGCTCCGTCAATAGGCATTGGCGACGGCGGGAAGTTTGCCGTCGCCTGGCAGGAAGCCTGGGGCTCCGGCGTTTTCGCCAGGGCCTTTGAGTGCCTGACCGATCCCATGTCCGGCGCCGACCCGCTGCTGGACCTGCCCGATCGGATGGAGTTCGACGGTGTCGGCGACTACCTGGCGATCGACGCGCCCCAGACAGACATCAGCAGCTACTCGATCTCATTCTGGTTCCAGGCCGACGATCCGGCGGGCTCGATCCAGTCGCTGGTGTCGCGCGGAGAGGACTCGGTCGGCGACAAGGCCCAGTGGATAGTGCAGCTCAACGCCGAAGAGAATCCCGGAAAGATGCAGCTCTGGTACGAGAACAGCGCCGACGCCGATTCGGTCTTTGCCGGTGCTTCCGACATCGCGTCGGATAACTGGTATCACTTCGCGGTTACCCGCACGCCCGGCGGCGAGGTGCGGATCTATCTCGACGGGGCGTTGGAGAGCGTTGAAACCGACGCGAGCGAGCCGGCGTCGATCGACTCGCCGGTCTATATAGGAGCCCGGGGCAACTCAGGCGACAGGATCCAGGAGTTCTTCGACGGGCGAATGCAGGCCGTTGCGGTATACGGGCAGGTCCTGTCGGCCTGGGAGCTTAACCGCCTGCGGACCGACACTACGCCGGATATGGGCTTCCAGGGCCTGGTTTACGAGCACACCGGCGCGATTGAATTGGACGGAACGGGCGACTACCTGCTCGTTGAAGATTCGGATCTGCTGAACACAAACGAGTATACAATCGCGTTCAGCTTCCGGCCCGACGACCCGACTGGCGGCACGCAATCGTTGATCTCGCGAGGTGAGGATTTCGCCGGCGACAAGGCCCAGTGGGTTGTTGAGCTGAACGATCGCGTGAATCCCGGCAAGGTGCAGCTCTGGTACGAAGAGGAAAACGACGCCGATCACTACTTCGGAGCCGATCAGATCATCGAGGCCGGGAAGTGGTCTCATGCAGTGCTCTCTCGTTCGGCTGAAGGGCGCGTGGCGATCTATATCGACGGCGTGCTGCGGCACGAGTCGATCGACACCGCCGCGCCGGCCAGTGTCGATACGCCGATCCTGATCGGAGCCCGGCGAAACGCACCGAGCAAAGTGCAGGATTTCTTCGACGGGACGATTGAGAACGTTGAGATATACAACCTCGCGATGTCGCACGATGAGATTCTCGGCATTGTCCCGGCGCCGCGACTGTCAATAGATTCGCCAATTGACGGCGCGGTGTTGACGTCTGCGGATGTCGATCTGGACGTGAGCTTCAACCGTCCGCTTACGGATGTTTCGTACAGCCTCAACGGCGGGGCGACCCAGTCGTTGCTGGTCCCGCAGATTGTTGTCCAGGAAGACCCCGACGCCGTCGATGTCTGGAGCGGATCTGTCGCGAGGGTCACGTTCGACTACAACAAGCCCGAGTTCGCCGTCGGAGCCGAATTCGCCGTAACCTACCAGGACGCTTCCGGCGTTCACAGCGTTGCCTATGATCTGCCCGACTGGGATATCATTCCAGGGAAGATCAACACGAGGGTTTACTACCGCTCGGACGGCACTGTCACGCTTGATGCATACGGTTCGGCCGGTTGGTATATTCTGGAGAATCTCGGCGCCAGCAATCCCGGCGGGAGCGGTGATGACGTGACGACGCTCTACGACGGGAATTACGCAACCGGAGCCTCCTACCATCGAGGCGCCAGGCAGTGGCTGACCAGCGGGCTGGCCGGTACGTTCGTCAAGATTATTGACGAGTCGGTCAACTGGAGCATCGGCCTGGCCGAGGATTCTCTCAGCGAGACGATCACCGCCGCGCCCGGGGCGAACACGCTGACGGTCTACGGGACCGACACCCTTGGCAAGTCAACATCGCAAACCGTCGAGTTCACGGTGAATGTCCCGACGCTGACAAATGGCGACTTTGAAACCGGTTCGCTTGGCCCGTGGGTGCTGACAGATTCGGGCGCCGTGGTCACAAGCGAGTTGTTCTCGCCGGAGATAGCGCCGGCCGGCGGAAACTACATGGGCTATATCACCACTGGAAGGAATGAGCTTCCATCGGATCTGCACTTCGCTGACCTGGACGGAAACGGAGTTGGCGAGCGCGAGTACTCTGCGTTGTCGGTCGATATCTTCCTTCCCTCGGCGGCGACTGTGGAAGTCGACTTGAACTTCCTGACAGCCGACATACTCCCCGGGGGCGGGTTCGGAGATTCCGACCTCTGGGGCGTGACGACCGGGGCGATAACCGACACTGGCGCCTACAAAATGCTGTATGCCGCGGCGCCCGGCGATGGGAGCTATTCCGGGACCGCCACTGGGCTGACGTCGGCGGATTTCTCCGACGAGTACATCGAAGACAACCCGTTTGGAGTCTACCCGACGATCGCAGACCGGAGCGTCTACTACGGCCAGACCGGATTCCAGCATTACAGTTTCGCTCTGGATGCCGGCTTGCACACGCTGACGTTCTTTGTGGCCGATAGTCATACAGACGGAGAAGCTACCGGAATGCTCATCGATAATCTTTCCATAACGCCGTAAGTGGAAGATTCTCCGTGCATTGCAGCGAGGCCCGTACGAATTTGATTGATTTCCAGCGGAATTAAACTAGAATAATCGGAAAGTCCCGTACAAGTGGGGCTGAATCAATCCAAGGGCCCGGTTAACGTGAGTTGCTCCAGTAGTTTATGCTCTCAGACGCCAGAAGGGCCGACAGGCCTGTGTCTGCGGCTTGAACAGAGAGTGCGGTATTCAGCACGCATTCTCAGGATATTATAGTGATGACCAGAGCAGCGTTTATTCATTCCAAAGAGATCGAGGAGTTTCATTATCCCCCGGAGTGTCCGTTCAAGACCGAGCGGGCCGGGATGCTTTACAGGAAACTGCAATCGATGGAACTGCTGAGCGGGCCGAGCCGCCCGACTGTGGCGCCCGAGCCGGCGGACAGATCCGCACTAGAACTGTTCCACACGCCTGAGTACCTTGACGTACTGCAGCGGGCCTCGCAGGGCCACTGGGACGCCGAGGTGTTCCAGGCCGGTCTGGCGACTCCAGATACTCCGGTCTTCCTCGGGATGTACGACTATGCGTCGCTGGCGGCCGGGGCGAGCCTCAAGGGAGCCGATCTGATACTCGACGGCCAGGTTGACGTGGCGTTCAATCCGTCCGGCGGATATCATCACGCCCACTCAGACCACGCCGCGGGGTTCTGCTATATAAACGATGTGGTGCTGGCGTGCATTCATCTGGCCGAGGCCGGCAAGCGAGTGCTGGTCCTGGACATCGACGCGCACCATTGCGACGGCGTGCAAGAGGCGTTCTACGAACGATCGGACATACTTACGCTGTCGTTTCACGAGTACGGACCGAATTTCTTCCCCGGGACCGGAGCCGTCGATGAGGCAGGGCTCAGTTCGGGACGCGGGTTCAGCGTTAACGCACCGCTTCCCGAAGGGGTAGACGACGAATCGTTTGCCTACATCTTCGGCGCGATCACGCCGGGGGTAGTGGAAAAATTCGCGCCTGACGTGATCGTAATGGAACTGGGCATGGACTGCCTGGCCGGCGATCCGCTGACGCATATGCAAATGACCAACAACGCCTACGCCGACGCGATCGAGCGGGTCATGGGCTTCGGGCTGCCTATTCTCGCCGTCGGGGGCGGAGGCTACAACCCCGAGAAATCCGTTCGCGGCTGGGCCCTGGCCTGGAGCGTTCTGGTCGGCGACGCCGGTCACACCGACGATCTGTCGCTGGGAATGGGCGGCGTCATGCTCGAAAGCATGGACTGGGCCGGCGGGCTGCGCGATCGCAGTACCGTCAGCGACGTTGAGCGGCGCAGAGTAATCGCCCCGCAACTGGATGCAACTATCGAGAACCTCAAAACAAACGTATTTCCGCTTATTGGGTGAGCGTCATGAGCTTAGAGCTGTTTTTTGATCCGAAATCGGTGGCCGTAGTCGGAGCAGCACGCCAAAAGGGAAAAGTCGGGCGCGAAATAGTCGCCGGTCTGGTCAAAGGCGAGTTTCCCGGCGACATCTTCCCAGTCAACCCCAACGCTGACGAGGTCGAGGGCCTTAAGTGCTACCCGAGCCTCAAAGAGATCGGCTCTACGCCGGATCTGGCGGTGATCGTTGTGCCGCCGACATTCGTCGCCGACGTGATGACCCAGTGCGGCCAGGTCGGGGTCAAGGCCGTCATCATAATCACCGCCGGGTTCAAAGAGATCGGACCCGAAGGCAACAAGCTGGAACATGACGTTCTTCGCATCGCCAGGCGCTCGGGCATCCGTATTGTCGGGCCCAACTGCCTGGGCATCATGGCGCCGGGAAAGAAACTCAACGCCAGCTTCGGCGGCGAACTTCCCGCCGTAGGAGCCATCGGGTACGTATCGCAGTCAGGAGCCCTGATGACCGCGATTCTCGACATCGCCAAGGCCAACGATATCGGGTTCTCCACGATGGTCTCCATAGGCAACAAGGCCGACGTAGACGAACTTGAAATCATCAGCGCACTGGGGCGCGACGAGCAGACAAAAGTCGTCGCCGGCTATCTCGAATCGATCACCGACGGCGACAGGTTCGTTCGCCAGTTGGAGCTGATCAGCCAGGACAAGCCCGTGCTGCTGATAAAATCCGGAGGCACCGGCGCCGGAGCCAAGGCCGCCTCCTCGCACACCGGATCGCTGGCTGGAAACGAGACCGCTTACGAAGTTATTTTCGATCGCGCCGGGGTCATCCGTTGCGACTCGGTTCGAAAGCAGTTCGACTACGCCCAGGCGTTTGTCCATCAACCGCTGCCGCCGGGTCCGCGAGTAGCGGTTATAACCAACGCCGGCGGACCGGGGATCATGACCGCCGACGCCATCGAGCGAAAGGGCCTGAGATTCGCCGAGCTTACCGAAGAGACTATCGCCAAACTCAGCGAGACCCTGCCGGCGGCGGCTAACGTTAACAATCCCGTCGACGTACTCGGCGACGCAATGTTCGATCGATACGAATTGGCGACACAAACCGTGCTCGCCGATCCGGGAGTTGACGCGATAGTCGTTGTCCTGACTCCCCAGGCGATGACCGATCCGACGAAGACCGCCGAGGCGATTCTGCGAGCGGCCGCCACGGCGCCGGGGAAGACCGTCCTGGCGTCATTCCTCGGCGGACCGAAGATCGCGCAGGCCGTTTCGGTGCTCAGACGCGGCGGGATACCGCAATACGACTCGCCGGAAGGCGCCGTGACGACGCTGCGGGTGATGAACGATTACGTCACCTGGCGGAACCGACCCAAGCGAGTGGTCAAACTCTTCCCGGTCAACCGCCGCAAAGTCGAACAGATCATCGAACGCCACCTGCGGCGCGGCGTGCGGGAGATCGCCGAAATGGAATCCAAGGAGATACTCGAAGCCTACGGATTCGTGACTCCCAAGGGCATGATCGCAACATCGGCCGACCAGGCCGCCAACATCGCCGACCAGCTCGGCTACCCCGTAGTAATGAAGATATGGTCTCCCGACATCATCCATAAATCGGACGTCGGCGGCGTGAAGGTAGGACTCAACAGCCCCCAGCAGGTCATGGACGCATATGACCTGATGGTGTACCGCATTCCGAAGATAATGCCCGACGCCGAGATCCACGGCGTGCTGGTCCAGGAGATGTGCAAAGGCGGTATGGAAGTTATTCTGGGCATGAATCGCGACCCGCATTTCGGACCGCTGCTGATGTTTGGCATGGGCGGCGTTACCGTCGAGGTGCTCAAGGATGTCGCGTTTTACCTGGCGCCGATCACCGCAGAAGAAGCTCGCGATATGCTCTCGCGAACGCGAGCCTATCAACTGCTCGAAGGCGTACGCGGCCAGGAGGGCGTAGATATCTCCGCAATAGCCGAAGGCATCCAGAGGCTCAGCCAACTGGTCACCGCCTTCCCGGAGATCAAGGAGATGGACATCAACCCGTTTGTAGTCGGTCCCGAAGGCTCCACGCCGGTGGCCGTCGATGCTCGAATAAGTGTAGAGAAGAGATAACCGAGGAAAGACATGTCGGATTTTGACTGGAAAGAAAAATACGCCGATCGAATTGGAACCGCCGCCGAAGCCTTACGTTTCATCAAGCCGGGAAACAGCGTGTTCATCGGCACCGGTTGCGGCCAGCCCCAGCACCTTGTCAACGCACTGGTGCTTCATTCCAAGGACGTCTACGACGTTCGGATAATCCACATGCTCACGATGGGCGCCGCTCCCTACGTAGACGAGCGATTCCACGACAAGTTCAAGACCAATACGTTTTTCGTGGCCGACAATGTCCGCCACGCGCTTAGCGAAGGCATAGGCGACTACACGCCGATTTTCCTGTCTGACATTCCGCGCGAGTTCGAGGCCGGCCGCATCCCGATCGACGTGTCGCTGGTTTCGGTCTCCCCGCCGGACCGCAGCGGTCTGTGCAGCCTCGGCGTGTCGGTCGATATCGTAAAGTCGGCCGTGGCCAACTCGAAATACGTAGTCGCGCAGGTCAACGCCAACATGCCCCGCACCATGGGCGATTCGTTCGTACACGTAGACAATATCGACATGCTCGTTCCGTACGACGAGCCGATTATCGCCGTCGAGCCGATCGAGCTTGACGAAACGCTCCGGCATATCGGCCAGAACATCGCACGGTTAGTCGAAGACGGAAGCACGATCGAATGCGGTATCGGGCGCATCCCCCAGGCGATGGCCGAGTACCTCTGCGACAAGAAGGAACTCGGCGTTCACACCGAGATGTTCGGCGACTGGATTATCGACCTGATCGAGTGCGGGGCGATAACCTGCTCGAAGAAGACGATCAATCGCGGCAAGGTTGTCGCCAGTTTCTGCATGGGCTCGCAGAAGTTGTATGACTACATAAACGAGCATCCGTTCTTCGACTTCCGCCCGACCGAATACGTCAACGATCCGTTCGTGATCGCCAAGCACGACAAGATGGTCGGCATCAACGTGGCGCTCGAAATCGACCTTACCGGCCAGGTCTGCTCCGATTCGCTGGGCTATCAGTTTTACAGCGGCATCGGCGGCCAGGTCGACTTCATACGCGGCGCGGCCCGCAGTCGCGGCGGAAAGGCGATCATCGCCATGCCGTCTACGGCGAAAAACGGCGAGGTCTCGCGAATCGTAAGTCACCTTACCGAGGGCGCCGGGGTGGTCACCACGCGCGGCGACGTGCACTACGTCGTCACGGAGTTCGGGATCGCCTACCTGCACGGCAAGAGCATCCGCCAGCGGGTCCTGGCGCTTGTGAACATCGCCCATCCGAAGTTCCGCAACGATCTTATCCAGGCGGCCAAGGCTCAGCAGTACATTGATGAAGACCAGATCGAACTGGCCTGGGAGCATGTGCGATACCCTGAAGAACTCGAACGCAACGATACGCTGAACGACGGGACGGAGATATTCTTTCGTCCGGTCAAACCGACTGACGAACCGGCGCTGGCCGAGATGCTCTATTCGCTCGGCAGCCAATCGGTCCACACGCGTTACTTCACCCACACCATGGCGTTTCCGCACAAGGACGTTCAGAAGCTCACGAACATCGATTACGACAACGAGCTGGCCGTCGTCGGCGTTGTTCCCGGTCCGTCCGGCGAGGAGGTCGTCGCGATCGCACAGTACTTCCTTGACCCCAAAACCCAGGCCGCCGAAGTCGCGTTCATCGTCCACGACGAATGGCAGGCCAAGGGCATGGGCAGCTTCCTCCTGGACCACATAACCCAAGTCGCCATCAAGCGAGGCGTCAAGCGTTTCTACGCCAAGGTCCTGCCGAAGAACAAGGCCATGCTGGCGATTTTCCAGCATTCAGGTCACAAGGTCACCACGGAATTCGACGGAGATGTCTTCTCCATAATCTGCGACTTGACCAGCGACGAATAGCCCGTTACTTCTTGGACGATCGGCCGGCCCACAAAGCCCAGAGGCAGAACAGCGATACTGCGCCTACTCCGGACCAACCGGCGATGGAGAACACGTTTTTGATTTCATCGACGCTGGCGCGTTCCAGGCGTTCGGAGTCGATGCTGCGGTGAGTGTCGTAGGAGTCTTCATAGGAAGTGCAGAAGAAATAGAAGGCGACTACGCCGCAAATGAAATACGCCGCCGGCGCCAGCAGGACCGCCGCCAGGAGCACATAAACGGTCCTTTTTGCAGATGATTCGTTCAACATGCCGATATGATACCCTCCCGCCGGACGATAAGTCTCGGCAATAAACTGGTTTTTGCGGAGTCTATGACGATATCATGCGGTCTGCGACATACCAGGAGACTCCCAATGATTATGCGAAGAAGCTTACTGACGACCTGTTTACTGGCGATCGGCGTTTCACTGGCCGGGGCGAAAACCGAAATCACTCCGCCGAAGAAGAACAAGGGGCCTGTCAGGGTCTTCCTGTTGCTGGGCCAGTCGAACATGAACGGGCGCGGCAATGTCAAAGTCCTCAACGAGAAACTCACAAAGGATCTTCCCGAGAAGTATCCTCCGTCGTTGATGAAGATCCGCCCGGATGTATGGATTACCGGCGCCAACGGAAACGGGATATCCAACCAGATGAGCAACGTTCGCCTCGAGCCGGGGTTCGGGCAGTTCGACTACTTCGGCCCGGAACTGGGATTCGGGCACCGCATGGGCGATCACTACGATGATGATGTTCTTTTAGTCAAATGCATCGCCGGCGGCACTCCGCTGGCGACGCACTGGACGTCTCCCGGTGCCGCCAAACGCAACGGTCGCCAATGCCCGCTCAAAGGCCGCCGCGCCGGTTTCCAGACCGCGTTCTACAAGCTCAAGAAGGCCCTCGACAATCTGCCCAGGCTCATCAAGGGGCACGACCCCAAACGCGGCTACCAGATCATGGGCGTTGTCTGGGTCCACGGCAACGCAGACGGCGGAAAGTACGCCAGGGAATATGAAGACAACCTGGCCGATTTTATTGTCGATATCAGGGCGATGCTCGGTCTGCCGAAACTTCCGTTCATCGCAGTCGAAAGCCTTTCGAGCCGCGCGCCGGGTTCGGCGTTCAAGAATGCAGTCGATCGGGTCAACAAGAAGTGCGGCAACAAGCAGGCCGCCGCGGTCCTTTCCAAATCGAAGATCAATCTGAGAGGCGACAAGGCCTACTCGGTTTACAACGCATCCGGGGACGGTGCGCACTGGAAGCATAACGGCCGGGCGTATCTCGACGTCGGATACTGGTCGGCCGATCTGATGAAACCGATGCTGGCGAAAACCGCAAATCATGCGACGGATGCAGAAGTGCAGGCCGCCCTGAAGAAGTACGACAAACTGTTCCAGGCCGGCAACGCAGCCAACAAGGACCCGATTTACGAGAAGTTCCAGAAGCGATGGGGCGGCCGGGAGCCGATGAAAACCGCCGGCGGGAACAACATCAAACGGAAAAAGTAGCAGGCGGTCCGGCCGGTCAGGGATTGATCAGGATCTCATCGACGAACAGCCATGCTTTCCTCCCGGCCGCGGGATACGATCTGGGAATGACCTTTACGTTCGCGGCGCGCACGCGCACAAACCGCCCGGTAGCCTTCAGACTATCCGTGGTAACCGTATGCATCTTCCTGCTGCGGTTCTTCCTGGCGTTTTCCAGGGATATCGACGCAACTTGAGCGAATGTTTTACCGTCGCCGGAGACCTCGAACACCACCTTGTCGGGCAGGTGGACCCCTACGTCGATTGATTGCAGGAACCGCGCCGAGAGACTGCTGACGGATTGCGAGGCGCCCAGGTCGATCACGGCTTCGAGACTATCTCCGTGAAAACCCAGCCACAGGTCCGAGGTGTGGTTTGCATCGCTGAGTCTTCCGTCGGTCAGCGATTTTGCGCCCAGGGCTTGATAGCTCGCACTCGGCGGGGCGGTCAGGGTGACGATTTTGCCGACGCCTGAGTGGCTGACCTTCTTGGCCCGCTCGGCGGCCAGGACCGCTGGAGACTTCATTGCATCGTCGGGGATCATAATCTTCCGCAGGCGTTCGTGATGTCGTTCGATCTTGCTGCCTTTGGTCAGGTCCCACAGCGATGTCTTCATCTTCCGCATCGCCAGCACCGACGTGATCCACCCTTGCGTCCACCCGCTCTCTATGCACCATGCGCCCCATCCGTGATCGGCGTTACTGCCCCAGTGCTCCCATCGCCCAAAGTCAAACGCGCGGAACCACCCGCCGTCAACCGCCGGTTGGGTCCCGCTCTTGACCTGCACGCGACAGAGGAATTCGGCGAGTTTGTCACCGGCTGCGATTATGTCCTTGTCGCCGGTTGCGGCCGCCGCTTCGTGCAGACCGAGAAACGCGAAGTTCGTTGTATACAACAGGTCGCTTACGGGGTCGCCGTTCGCCGCGATAAGCGAAGCTTCGTTGGTACCGTAGGCCTTATTGCTTCGCGGCGGGGGGTACTTGCCCTTTCCTTTCAGACCAAGTTCTTCAGCAATAGCGCCGCATTTGTCCTGCAGTGCGAGCAGTCCGTTGACGGCCTTTCGCAGCATGGCGCGGTTAGCCGGCGTGTCGTTTACGCGCACCAGCCAGGCCAGCGGAAGTATGATCCGGGCCCTTTCCTGGGCCAGCCCGTTGGTCCAGGTCCATCCGTCTGTGTGCCGGGCCATCGTCATCGTAAGTGCGGTCTCGGCCCGATCGAGGAACGGTTTGTAGCCGGTCTGTGCGTAGGCCCAGAGGTAGCAGGCCCAGAGATAGCTCTCAAAGTGCGGGGCGTAATTCACCCGCCTGTGCTGGAAGTATCGGCGCCATCCGGCGTTCAAGCCTCCGATGTCGATTCGACTGCCGCGGAAACCGAGTTGGCCCGTCGTTCGCAGATTCGCCAGCAGGCACATCATCATCGCCTCGTCCCAGCGATCGTCCCGGTTCAGCGCCGCCACGGCCAGCGCGCCGAGCAGCACCCGGGCGTTGTCGTCGCCGTAGTTGGCTTTGTACCACGCAGGCGTGGTTACGCCCCATGCGATCAGGCCGTACGCGCCGTGTTTCGGGTCGCCGCGATCCTTCTTGCGGGCGTCGGATTTGAACATCCAGTAGTCCAGCAGGTTTCGGGCCGTCTGGCTGTGCGGCTTGCTCTTGAGGACTTTGCCGGCAAACGCAAACGCCATCGCCGTCTCGCATATGCAGTCGCCTCGCCTGACTGAGCTGATCGATTGGGTTCCGTCCTGTGCGATTATCGAGATCACGGCCTCCAGGCAGCCCAGCGATCCGTCGCCGACAGGAGTGTCTCTCGGCACGACGGCGATCCGCTCCGTCGTCGCGACGTTCTTTTCAAACGAGGGATGCACGATCATCTTGGCCTTGGCGTACCATTCTATGCCGCGCCTGATCGCCTGGTGTTCGTAATTGTCCGGCAGGCGTTCATCACGCGAGTAGCTGGCCTGGACCGTCGGAGTCCATTTGATCGCCGACGCCTTGCCTCCCGGCCCGCCGTCGAGCCACTTCAGGATGCCGCTCCAAATCCGGCGCCATGCCGGCTGCGGCGAGTAGCGCCCCGTCACGAAGCGACTGAGGCTCGTAGTGGCGATCATCAGGTTGCGGCCGGGGATTTCGAAGAGAATCGGCGAGGTCTTTTCGGGCAATCCGTACACGGCGCGATCGAATCCCGCCACTCGTGCGGCGACAAGGTGCGGTTTGGCGGCCTGTAGGGGAACGTAGTGCAGACCGTTGACCGAGACGATGCGCAGCTTCTTGAGTTCCTCTCCGAAGAAGTCGGAGTTGATCACCACTCGCTCTATGTGCGTGCTCTTTGGCTTTCCGAGCGTCACGCCGTTCAGTGCGGCGGGATACTCGACCAGTAGCCGCAGGCGTTTGGAGGCCGCCTTGGTGAAGACCCCTTTTGCGACGATCGTTGTCTTCTGCGGATATCCGTCGGCCAGGATCAGCAGACCCGTGCCGGCCGGGGCGGAGCTTACAGCCATCGCCGGGTCGTCGTAACGAGCGCACTTTGTCCCGCCGGCGGTAACCGCGCGATACAGGTCGTTGTCCGCGCTGCAGACGAAGGTGAGTTTTCCAGCAGCCTGGGCCCAAGGGGCGGCCAGCAGAACTGCGGTGCAGATAATCGCTGCGATTCTCTTGGTCATAACGGTCCTCGGATTCCCGTGACGGTCGAACTTGAAGCAATAAACTGGTATTTCCAGCGTCCATTAAGATATCATTGCCGCCTGACTAACAAAAGGAGACTCTCAATGGTTAAACGCATTACTTTCGTGGCGGTCTGTTTGCTGGCGATCGTCGTGTCACTGCAGGCAGCTAAGACCGAGGCTCCGGCCGCCGGTTCTGACTGGGTGGTTTACCAGGGCGCCAAAGGACCCGGAGCCGGCAAGCACATAGTACTTGTCGCAGGCGACGAGGAGTACAGATCCGAAGAGTGCCTTCCGCAACTCGGCAAGATCCTCGCAAAGAGACACGGGTTCAAGTGCACGGTTCTGTTTTCGATAACTGACGGCGTGATCGACCCGAACAACCAGAAGAACATTCCCGGGCTCGAGGCGCTGAAGACCGCCGACCTGATGATAATCGCAACGCGTTTCCGCGATCTGCCCGACGACCAGATGAAGCATGTGGCCGACTATATCGACGCCGGCAAGCCGGTGATCGGCATGCGGGCCGGGCTGGTCGCCTTCTGGCTCAAGAGCAGCAAGACCTACGAACGATTCTGCTGGAAGGGGAAAGTCTGGAAGGGCGGGTTCGGCCGGCGCATTCTCGGCCAGACCTGGATGGGGCATCACGGCCGACATGGTCGCCAATCCACACGCGGCGTTCTGGTCCCCGAGGCCAAGGATCATCCGATAGTCCAGGGCTGCACCGATATCTGGGGGCCTACCGACGTTTACGTCTCACCCAAGAAGATGCCCGAAGGCAGCACCGTTCTGTTCAAAGGCCAGGTGATCGACGGGATGAAGCCGACTGACAAGCCCGCTGAAGGCAGGAAGAACAATCCGATGATGTCGATGGCCTGGACGAAAACGTACAAGGGCGCCAAGGGCCAGGTCGGACGCGTGTTCTTTACGACCATGGGCGACGCGGTGGATGTGGCCAACGAAGGCCTCCGCCGCATGCTGGTTAACGCGTCGTACTGGTGCGTCGGCCTGGAGAAGAAGATACCCGCCAAATCGAACGTTGACGTCGTAGGCGAGTACAACCCGAGCCGCTTCGGCTTCAACAAGTTCAAAAAGGGCGTGAAGCCCTCCGCTCACGAGATGAAATAGACCGCTTTGTCTGGCGAAAAGGAATGTGATTCATGAGGCGTTTGGGAACTTTGATGTGTCTGGCGGTCTGTTTGTGCGCTTCTGCGGTCTGGGCGGCGGAAGCAAAAACGATCCGGCTTGCCAATAAGCATATTCGTGCAGACTTCAAGTTGGTCGATGGCGTGTGGTCCAACTCCGCACTTTCGCGGGCCGATGGGTCGGATGCGATTGCGATCGACAGCGACGAGTTTGAGATTCTGCTTTTCGACGACACCCGCGTGACGGCGAAAGACTATCTGGCCAGCGATCCGAAGCGGATAATCGGCAATGACGGGACTCAGACGCTGCGGATCAACTACAAGCCCAGGGGCGCGACGTCGCCAAAGGCGCCGAGCGACGTGACTGTCGGATATACGCTGGGCGCCGGGGCGTATCTGCACAAGATTATCATGCTCGACATGAAGAAAGGCGACAAGATCGATCGCCTCAGTGTGCTGCGGTTCTCCACGCCGACGAGAGCTTCGCGAGGCGGGCGGGGTGAAGCGGTCTTCGTCGGGAACTGGTTCGTCGGCGCCGACTACCCGTGTTTCTACAGCCGACACAGCGACGGATTCGCCAAACCCGACTATTTCTACCGCTGGGACTACATGATCGATCTGGCCGGGCGCGACAAGATACTGGCGCCGCGGAAGGGGCTCATCACGGTCTTCCACTACCCCGGCGAGGCTCGCGAGCAGAACTCGGGGCGATGGGGCATCACCTCGAAACACGCCGTTATCGGTATCAGCAAAACCAAGGGCGACAACGCCGAACTGGGGCTGTTCGACTATATAAACGAGACGCGAAAGCCCCCGCGAAGCCATTTCCACTACAACAACTGGTATTCGCCCAAGGGCAAGAATCTCAGCGTCGAGAACTTCATTCCTAACGTCTACAAGCCGATCAACGACAAGCTGAAGAAGTACGGCGCCAAACTTGACGCGATCGTGCCCGATCACGGGTGGCAGAACACCAAATCGTTCGAGGACATATTCCAACCGCAGGTAAACGCCACGCACTCGCCGCTGCCCGACCTGGCCAAGGCGCTGAAGAAACATGACGATACGCACCTGGGGATCTGGATGGCGCTGGACGGGACGAACAACTCGACGGCCCACGGGCTGAAGATCGGGTACAAGTCGGCGTACACCAAGGGTTTTAAACGCGAGTTCAGGTGGATGCAGGGCAAGAGCTACTTCGATATCCTCGACCCGAAATACCAGAGCGATCTGAAGAAGGCCCTGAAGTTCCTGATCAAAGACGCCGGGGTGGACTACATCAAGCACGATTTCAATCACAACTTCACCAGCAATGGCCTGACCCAACGACACGCACGCGAGGCCTGCCTTGACGTGACGCTCGGATTGCTGAAGTACGAACTCGAATTGAACCCGGCGGTCTACCAGAACTACACAAACGGTTCGTGGTTCTCGCCCTGGTGGCTTCAGCACGTCGATGCATTGTGGATGATGTCCGGCGATTCGGGCAATTCGCGAAAGTATCCGCACCTGGCCCATCGAGATCGATCGACATCCTACCGCGACGAGTACTTTTATCAGAACTTCAACAATCCCCAGCGTTGCGCCCGTCCGGTCATTCCGATCGCCAACTTCATGACCCATGGGATAATCTCGGCCGGTAAGAAGCCGTTCACCGACGGTAACGATTTGTTGGAGAACTGGTCGAATCACGTGGTGATGTACTACGCACGCGGGACGATGGTCAAGGAACTGTATCTCACGCTGGATTTGGTCAACGAGGAAATGTGGGAAGTGCTGGGGCGGGCCTCCGGCTGGGCCCAGCGCAATCAGCAGCGCCTGAAGAACACCGTGATAATCGGCGGTGATCCCGGCAAGGGCGAGATCTACGGGCATATCAGTTGGGTCGCCGGCAGGGCGATTCTTACCGTTCGCAACCCCAACCGAAACGCTCAAACGCTTACCGTACCGTTCGACTGGACGGTCTACTACCGCGGCGCCGAATCCAAGGCCTACCGAGCACGCGCGATCTATCCGTTTGTCGAACAGATGCCTTGGTCGCTGACTTCAGGCCAGGCGTTCAAAGTAACCGTTCCCGGCGACACTGTGATCGTCTACGAAATCGAGCCGGGCAAGCCTTCTGCAACTAGCGTGCTGAGGCCCAAACCGCTGCCGACAGCGACCGCGAGTGTCGCCGACAAAACGATCGCACTGAAATTTCAAGTTCCCGACGAGGCGATGAAACGTTACGAACTGATCGTCCAGCCCTGGGCGACGATCAACGCCGTACTCACCGTAGACGGAAAATCCCTCCTCGCTCGCCAGTCGTCCAAGGACGCCCGATGGAGCATTCACGCGTTTGATCTTCTCCAATACCGCGGCAAGACGATAACGCTGCACGTGCAACTCAAGGCCGACCCCGCAGCAGAGAAAAAGCCCGCAGCAACCGTGCTGACAGAGGCATGGATACTTGCCGACAGGCCCGTGGCCGCCAAACCGGCGCCGAAAGACCAGCACCTGCCCAAACCGATTTTCCAGAATCACCGCCGAGTAACCCAGAACGTACTAACCAAACAGAAAGTCCCGGTTTCGCCATGAGAATATCCGTCTTTACCGCATTGCTGCTGTCGAGTGTCGCCCTGGCTGTTGAGCCCTCGATAATCCCGCGTCCGACATCGCTGAAGACCACCTCCGGCGGTTATGCGATAACCGCCGAGACGACGATTGACAGTGATGTTGCGTTCAAGAACGAGGGCGACTATCTGGCCCGAACGCTTCGGGCTTGCAGCGGCTTTGAGTTGAAGTCTGCGTTAGAGGCGGGAATCCGCCTGCGTAAGATTGACGATAAGTCGCTCGGCGCCGAAGGGTATCTGCTCAGTGTCAATGATAAGCGTGTTGAGATCAGTGCGAATGCGGCGGCCGGGGCGTTTTACGGTGTGCAAACGCTGCTTGCCATGCTGCCTGCTGAAGTCGTTAGTCCCAAGAGCGTCTCGGGCGTGAAATGGTTCGTCGCGGGCGTTGAGATCAGGGACAAGCCCAGCTTCTCGTGGCGTGCGTTCATGCTCGACGAAGCTCGGAACTTCAAAGGCGAAAAGGAAGTCAAGAAGCTGCTCGACGCGATGGCCCGCTGCAAGATGAACGTGTTCCAGTGGCATTTGACTGACGATCAGGGCTGGCGGATCGAAATCAAGAAGTATCCCAAACTCACTCAGATCGGCTCGACGCGCAAGGACACGCAGATCGGCGGATGGAAGAGCCCGCTGAGAAGCGGAAAAGCCCACGCCGGCTTCTACACCCAAGAGCAGATCAAGCGAATCGTCGCATACGCCGCGAAGCGCCACATTACTATCGTTCCCGAGATCGGCATGCCCGGCCACGCGAGCGCCGCGATCGCTTCGTATCCGCAGCTCGGTATGGGCGGCAAGAAGATCGAAGTGCCGGTAACGTTCGGCAAGCATTCGAATTTGTATAATGTGGCCGACGAGAACGTCTACAAGATGATCTCGGAGATTCTCGACGAGGTCGTCGCGCTGTTCCCCGGCAAAGTGATCCACATCGGCGGTGATGAAGTCCAGCCGGGCTTGTGGCAAAAGAGCGATGAAGTCACAAAGCTCATGAAGTCCAAGGGTCTGAAAACTTACAGCGACGTGCAGGTCTACTTCACCAACCGGATCTCGCAGATCGTCGAGGCCAAAGGCCGCCACATCATGGGCTGGAACGAGATAACCGGCGATCAGGTCCACGGCGGCCCGGCGGTCAAGGGCGTCGCCAGGCTGTCTACCGACGCGGTCGTGCAGTTCTGGAAGGGCAGCACGGACCAGATGACAGCGGCGATCCGGGCCGGGCACGACACGGTGAACTCGACGCACAGCAGCACGTATCTGGACTATCCGTACGGCAAGATTCCGCTGTCGCGTGCATACGCGTTCAATCCGATCCCGCGCGGGCTGGAGGACAAGTACAAATCCAAAGTCGTCGGGCTGGGTTGCCAGATGTGGGGCGAGTGGATCCAGACCGTCGAGCGAATGGAGTTCCAGGTCTACCCGCGGATATTCGCCTACGCCGAAGCGGCGTGGACCGAGCCGGGGCGTAAAGATTACAAGAGCTTCGCCGCGCGATTGGACGCCGCGCTGAAGCGACTCGATATTCTCAAGATCGGATACGCTTGCGGCGTTGTCGAGATGCGGAAGCACCCGGCCGACTATTTCAAGGATTTCGTGAAGATCGGCGCCTGGACCGATAAGCAGTTGCGGAAAGAATACATGTTCGAATTCGACGCCTCAGAGGTGGTCAATGGCGCCGGGACATACGAAGCGGCGGGAGTGGTGACCTCTGGCAAGCATTCGCTGTCGACGTATTGGATGGCGTTATATGAGGGCGGGCGGGAGATATCCCGCGACGTTCGCCCGGGATGGGCCGGTAAGACGAACGTAAACAACGTCTACCGCCTGACGGTCAAGAACTACAAACCGTCGGCCCGCTACAGCTTGAAGATGGAGGTCGACAAAGTCAAAGGCGCCAAGTGCAGCGGCGACGTCAAGATGCGTCAGGCGCCGGGTAAGTAGCGAGATCCAGCAGATCAACGGCGCCGATGATCGGGCCGATTTCCGCGCCAGTGTCGCCGGCGCTTATCAGCGTGCTTGTGACGATCGCTCCGGGATCCAGTCCGAGATCGCCGAATCCCGTTTCCAGCGAGGCGCTGAAGAGTATCCGATTTTCGAGTGCTTCAAATAATGTGCGTTCGTTCATTGTGTCCTGTTCTCCACAGGAAGAATAGAACACAAAACGCCGCCGGGCCAATCTCAAACGGATCAAATCGCCATTAGTCAGGGCCTGATGTCCCATACCGCGCCGTCTTTGACGATGAAACTCGAAAGCGGAAGGGTCAATCTGTAATCTTCCCAGTTTTTGTATTCATCCCGATAGTAATGGGCTTCGTAGCTGTATCCGCTTCGCGCCTCGCGCACCAAGGTCTGACCCGCCGCCAGATGACGCGAACCCTGCAGCCTGCCTTTTTGATTGATGTACAGGACCAGGACCCTCTTGCCGGTGTGATTCCGCCAGGTGACGGTGCATTTGGTCCAGGTCAAAGAAGAAGGGATTCGTTCGACGATTCGCGTAATGTTCAGCTTCGGCATTTCGGACTGCAGTTTGGCGACCGCGGCGGCCGACACGCCGGACTTTTCGGTAACCAGCAACTTCTTCAGGTTGGGCATCTTCTTAAACGTGTCGAACATCCGGACAAACGACTTATCGCCGCCGGTCCAGTCCTCGCCGAGCAGGACATTGGCCAGTGAGTCTGTCGGGAGTTTCGTGTCCTGACGGCGTCTAAAGTTAACTCTGCCGCCGAGTCGGCTTATTGCAAGTGCGGCGAGTTTCTCGGCGTTTCCTATACGGGCCGACTGCAGTGCCTGGCCGAGCCCGTAGGAGACCTTTGTGTCGCCTTGGCCGACCGATTCCATGATATCCACCAGGCGATACGCCGGCGACGGTATCGATAAAATCCTGACAGCCCGCCACTGCAGCGGCTTACCGCCAGACGGCTGGGTAAGTTCGAGCGAGACTCTGGCTCCGAGCGGAGCCTTCAGCGGAAATAGTAACGGCGCCGGATGGTTCCGCTAGCAGTCCGTTGAAAAGCCCGGTATTTTCGCCGCTCGTTACGCCGCCCGAATGCGGAGGGCCAACGCCTCATTTTGGTCGATGCGAACCAGGATTGGCGCCCGGGGACGATACAGATCGCTGAGGACCGCAAATATCGACCTAAGAACCGGCAAAATGCCGCTTCCGAGGTCCTGGAGGACCCGCGGCTTGCCCACCGAGAACAGCTTGCGCATTACAAGACCAAGGTTGAACCCGGCAACGTGAACAACAAGCCGCTTGAGAATGT
>CAYMSH010000063.1:0-21041 GCA_964392945.1 uncultured Planctomycetaceae bacterium | reverse complement strand
GTGTCGTTGTCTCTAAGAGATGTGCGTTTGATGCGTATGACGTCTTTCTCTTTGATCCCGTCGGCCTCGAGGCTCACGTACATACCCAGCAGCAGCTTGGGGCGCTTCGGCAGTTTCGGATCTTGCGGCTTTAGGCACAGCGGGTCGGTGACAGAGACCAGGACCCTGGCCAGACGTCCCTGGGTCTCCAGCGTGCTGAGCAGACCGATGATTCGCCCGGTCCGTTTCTGGCCCTTGGACCAGCCGGTCTTGTTGTATATCCGCACCTCGGCGCCTTCCAGGAGCTTGCGTCCCTGGCCCAGTCCGATCCACTTGAGGCTGCTGATCGGAACAGAGGCGATAACGTAAAACTCATTGGTATTGGCCAGCACGGCGATCGGCGAGTTAGGGGAAACCTGCGAACCGAGATCGACCTGCTGCTTGTCTATTATCACGGCGTTGAACGGAGCGGTGATCGTGGTTCGTTTCTTGTCCAGCAGCGCCTTGTCGAGTGCGGCCTGGGCCGATTTGACTGATGCTTCGGCCAGTTCGAGCTGCGGTTTGCGGAGTATCAAATCTCGATCGACGGCTCCGCTTGACGACCCGCCGTTTCCGATCAGTTCGAACTCGCGTTTTGCGATGACCTGCTGGCCCTGTTCGATCTTGAGATCGTGCTTGGCTTTCACGACATTGGCACTGCGCTGTTTTACGAGCAGTTCGTAGTCTTCGGGGTCAACCTTGACGATAGTCTCACCGCCTTCGAACAGCCCGCCGGGTACGAACTTTTCGCTGACGGCGATGAGTTGCCCGCTGATCTGCGGCTGGAGCGTTATTCGCTTTGACGGCGTGACGGCGCCCATGGCCTTCACTACGATCTGGTAGTCGCCCCTGCGGACGGTCTCGACTTTGACCAGTTGGGCCTCCTGAACGGCGGTTTTCTGCTCGGCCTTGGGAGCGCTGGCGATGAAGTAGATCGCCACGACGATCCCGCAGACCAACGCGATAAGCGGCATGACTATCATAAGGACCAGGATAATAATCCTGATCGGCAGAGGTCTGCGGCGCTTTGGCATCCGGCCGGGAGTCTGTACTTCGGGCCGCGGGCCGGGACTCGGTATTTCTGGGGGCGTTGTCTTCACTTTTCGACCTCTTTGGTGTTCGTGTTCCCGGCGGTGTTGGCGTCTCGAGCGGCGTTGCCGGCCAGGGCGCGATACAGGCTCACGCGGAAATCTATCAGTTCGCGACGAGCCTGGAGGATTGTTCGCTGCAGGCGTTGGTGCGATTCCAGCGTCGCCAGGATTCTGAGATAGTCAACAGCCCTGTCGCCGTTGGCGTAGCGTTGACGGGTCTTGGCGATGACGTCCTGGGAAAGAACAAGCTGCTTTTGGAGCGAATCTATGTAGCTCCTCTGTCTCGACTCGCGGACGAGTGCGTCTTCAACTTCCTTTATCGCCAACAGTATTTTCTGTGCGTATCCGTGCAGTTGCCGCGATGCGACGGCCTTGCTGCGATCGACTTCCGCGGCGCGGGCGTCGCCGTCGAGAATCGGAGCGGTAAGGTTAGCGGCCAGCGTGGCGAACCAGTTGTCGAACAGATCGCGAACTCGCGTGGTCGACGTTCCGGCCTGCACAGACAGGCTGACTCGCGGGAACCTGTCGGCTATCGCCGCGGCTACTCGCTTGTTGGCCGCAGCGACGCGGTAATGCGCGCTGCGAACGTCGGGGCGCCTGCGGATGAGATCAGCCGACAGGCCCGTATCAGGGAGCTGCGGCAGTGATTTCGGCAGCAGACCGCCGGGCGCCTTGAACTTGCCCGGAGCCTTGCCAAGGAGAACCGCCAACTGGTGAACCAGGACGCCCCTGACCGAATCGGTGCGGGCTTTCTCGGCGCGTTTTGATTCAAGTTGCTGCTTCTGCTGCAGCATGTCGATCGCCGGAACCTTGCCGAGCCCGAATCGCAATTCGACAAGTTCGAGAATCTGCTTGGAAGTCTCGATCTGCGAATCCAGCAGCGCCAGTTGCTGGCGGGACTCCAGCAGCGCGAACCAGACCCTCGCGACTTCAGCGGTCAGCGATATCGCGGCCGCGTCGAGATCCTCCTGCGAGGCCAGCAGGTCAAGGCCCGCAGCGTCGCTGGTCGAGCGGACCCGACCCCAGAGATCGACTTCGTACGCCGCGACGAGTCCGAGCGAGAAGTTGCTGGTGTACGTTGTTCCGGCGGGAGCTCCGAATCCGCCGGGGCCCTTGTGCGTTTCAGTCCGCGTTCGCGAGGCTCCGCCGTCTCCTGTAAGCGAGGGGTACAATCCCGCATCGCTGCGTCGTGCGGTCGCCTGGGCCTCGGCCAGCCGGTCCCATGTCGCGATCAGGTCAAGATTCTCCCTCAGGGCCGATTCGATCAGCTTGTTAAGTTCGGCGTCGTCGAGGGCGGTCCACCATTTGTCGGGAATCTTGGCTGAACCTGACAGCGAAAACGCTTTCTCGGTTGCGATCACCGAATTAACGTCAGTCTGCCTGACTTTCGGCCAGCACGAGCATAGAGTCATGCTCATCGCGGCCAGCATCGTCAGCATTGGTATCGATAGTTTTTTCATGGCCGGTTATCCGTCCGATCGTTCTGCGGCGAGGCGATTTCGTCCTTCGATCGCCGCCAGCGAGAATCGGGTAATGTGAGTGGTGAGCGTGTCGAGCCGGTTTGCGTCAAACTCGAAATCCGGCAGCACCTTCGGCACGGTTTGATGATTCTGCAGGTAGTAGAGAGTCTGTCCCAGGACGCTGCAGGCGTGAAGAGTAATCTCCGTCTGATCGCCCGGCGGGTCGAGCAGATCGGAAACGATCTGCCTGAGCATCGCGAATCGGCCGCCGATCGATTGTGCGAACAGCGTCTCAACGGCCGGGCCGGGGTCAGCCATCTCAAGGCACAGAAGTCTGCAGTGCCACGCCGGACGATTCGGGTCCAGCCCGCCCATGAGCAGCGCTCCGACAAAATCGTGCAGACGCTGAGCTGCGTCAAGCGAGTCGCTCTGAGCCCGCAGCGCCGCGAAACGGTCTTCGACATAGTTGATCGCTTCGAGCAGAACCGCTTCGTACAGTTTGAATTTGTCGCCAAAATGATAGTTCACCGCGGCTACATTCGCCCCGGCGCGCTGAGATATCTCGCGGACCGGAGCGCCGTGGAATCCGTGCTCGGCGAAGCATTCGCCAGCGGCGTTCAGCAGCCTCTGGCGAGTCGATTGTTCAGTATCAGTCGATGACATAACGGCCTCCAGTTACATAATAAACGTCAGTTTTAAACAAACGTTTGCATTTTTCAAGAAGAATCCCCGTTCAGAACGCAACAAATCCCCTAACTGATTTAATGAACAGCACCTACGTCGATAATAAAAATTACCGTGTCAATATATGAAAAGCTGATTATCGGCGCCTACAGCCGCCACGGCGGGCGCATCGGACGTTTCAGCATACGGTTTGCGTACTCGTCGCCGACGAACTGTTCTGCGCCGGGGTCCCACTTGAGTTTGCGTCCGAGGCGCATGGCGATGTCGCTTAGCTGCACCAGCGTATCGCTACGCACGGCCACGTCGATCGGGGCTATGGTCCGCGCTCGGGTCTTGACGCATTCCAGGAAGTTCCGCTGGTGATGCGCGCTGACAGGCAAGTGCACTTCGCTGGCTCCGATCGGCTCGCGCAAGAGTGCCTTCGGGTTCGCATTGACATTACCGCCGAGGTGCCCCTCCTTGACGAATATCCACCCGTCGGGCCCCTCGAACTTCACGCCGAGCGGCTGGCGTTTACCGTCGGTGAACCGCATGGTGACGCCGTTGGCGTATTTGAGTTTCACATCCCAGCCAGTAGCGCAGTCGCACAATCCGTCTGACGGGAACTCGCCGATCCCCGAAACCTCGATCGGCCCGGTAAGTTCGGTGCCGTTGCCCCACTGGGCCATGTCCACGGTGTGTATTCCGCATCCGGCGATGAATCCCAGCGCGTAGTCGCGGATATGGAACCAGCCGCCGTGATTGGAAACGCGGCTTGCGGTGTACGGCGCCCAGGGGGCTGCTCCGAGCCACATGTCGTAGTCCAGCCCGTCGGGAATCGGCTGGGTCGGATAGTTCGGCGAGACCTTGCTGAACCGCGATGCGACGGTGATGGTATGGATCTTCCCGACCCGGCCGCTGAGGGCCATCTCGCAGGCGAATCGCGTGTTGCGGTTCGACCGCTCCTGGGTGCCGAACTGAAAGACGCGTCCGTATCGATGCACCGCATCGCGAAGCGCCTGGCCCTGTTCAACGCTCATGCCGAGCGGTTTTTCAACGTAGACATCTTTGCCGGCCCGCACGGCCTGCAGCGCCGTCAGCACGTGCCAGTGATCTGTCGTTGCGCTTACCACCGCGTCGATATCGTCGCGGACACAGAGTTGGCGGAAATCGGCGTAAGCTGTGCAGGAACCGCGGTACTTCTTGTCGACGCGGGCCTTGGCCCGATCGCGTTGGGTCTTCTTGACGTCGCAGACCGCCAGCACTCGCGCCTCGTCAAGGCGCATGAACGCCCCGAGCAGACCGGAGCCGCGACCGCCCACGCCGATGAACCCGACATTAATCCGCTCGCTGGGCGCCTGGGCTCCGAACACTGACGAAGGCACAATCGCCGGAAGTCCAGCGGCCGCACATCCGACTGCCGCCGACTTGAGAAAACCCCGACGCGTAACGTTCACTTGCTTTGACATGGCGTATCTCCTGACAGAACACAGAAGTTTCTCGACACAGCTTCGTATTCGTTAATATAAGCCCGGAGCCTCTTCCAAGCAAGCTCGACTGGAGACATTTCGGCGGCGCCTCACACTGAAGCCTGATCGCTCGGCTTGCCGATGAGCCCGTTTTCAATATCGAACTCGATTCCCAATTGATCTATATAGGACCGGATCCTGGGATTGTTGAATACGGCGTCCTGCGTTTCGGGGTCCAGGAAGCTCTTCCATCTCTGATCGAGAGTCATCCGCTCGTCGGAGGGAGGCTTCATGTAAGAAGTTTTCACCGTTCCGTGATGCTGGAAGTTCCAGTACTGCTCCTGGCCCGGTTCGTAATCCAGCCCGAGCCACTGGGTCAATTCGCTCAGCACTTGCGGCCCGGAAGCGACTAGATCGTGATAAGTAACAACCCTGGCGTCCAGGCGTTTTGACTTGATGTAATTCGTTATCCGGCGGTTCTTGAAGAGCCAATACCAGAGGTACACGTTAGTCTCGTCGCCCCGCAGGACATCCAGGAAATGCATCGGACAATGACGTGCGGTCTTGAGCCTTATCTTCTTCTTTGAAGCGGCGGTCTTGAAGCTCATTGTCCAGCGCCGGATCAAGGCGCGCGGATCACGGATCAGGTGAATATACTTCTTGGTGAAGTTCGCCTTTCGGCCCGAACGTCTGGCCCACCTGATCTTCTTGGAATTGTCTACAACTGTCTCTATCTGCTCGTCATACGCCGCCAGATTCTCGAATATTCTCCGGTAAAACGTAGAGACCGGGCGCCCCTGGAGGCCGGCGTAGACCGGGCAAACCTCATCCGAATCGCACCGATGGCACAGATCGCCGAAGCCCGGACGCCTTCGATGGAGCAGCTCACCGGCGGAAACCACCTTGCTGTGCGATCCCAACTGCAGCGACAACAGATGCGAACCGGCATAGTTAGTGGAAAGCACATACACAATCTGTTTGGTCATTACGCAATCAACTCCAATAACACCAGAAAACCAGACCGCATTGAATCACGCCGATCGCCCGGTGTCAATAGCCGTCCCCCCCATCGGCCGGGGAAACCGCATCGACATCATGGTTTGCCGATAACTGCCAGGAGGCCTTACCACGGAAATACAGAAAACGGCGACAACGGCCCACGGCGAACCAAGTCGCGCCGTTATCGCCATTGTCACCGTCGCCGTTGCACTCAAACAAGTTGCGGATGCGTAAACTGTCGGTTCTTATTCCTTCTTCAGTTTAGTGATCTTCGCGGCGTCTGAGTTTCCGAATTCCATCGTGGGATGGCTGAACTTCACGTCGTTGTGATACGTGGCGTATTCGGCGACGATCGCTCCGTTGGGGCCGGCCCGCATGAAGTGATACGATTCCGGATCGTTCAGCGAGTAGATCCCGCCGGCGTCGAGCCGCTTGACGAATTTCGAACGGAACCACTTCTCGCCGTAGCCCCAGGGCCGCTGGCTTACGCCCAGAGCGGTTACCGGCAGTTCGTTCTCGGGACCCTTGTACTCGCCGAAGAACTCCACTGAACCGTGGCGAATGTGCCAAGTCTCCATCTTCGGTCCGAAGCCCTTCTTGCTGCCGTTGCCGTAGTGATTGTGCTCCGGGAGCATCTGGCCCGGCAGGAGGAATATCTCGTGGCCGAGGTAGCCGTAATCGGTGTCCTTGAATTCGCCCTTGTAGGCCTTGGCGCCAACGTCGCCGTATTTGCCCACGACGTTCTTCCAGAAGATGCCGGCCATGCCGAGCTTGGCGAACTGACCCTGCTTGAAGTCGGCGGTCCAGAAATCATCGCTCTTCAGTTGGGCCGGGATCGGGTAGTGATACGCGCGCATCATGTCATAGTAGGCTTTCTTGGCCACCTCCTGATCGAACGATCCGTCAGCCTTGTAGAACGCCGAGTTGTCGAGTTTCGCCACGGTTCCAAACGGTTTGAGACCCGTGTTGCCCTCGGGGGCCGCACATCCGCCGATCATCGCCAGAACGGAAACGCAGAGCAGTGAGTAAGTCGTAAATTTCATCATCGTATTATCTCCTGGGGTTCGCAGTCAGTTTTCAATCGGTTCGATTTACAGTTATCAGCAGCCGGCGGCTACTGTTTCTTCTTGTTGTCGGGCTTCTTTTTGGCGGGCTTCTTTTTGCGTCTCGGCTTCACGGGTCCGACCCGTCCGGCCGGTCGCCTCTCTTTGCCCATCTCAGCCTTGTGATCGGCCAGCAGCTTCTTCAGGCGTGCGACGATTTCGGGATTGTCCTTCGACAGGTCCTTCGACTCGGAGATGTCCTTCGACAGATTGTACAGTTTGTTGCCGATGAACTTCCAGTCGCCGGAGCGTACTCCCACGGTCCGGTAGAAATACGCCTCGTGCGGCGTCTTGGCTCCGGGTTTGGCTTCGATCAGCGGGGTAATGTCCTTTCCGTCGATTTTCTTTTCCGGCAGTTTGGCGCCCGACAGCGCCGCGATTGTCGGCAGCATGTCGATCGTGCCGGCAAGCTCGCCGCAGACTTTGCCCGAGGGGATCCTGCCGGGCCAGCACATCACCGTCGGCTCGCGCATTCCGCCTTCGGACTTCTGGAACTTGTACCCTTTCAGCGGCAGCGCCGAACCGCCGATCCTGCGATTCATGTTGCCCTTTACTTTGCAGGTATCGTTGCCCTTGAGGTTCCACGGACCGTTGTCGGACGTGTATACGATAAACGTGTCCTTCTCGATCCCTTCGGCCTTGAGGGTCTTTATGATCTGCCCGACGGACCAGTCGATCTCCTCGATGCAGTCGCCATACAAGCCCGCGTCGCTCTTGCCCTCGAACTCAGGTGAAACGTAAAGCGGGATATGCGGCATGGTGTGCGGCATGTAGAGGAAAAAGCTCTTGCCGGCGGTCTTGCTTTTCTTGATGAACGCGATCGCCTCTTGAGTGTATCGCTTGGTCAGCGTGTTCTGGTCGGCGGGATATTCAATGACTTCCTCGCCTCGCATCAGCGGCACGAGATTCCGCTTGTACTTCTTCATCGTTTCGAGCGTCTCGTTTTCACGCAGCACGATATCTTTGGCCAGCTTCATGTCGGCCGCGATTCCCATGTCGTTGCTGTACGGGATGCCGTAGTATGAATCGAAGCCGTGGCTGGTGGGCAGGAATTCCTTTAGGTGGCCCAAATGCCATTTGCCTACGCACGCCGTGGCGTAGCCCGAGCCCTTGAGCATTTTGGCGATCGTTGTCTCTTCGGGATTCAGGCCCGTATTGTTCCGCGGGAACAGGACGCCCAGGTTCCCGACGCGTTCGGGGTAGCAGCCGGTCATCAGCGCCGCTCGCGACGGGGTGCATACGGACGCCGCGGAGTAAAAGTCGGTGAACCGCATGCCGTCTTTGGCCATCTGGTCGATGTTCGGCGTCTTGATGTTCGGAGACCCGAAGCACCCGAGGTCCTGGTAGCCCTGGTCATCGATGAAGATGATGATGAAGTTGGGCTTGCCCTTGGCCTCGGCGGCGAATCCTCGCCTGCATGTAGTCGAAGCGGCCAGTGCGGCTCCGCCGATAACTGCGGTCTTTAGAAAGTGTCGTCTATTCATTAGCTGCGATCCTTTTTATTGCCCATCTCCGGGAAGTCTCATAGATTAAGTTCGAGCGAATATCATATCCGCCGCCCCGCTGTTTGTAACGCTTAGATTCCCGCCGGAATTGCACGCAATGTGAATTAGGCTGACAACAAGGGCCGGAATTCGGCCTTTGAGCCCAGCGCCGACATGCTGCAGATTGTTAAAGCTATCGTCAAGATGCATCATTCATTATAGGTATCGCAAGACAGGCCCAGAAGCTCTATTACCTGGTTGGTGTAGATCGCCGCGGCGGATCCCTGCTGATTCTTGCTGTGGACCCCGTTGCGGGACCAGCTCCAGCCCATGAGATACACGTTCTTTGATGAATCTTGAGAATGGATGAGCGTGGTGGTGAACGAGCCGCCTTCAGCGCCTTGGCCGACGTTGTGGTGTTCAGACGATATTTCGACCGCCCTGTAGTTACCCATCGGTTCGGTCCAGTGACACCAGGACTTTATCCTCCGAATCCTGGCCTGCACTTCGTCTGCGGTGACGGTGTAGAACTTCCGCCCGCGAGCCGACTCCAACGCCCTGAGGCTCAGCCAGCCGAACAACAACGTCGGCACGGCGACCCACCAGTATTTGTCGAACCCCCTGGAGACGCCCTCGGCGATCAGAGTAACGCCCAGCAGCGCCGCCAGGGCGCCCCAGACCACAGTCATGATCCAGCCCATGATCGGCTCGCCGAGATCCTTGATATCGAGGGGCAACGTCACATCAGTCATATCTTCAGTCATTGCACGCCCTTTCGTTCTGGCCGGATCGTAAGGCGTTTTGCCAGAACCGTCAAGCGGTAAACATTCAATCCGGATATGTCGGAACCAACGGCACTGGGTGTCGAGCTTGAACGCTCAGCAGCAAGACATGCCTGGCCAGGAAGGTTCGCCCCGCTGACAAAAAACGAAAAAACCGGACCTCAAACCGATAATTTACTGTGGCGCCATCGCGGATTGTAGATATCATATCCTGATCGAACAACTTTCCAGACCAGTAACATGAGGTCCAACATGAACAGAAGAGATTTTCTGCGAGTCACCGGCGCTGCGGTCGGCGCCACCTGCCTTAGCTCCTGCGTTTCGACGCCTCGAAGCGTTTCGAGCAACAGCTTCACCGCCAAGGACGCCCCGAGACCGAACATTGTCCTGATCATGTCAGACGACATGGGAATCTCGGACATCGGCTGCTACGGCAGCGAGGTCAAGACCCCGGCGCTGGACGCACTGGCCGAGGGCGGCGTGCGATTCAAGCAGTTCTACAATACCGGACGCTGCTGCCCGACCAGAGCGGCGCTGCTTACGGGCCTGTACTCACACCAGGCCGGGATCGGGCACATGCTCAGCGACAAGGGCTTCCCCGGCTACCGCGGCGAGCTGGCGTCCAACAGCGTTACGATCGCAGAAGCCCTGCGGCCGGCCGGTTACAGCACGTACATGATCGGCAAGTGGCACGTAACAACGAACATCCGCGACACCGGATCGCGCAAGAACTGGCCCCTGCAGCGCGGGTTCGACAAATTCTACGGGATGGTTATCGGGGCGGCGAGTTTCTTCGACCCGGCCTCGCTGACCCGCGGAAACAAGAACATCACCCCGGTCAACGACGCGAAGTACAAGCCCAAACAGTTCTACTTCACCGACGCGATCACCGACAACACGGTGACGTATCTCAAGGAACATCGCCAGCAGGAGCAGAAGACCGGCAAGGACAAGCCGTTCTTCGCCTACGTGGCGTACACCGCGGCCCACTGGCCCATGCACGCCCTGCCCGAAGACATCGCCAAGTACAAGGGCGTATACGACGCCGGCTGGGACGAGCTGCGCAAGTCGCGCCGCAAGAAGATGATCGAGATCGGACTGGTCGACGAGAAATGGGGCATGACCCCGCGCGACGAGAAAGTACCCGCCTGGGACGATCTTTCAGACGCCAAGAAGAAAGTCCAGCCCACCCGCATGGAGGCCTACGCCGCCATGGTCGACCGGATGGACCAGGGCATCGCCAAGATCGTGGCCGAGTTGAAGGCCCAGGGCAAACTCGACAATACGCTGATACTGTTCCTGCAGGACAACGGCGGCTGCGCCGAACCGTTCGGGCTGTGTGAAGAGACCATCCCGCCGATGGACACCAAGAAACGCGTTCCGCCGCTCGATCCGAATCACCTGCAGTATAACCTCGCTCCGAACTGGACGCGTGACGGCCGCCCGATCCATCGCGGAGCCAACGTGATATCCGGCCCGGCCAACACGTACATCGCCTGCGGACGCGAATGGGCGAACGCTCAGAACACGCCGTTCCGCCTCTACAAGCACTGGGAGCACGAAGGCGGGATCGCCTCGCCGCTGATCGTTTCGTGGAACTCCTTCTTCAAAAAGCACAACGCCAAGACCAGCGGATGGGTCCAGGGCCCCGGTCACCTGATCGACCTGATGGCCACGTGCGTAGACGTAGCCGGCGCCGAGTACCCCAGAAAGCACAAGGGAATCGACATAATCCCGCTGGAAGGCGAAAGCCTGGTAAAAACGTTCCTCGGCGAAGAGCTGGACCGCGACACGCTCTACTTTGAGCACGAAGGCAACTGCGCCATCATCAAGGGCGACTGGAAACTCGTCACAAACGGCGCGGTCAAAGGTCCCTGGGAACTGTACAACTTGCGGGAAGATCGCTGCGAGATGAACGACCTGGCCAAGAAAATGCCGAAGAAAGTCGCCGAGCTGAAAGCACTCTGGCAAACCTGGGCCAAACGAGCGCAGGTCCTGCCGCTGAACCCGCCGCAACTGGACCCCAGCGAACTGAGAGCCGACATGCTCGAAGGCCAGATATTCCCGATGGACCCGCGCCCCGGCGCACCGGTGATCAAGGAAAAGAAACCGTTCAAATAGAAACTGCGACCTCGGGTATTCACCGATTTAAATTACTCCCGGAGAAGCACATTCCAACCTGGAAAATCACAGAAATGAAACGAATCACAGCAATCTGCACAACCTTCGCGCTGGCAGCGATGATGCTCGCAGCCGGATGCGACAACAGTTTCGAAAATCCGTTTAGAAGACCGCCGCCGGAACCGACGCCGAAGACCCCTGAACCCACGAGCAAGCCGGCTGAGCCTGTCGCCGTCAATACCGAGGCGGTCGCCCCCCCCGTTGTCGTCGAGACCGAGAAGATCGCCAAGCCGGTTGTCGTCATCGAAACCTCGATGGGCCGAATCACGGCCGAGTTGTGGGCTGACGCGGCCCCGATCACCGTCAAGAACTTCCTGTCGTACGTTGACGAAGGACACTTTGACGGCCTGATCTTTCATCGCGTGATGCAGGGCTTCATGATCCAGGGCGGCGGACTCACCCCGGACATGAAGAAGAAGGCGGTCCGCGCCCCGATAAAGAACGAGGCCAGCGCCGACAAACCAAACGATCGAGGCACGCTTGCGATGGCCAGAACATCCGAGATCGACAGCGCCACGTCACAGTTTTTCATTAATCTCGTGAATAACAAGATGCTGAATCACCGCAACAAGACCTTCGTCGGATTTGGTTATTGTGCGTTCGGCAGAGTGATCGACGGGATGAAAGTAGTAGACAAGATCGCCGCAGTCGAAGTAGGCATGTCGGCCGGACGCGCAAACGTGCCGATAAACCCCGTGCTGATCAAGTCCATCCGCCGCAAAAAGTAAGTCGACGGACTGACAGCAGACATCGCTCCTGAGACCGGGAGTTACTAAGCATAAAAAAACAGGGGACGCCGCCGGTATCGGCCGCGTCCCCTGTTGTGCGTATTGTCTTTGGCCTGCTGTTAGATATCCACTGACAGCGGCTTGGTGTTCTTCCATTCGCCGCGTGTGAAGTCGGGGAACGCCTGCGGGGCTCCGCCGTTTGCGACTGACGTTTCGCTCAGCGGACCGACGGCCGACCAGAAGCAGCCTTCGTAAACGTTCTGGTCAATAGGGAGACCTTCCTGGAGGCATTCGATGATTCGCATTCTCATCATTCCGTCCATGCCGCCGTGGCCCTTGAGGCCGAGTTTGTCGACCTTCGCTTTCAGCCTCTTGATAAGCGGGTGTTCGAACTCTTTGGTCTTCGCGTTGAAGTCCTTGCCCTCGGCCCAGCGGTGCGCGTTGCCGAGTCCTTCGACCGCGATCCTGTTGGGGAAGCCGGCCAGTGCGCCCTTTGTTCCCACGATCATGTTGTGACGGCTGTAAGGCCGCGGCGTGGTTTCGTCCCACTGGACCATGATCGTGCGTCCCAGGCGGGTCTTTATTATCGAGGTGTTCAGGTCGCCGCCCTTGAAGTCGAGCTTGTTCCACTTGTGGTCGGCGGGGAATTTCTTCTGGGCCCAGAGTTTCCGGCCCAGCGCGGGGGTGGAGTACGACACGAGCGATGCGAACGTATCTTCACCGCGTGCGAGGTTCATGTACTGGGCCACCGGTCCGAGTCCGTGTGTGGGGTAGAGATTGCCATTTCGCTTGGCATAGTGGTAGGTCCGCCAGCTTCCGGTGCCGCGCGTGACCTGGTTCATCTGTCCGCGAAGCGAATGAATGTACGCGGCCTCTGCGTGCAGCAACTGACCCAGAAGACCCTTCCTGCACATGTTCAGGAAGAGCAGTTCGGCTCCGCCGTAGTTCACATTTTCCATCATCATGCAGTGTTTTTGCGTGGCCTCGGAGGTGTCTACGATATCCCACATTTCCTTCAGGGTCACAGCGATCGGCACTTCGCAGAATGCGTGTGCGCCGGCCTTCATGGACTCTACGCAGTGCTCGGCGTGAGCGTTCCAGTTCGTGGCGATGAACACGGCGTCGGGCTTGGTCTCCTTGAGCATCTTGAGATACTCTTTGGGCCCGCCGAAGTACGCCTTGGCGTTGGCGTGCCCCTTGGCCTTGGCCATCTTCACCGAACGCTCGGCGCGGTCCTGATAAAGATCGCATACGCCTACGACTTTCGTGCCGGGGATCTTGCTGATGTCGTTGCAGTGTCCGCCTCCGCGGGCGCCAACGCCGATAAAGGCGCACTTGACGACGGGAAGTTTCGGCGCGGCGAAATCGCCCATGTATTTGGCCTTGGCGGGTCGGGCCGGGACAGTAGCGCCAGACAGCAGCGGATTAAGAATCGCCAGGCCGCTGACTGCGCCTACGCCCTGTAGAAAACTTCGACGAGTACTCATAAGATTCTCCTTTGTGATCACCATTGATCATCTATTATTACAAATAAGGTGAACCGTGATGTTATTGCGCCCGGGGCCCAGGATCAAGTTCAAACGAGTATTTATCGCCAGGGGCGAACCTGCGATCCGACAACTCACGCAAACCAGTAAACGGCGCACAGGTCCATCCATAGTTGCATGAAGGAATGGATAACCACACACGGCCAGATGCTCTTGACCCGAATCGCCAACAGGCCCATGAGCACGCCTCCGAAAATCGAACCCAACGTCTCCAACGGCGGCTTGCCGAAATGCGCGAAGAAGAACGGCATCATCGCAATCGCGGCCGCGTGGTATCCGAACTTACGAGAAAGCCCCAGCGTAAAGAAACCGCGATTGAAATACTCCCAGCCGATCATGTAAAAGACAGACGCCAGCGTCATCAAAGCAAAAGCGGCGACACTATCTTTCGCCGGTTTGTACTGCGGGTAATACGCCAGGAGCGAGCGGTCAAAACAGCAGACGATCGGAATCAGCACCGCCAGAAAGACGCAAGCCCCCAGGGCCAGCGGGACCCACAAGCGCCACTGGCCGATCCGCAGCCCCAGATCGAGAGGATTGCGCCTGAGGACAAGCCAGGTAAACGGAACACCGATGGCGAAGTAGATAAAAGGGTCTCGCAGGAATCGGCCCAAAACGCCCCAGGACGCCGGCAGAAAATGGGGCGCAGAGTAATACTCGCTGAACCAGTAATAGCAGCAGACCACACAAATCAGGGCGGTCGGCTTCCAGTCAATCTTCTTGATATCAATTCCGAGGTTCATGCCCCACGATAGTAGTAAGTCGACCAGCGAATTTGCCACGAAATTCCCGAAATGCTACGGCCAACGGCTACGGCCCTTTTAAACCACGGAAAGCACGGAAGACACGGAAATGTAAAGGCAACGGCGACAACGGCGACGGCTGAGTTTGGCCGTGCGCCGTTTCATCATTCATCATTCATCATTCATCACTGCCGTTGAGTCGCCGCCTTTGAAACGAAGGCTATCTTGGCGACTATATCTTTCACGTCGGCCTCGACCAACTGCACGGCTTTTTTCTTCTGGTTTTCGTCCATCTTCGCAAGGGCCCCTTTCGCCGCGGTCTTGAACGCGGTGATGAACTTCCCTTCCAAGGCCTTCTTTGTCACATCGTTCCCTTCGACCGCATCGCTTTTGCTGTCAACCATCCAGAGAGCGCCCTGGGCGAGCATCGCGCGGGTCTTGACGCTACCGAATACTTCGAGTTTCATTTCACCGACATCAACCTTCTCGACCAGCAATATTGTCGCAAGGAGCGTTTCGGATTTCTTGTCGGGCTGCCTGGCCGCGTATACTCCGCTGTCGCCTTTTGACGGAGAAGCCAGTTCGAAATCGGGGCAGAACCCCGGAACGCTCTTGATGACATGAGCCCGCCCGGGTTTTATCGAAACCGGTTGGCCAACTGCTTCCGCCCCGGCGCACGGACTCTCTGTCGGGACCCTGGCGACATACAGGTCCTGGGTCGCCGGATCGTTGCTGTCCAGCAGAAGACCCGAAGGCACTGTCACTGACACTTCCCTGTCAGTAGTGTTAGTCAGGACCAGATCGCCTATGTCTCCGTAGTTCCTGCCCGAGGGAATGAAGGTCACCAACACGCCTTTGATCGGCGGCCAGGCCATCGAGGCCCTGGAATCGTCCGTCACGGGCGTCAGTTCCAGGCCCGATCCTTTGCCCTTCGGTTCGAAGTGTGCGATCGCTGCGTCTATGCAAACCGCCCCGCCGGGCGCAATCGGCTCGTCCAGCGCCAGTGAATGAACTCCGTCAGTAGTGTCCTTTTCCAGATCGCACTGGGTCAGCTCGATGCCCGTCTGCGGATCGATCTCCGACAGGCCGACAATATCTATCCCGCCCTTGGGCTTGATCTTGACCGCCGTCAGTGTGTGACCGGTGTTGTTGGGGACCATCAACCGCACCCCGGGCGCCGGATGGATGAATCCAATCCCGACAAAGCCGCCGCCGGGCTGGAGTCCGTCGGGCACGTACATCGCGGTCTTCTTGCCTTCAGTGCTCGGGGTGACGACTATTTGGCACTTGCCTTTCTTCTTGGCGGCCTTGAGTTTTCCCGTGAGCTTTATCTTTATGCGGAACTTGTTCCTACCGCGTTTCTCACTCTTTGAGACACGATCGTCAGTGTACGACTCGGCGGGGTCTTCGGTCTTGTTCTTTTTCGCCTGCTGCTCGGCATGATCCGGAGCCTTTCCGTATCCGGCGCCTCCGCAGCACGAAGGGTTTCCAAATCCGCTGCTGTCAACTCTGGTCTTCTGTCCCGGCGAGTCGTCTACGTTATCGGCCTCGTTGGCCCTGCCGCCGGGTGCGTTTTTGTCGTTGGCGAACCCAGATCCGATATTCCCTTTCTTCGAATCGCCCTGCGTGTTGCCGTCCATGTTGTCATCGACGTCCCAGTCGCTGGTGTCCTTGAGATTCCCCCTGCGATCGGCGGGCATAACCTTTACCCTTTTGATCTTAACCTTGCCGTCAACACCCTTTAGCTCCAACGTGAAATCATGGATATCCATACCGAGCTTGTTCTTCCCGTCGATAATGATCTCATCGGAGCCCGGATCGATATCTATCGTCTCGGCGCCGTCAAAATCCGTGTACTTTATATCCGCCTGCAACGGGGCCCCCAGAAGCCCAACCCCCGCCAGAATCATCAGTAATACGCCCTTGCCGAACATTTTGAAATGACCGCTCATGATTATTCTCCTTCGCTGTTTTCTCTGCAGTGACCGCGAGGCCGACCGGGCTGGAATTGAGGCGATTCGGCGGACACGAAAACAGAGGCCTGTTCCCGGCACCGTAATCACCGTTTGCTTTCAGTTCTCAGAGCACGGCCGACTTGAATGCCAATGCACCGTCTGCATTGTATGCGCAGGCATTGACAAGACGCGAACTCCCCCAGGATTTCCCTCACGCACGGCGGGCTGCCTTTGCGGCGTCGGCTCAGTTCGTTCCTATCAGCCCCGCGTCAACCTTCAGTGCGAATATCCGTTTCTGGGTCGGGAAGTACATGATCCCGCCGGCGGTCACGGGCGTGATCGATTCGGATTTCAGGCCGCACTTGCCGAGGACCGCTTTTTTTCGTCCGGCCTTGAAGGCCCAGAGCGTGCGGCGTCTTTCGGTGCTTACCAGGATGGTCCCGTTGACCTCAAACGCAGAGCATGTCCAGACACCGGCGTCCATCTGGTGTTCCCAGTGCGACTTGCCGCTGGCCGCGTCGATGCAGTGCATCTTGCCGGAGTAATCAGGCACATACGCCAGGCCGTCATGGATCAGGACATTGGCCAGGCTCCTTCCGACCTTCTTGTTCATCCAGAGCACCTTACCGGTCTTGCCGTCAATGCAGGTTACGGCTCCCCCGCCGCGCCCGTGAACGGGGGACTGTCCGATAGTCGTGTAGATCTTCCCGTCATGAACCGCCGGCACGCCGATGATCTCACTGGGCCCGTCGGGGCTCTTGGACCGCCATGACGAATAACGTATTCTCATGCCGTCGCGGACCTGGTATTCCTTCGGGCAACACTCGGCCTGCCAGATCTTCCTGAGCTTGCCGACGCCCTTTTGACCGGCGGACGGCTTGAACGGTTCGAACGCATAAAGCGTCCAGTCGCCGCCGGCGAACAGGATCATGTCGCGTCCGCCGAACTTAGCGAGCACCGGCGAGGACCAGTTGCCGTGAAGGATGCGGGTTCCCATTTTCTCGGCTTCTACGGCGATCAGCTTGCCGGTCTTCTTGTGCAGCACAACCAGGCTCGGCGCTTTAGGGTTCGCGACTCTCCGGTGGCGCCCGTCAAGTCCGTTGGACGTGCATGCGTAAACGTAGTCGCCCAGCACGACCGGCGAACTGCCGCAGACATCGTGCGGGACAACGTCGGCCTGTTTGATCAGATCGAATTTCCAGACGATATCGCCATCGGTCTTGCCGAGTTTGTACTCCGAGGCGGCCTGCATGTACTTCAGTTCATCTTTGAACGGCCCGTCATTGCCGTCCGCCTGGCCTTTCCGATCGACACACAACACCTCGCCGCGGGAACTGACAATATAAAGATACTTCCCGTCAATCGCCGGCGTGGAGCATATCCCGCATTGCCAGTGATTGAAGTGATACGGTTCTCTGGTCCCGGCCATGTTTCGCGGCACGGGCAATTGCCACGCCATTTCGCCGCTCTTGGCGTCAAGGCACATGAATATCCCGCCCCTGGTGCGATTGACCGCCTCATGCTTCAGCCCCGAATCATTGACCCCTATGAAAAGCTGACCGGCGTCAACTTTTGGGATCGTGTACTGGTGGGTCCCGAGTTGCATCTTCCAGAGCAGGTTCTTGCCGTTGAGAAGCTCCGGCAGATCGGTATCCGCTCCGTGAGACCGCAAGCAAACCCCGCCAAGAACCCAAAGAACGATAAAAGCGAAAACAATTCTCTTCATGACGCCATGTCCTGCTGGAAGGATATAAAACGACTATTGTGTAGACCATCATACTCTAACACAAAACCCCTTGCCGCTTAACCATATCTTTGCAGTTCAGGAATCGTCGACAACCCGCGGGCGTCATTGTCCCTGATTAACATCGCTTGACGTTACCGTCGGCGGCGTTTGCGGATCAGCGTTATACCGCCTATCGCCAGGAGAGTCATTGTCGCCGGTTCGGGGATCAGGTTGAAACGATCCGAAGCTGTCGCAGGGATCCATCCGCCGCCATCGATGCTCAACTCGGTAAAGACGTCGAAGAAGCTGTCAATCAAAAACAGTCCGCCGCCGATATCGGTGACGTTTACGTGGCCGGTCGACGCCTGGGCCGGATCCTCACGAAGCTCCACAGGCAAGCCGCCCGAAATTGGCAGGCTTCCGGTCAGAGACATGCTGACCATCTCGGTATCCCACGAACCGGTGGTATTGGAACCCTTGTCCTTGACAATCAACTCAATCGGACCGGTCAGTTCAAATGTCTCCCCGCCGGGCAGGAGCGTGCCTGTCAGGACAGCATCGACTGTGTTGACCTCGTCGAGCCCGGCGCTGCTCTGCACAAGACCGGGCTGGGTCACCAGGATCGGGTCAGACATGCTCACGTCACCGACCGGATCGCCGGGAAGGAACTCCATCAGCCCGCCCGCGCTAACAGACACTTTGATGTATCCTACGGCGTTGACGGAGGTGACCTCGTCAGCCGCCGAGGCGACCCCAGCGCCCGCAACCAACGCCAACAACGCCAGGACAACAACGATACAACGTGAATTCACTTTTGACATGGTGCGTCTCCTTTTTGTTTAGGACATCCTGTTGAGTTGAGCCAGGTTATGCGACCTGGCGATTGCTCGCGGGGCGGCGGTGCAACACAGGCTAAACCATATCATATAACTCGGAATTCGCCAAACAAAAAACGAGCTCGCCAATCCCCGAGCCCACGGCCGTTCGTTGTTCGGCGGGGTACCCCAATTCTGTCGGGCATGACAACCGTCTGCCGGGCCTCAGTCAGCGATCAGCTCAACGCCGCTGATGATCGGCTGGCCCCTGCTGGGTGTCAGCGTGATCGTAAGGTCGCGTTTGACGCTGATGTTCTTGAACTCCTTGACGATCCCCCGCATCGGGCCGCCGGCGGCTCTGGCGACGTCGAAGTTCTTCAGGACCTGGCGGCCTTGAATCGCTACGGAGAACACTCGCGGGGCGTCGTCCGGGGCGGAGAAGTAGAGGCGAACTGTGTACGAGGGACGCGGCTTGATCGGTTGCGCTTCGACCGGTTTGGCTTTACCCCGTTTGGTCCTGACAGGCGCCGCCGAGCGGCGGACGACAGGCGTGATTCGCACCTGGCCTGCCCCGGCGACACCGGAAGCAGTCACCCAGGGGTGGCCTTGTCCGCCCCGGCTCCAGAGCGAGTGGCGGTAGTAGGATCTGGCGGTGCTCGGCGAAATGCTGACCGGCACGTCCGGCGAGGGTCCGCCTACGCTGGGATAGTCCAGCCAGAGCGTGCCGTGCGGTCCGGCCCGATCCCCGGGCGCCCCGAAGTTGATCCCCACCCGCCGCACTGCGCCGCCCTGGGGGACATAACCCCAGGCCGACCACTGCTCGTGGTCGGCGCCCGCATGAACTAACGCCAGCGAGGTGAAGATAGGATAGTTGCACGTGCAGTTCCCGGTCCACGACGGCAGGGCCAGCACGCCGCCGGCTGCGATTATGCTGTTGCGGCAGCCTGATCGCATTCCGCTGACGTTCACCGTACCGCTCTCGATGCGCTTATCGTAATACGCCGCGGTGCCCGAACGCATTGTCAGGATGTGTCCGTAGTCGGCGGCGATCTTGTCGCAACCATACGTTTTGAGATACGCCCGCTTCTCGACGAGGCCGGTGATCGGGTTCTTACGCATGGCCGATATCTTCGTCCGGCGGTTCGGTCCGTCGGGTTTGGCGGGCTTGCCGGCTTCGGATTGCGAGAGATTGCGGCCGGTGTAGACGTCGGTGCATCCTTCGCGGTACATTTCCGGCGCTACGATGCGCCGAAGGATATCCTCGCGTTTTCCCTTGCCGTGCGGCCCGGGCGGCGGAAACCGAACGGCGTACCTCATGACCCCGCCGATGATGCGAATGTTCGAGGGCAATCCGGGGTCCGATCCCTTCGGCAGCGCCCGATCGAACAGCTTGTGATGGTGAAAACTGTCGCCGAACCACAATACGCCCAGCGGAGCCTTGACGAGCTGATCGTAGTTGGCGCGCCCGTCATAGTCCGCCGCGCCGGGCAACTTGCCGGCCCGCAGGACCAGCAACATCCCCCCGGTTCGCGTCACTCGGGCGCCGGGGCACTGCTGAGCGATCATCTCGTGTTTGTCAGCGGGCGCGGTCAGGCACATGGCGCCGCCGTACGGCCGCAATGATCGGAAAAGTTCGCCGGCCTGTTGCGGATTCGACGACACGATCAGATTCGCGAAGTACGGCGGGAGATCCATCGCCGTAAGTTCGCCGGGGAATGCGGTGACTCGCGAACCGTACAGGCCAGCGGCGTCCAGCCTCCCGCGGAGAGTTTCTATCTTCTTCGCGTCGGGATCGGCAACCACGATATGAAGCTTCGATCGCAGAGCCAACTGCTCGACCAGCCTGCAATCGTCAAATCCCGCGACAAGTGCGTAGCCGCTAGCGGCGCCCGAGGTCTTCAGTATCCTGTCGGCCTGAGCGCCCCATCTGTCAGAGAGCCGCTCGATCGGCCTGTGGAGATCGGCGTATCGTTTCGGCTCGACGCTTTTCGCTCCGAAGCAGTGAATAGCTCCCTGTCGCGTAACGACAAACAGCTTGTCGTCGGCGGCCAGCATGGTGTGCACAGAGCCCTTGACCCCGCCAAAGCCGTCGGCGAAGCGATACATCTTCTTTCCGACCCGAATCTCGCGGCGGGCGCCGGGGCGTATGGCGTACTGTCGCCCGCTGACCTGCACGCTGGTCCGCAGTTTCTGGCCCGGCTTGCGGCGGGGTTCGGGCTGCCCGACGATCTGCTGACCGGCGTCGTGGATCTCGGTGTTGATATTGGAATCGACTAT
>CAYMSH010000062.1:0-21456 GCA_964392945.1 uncultured Planctomycetaceae bacterium | reverse complement strand
AGCGAACGCTCTACCATCCCGGCGGGCGCCTGTGTCGAATGAACGTGAAAACAGGCGAGGTCAAATGCCTGATAGACGACCCCACCGGCGGGGTGCGCGACCCGCACCTGCACTACGACGCCAAGAAGATCCTGTTCTCGTACCGCAAAGGCGGCCAGCCGTATTACCATCTCTACGAGATCAACATCGACGGGACTAATCTCAAGCAGATCACTCGCGGCAAGTTCGACGACCTCGAACCGGTCTACCTGCCCGACGGCGACATTATCTTCTGCTCGTCGCGGGCCAACCGCTTCGTGCAGTGCTACTATGTGCGAGTGGCCACGGTCCATCGCTGCAAGCCCGACGGGACCGGAATCCGGATGCTCTCGGCGAATCTCGAGCAGGACAACACGCCGTGGATCCTGCCGGATGGGCGAATTCTGCACCAGCGCTGGGAATACATCGACCGATCGCAGGTGCTGTATCACCATCTGTGGACCATGAATCCCGACGGGACGAACCAGATGGTCTACTACGGGAACATGCACGCCAGCACGGTTATGATCGACGCCAAGCCGATCCCGGGCTCCGATAAAGTTGTCGTGTCGTTCTCGCCGGGCCACGGTCGCAAGGAGCACGCCGGCTTTGTCACGATCGTCGATCCGCGAAACGGACCTGACGATCGCAAAATGGCGGTGCGGATAAACAATGACGGTTCGCTGCGGGATCCGTACCCGGTTTCGGAGACCTGTTTCCTCGCCGCCAAGGACACCGACATTCGCGTGTTGGACGACAAGGGCAATTCGTACATGCTGTACGATCTGCCGAAAGAGTGGGTGATCGGGCCGATGAAGATCCACGAGCCCCGACCGATCCGCAAGAGGAAGCGCGAGCGGATGATCCCGGACCGCATCAACCCCGCGGTCCCGACAGGCACCGTAATGCTGCAGGACGTCTACATCGGGCGGAAGATGGAAGGCGTCAAACGCGGCGAGATCAAGAAGCTGCTGGTCGTCGAGGCGCTGCCCAAGCCGATCAACTTCTCCGGCGGCATGGAGCCGCTGACAATCGGCGGCTCGTTCACGATGGAACGCGTACTGGGAACCGTTACCGTCGAGGCCGACGGTTCGGCGAACTTCGAACTGCCGGCACTGCGGAGCCTGTTCTTCGTGGCGCTGGATGAAAACGATCTGAGCGTAAAGCGCATGCAGAGTTTCATGACCGTCCAGCCGGGCGAACGTTTGAGCTGCGTAGGCTGCCACGAGGAACGCGGAACAACCGCGCCTCCCGGAAAGCGATCCAAAGCCATGCTCCGCCAGCCGGACAAGATCCGACCGATCGTCGGCTTCCCGGACATCTTCGACTTCCCGCGCGACATCCAGCCGATACTCGACAAGCACTGCGTCCCGTGCCACGGACCGACGAAGACAGCCAAAGGCGGACCTTACGCAGGCAGAGTGCTGCTGGACGGCGGACGCGGACCGATGTACTCGCACAGCTATCGAACGATAACGAACAAACGCCTGGTCGCCGACGGGCGCAACGGACAGGGAAACCGCGCCCCGCGAACGATCGGGTCGTCTGCCAGCAGGCTGATGAAGCTGATCGACGGATCGCACTACAAGGTCAAAGTCTCCGATCGCGAGAAGACGATGATCCGCCTGTGGATCGAGACCGCGGCGTTGTACCCCGGCACGTATGCGGCGCTGGGAACCGGAAGGTCCGGCGGAGTGGGGCGTTTGCCCAAGTCCGCGGCCGCTACGTGCGGAAAGTGCCACAAGGGTCTGCGGTTCGACATGAATATGATGGTCAACATGTCCGATCCGGAAAAGTCGTTGATACTGACGATGCCGCTTAATGGAATGATCCGCAAGGTCAAGAAGAACGGCAAGACCGTCGAAGAGTGCGTCAAGGCCTTCAAGAGCACAAAGGATCCGCTCTACCAGGAGATCCTGGCCCAGATCACAAGGGCCAAAGCCGGACTCGACAGGGTCAAACGGTTCGACATGCCGGGTTTTCGGCCCAACATACACTATCTGCGAGAGATGAAGGTTTACGGCGTATTGCCGCCGGATTTCGATCTCGAAAAAGACCCGGCCGATCCGTACGAACTCGATCGCAAGTATTGGAAGTCGATGTGGTATAAGCCCAGGAGCGCCGACGGCGCCCTGATCGAATAGTCTCACCCGGCCGGACAATCTAGTATTACTCAGGAGAACTGTTATGACGCGATGGACGATAGTAAGCGGACTTCTTGCCTGCCTGGCGTTTGCGCATCTGGCCGATGCTGCGAGCAAAGAGACCGAAAAAGCTTCCGCGGCGCTTCTCAAACACGGTGTCAACGAGATCATCTTCGCCGCACGGCGGGTTGATGGCGACGGTCACTGGTACGCCAATTTCAGCTACGCCTCGAACAATCCCAAGCGGAAATACTACCACGACGGCGGCGTGCTGGGTCGCTTGAACGTAAAGACCGGCAAAGTGACGCGCCTGATCGACGATCCCAAGGGCGGGGTTCGCGATCCGAACGTGCACTATGACGGAAAGAAGATACTCTTCTCGTATCGCAAGGGCGGTACGCCGTATTACCACCTGTACGAGATCAATATCGATGGGACCGGGCTCAAGCAGATCACCAACTCCAAGCACGACGACATCGAGGCGATCTACCTGCCCGACGGCGATATCGTCTTCTGCACGTCGCGGTCACATCGCTTCGTGCAGTGCTGGTTCACCCGCGTGGCTAACATCTACCGCTGCAAGGCCGACGGAACCGGCATACGCCCGCTGTCGTGCAATCTCGAGCAGGACAACACCCCCTGGCTCCTGCCTGACGGTCGAATCCTCCACCAGCGATGGGAGTATATTGACCGCTCGCGAGTTCGGTTTCATCACCTCTGGACGATGAACCCCGACGGGACCAACCAGATGGTCTACTACGGCAACATGCATCCCGGGATCGTGATGATCGACGCCAAGCCGATACCCGGAACACTGAAGGTGATCTCGTCGTTCTCGCCCGGTCACGGCCGCAAGGAGCACGCCGGGCTCATGACGGTAGTCGATCCGCGCAACGGGCCCGACGATCGATCAATGGCCAAGAGGATCAACAAAGACGGCTCGTTGCGAGACCCTTACGCGATCTCGACTGACTGCTTCTTAGTCGCGCGCGACACCGATATTCGCGTGATAGACGACAAGGGCGCCTCGGACATGCTCTACAACCTGCCGGCCGACATGATCAAGAAGGGCATGAAGATCCACGAGCCCAGACCGCTGCGTGCCAGGAAGCGCGAACGCGTGATCCCCTCGCGCGTAAACCTGGCGATGGCGACAGGGACCGTGATGCTCCAGGACGCCTATATCGGACGCAACATGAAGGGCGTCGAGCGCGGCGACATCAAAGAACTGCTGGTTATCGAGGCGCTGCCCAAGCCGGTGAACTTCTCGGGAACGATGGAGCCGATCACAATCGGCGGTTCGTTCACGCTGGAGCGAGTGCTCGGGACCGTACCTGTCGAAGAAGACGGTTCGGCCAGCTTCGAGCTGCCGGCCCTTCGCAGCATATTCTTCGTTGCGCTGGATGCCAAAGGCTTGAGCGTAAAACGCATGCAGAGCTTCATGACCGTCCAGCCCGGCGAGCGTCTGAGCTGCGTCGGATGTCACGAGGAGCGCGGACAGACCGCTCCTCCGGGACGGCGATCCAAAGCCATGCTGCGAATGCCCAGCAAGATCAAACCCACTATCGGGCCGGGCGTGTACGATTTCCCGCGCGACATCCAGCCGATTCTCGACAAGCACTGTCTGCCGTGTCACGGTCCGACGAAGACCGAAAAAGGCGGACCGTACGCCGGCAAGATCCTGCTGGACGGCGGCCGCGGACCGATGTACTCGCACAGCTACTCGGCGCTGTTCAAGAAGGGCCTGATCTCCCACGGCCGTGACGCCAACGGAAACATCGCGCCGCGCAAAATCGGATCGTCGGCCAGCAAACTCATGAAGTACATCGACGAGCCGCACCACAAGGTCAAGCTGTCGGACCGCGAAAGAACGTTCATCCGCCTGTGGATCGACTCGGCGGCGGTCTATCCCGGCACCTATGCATCGCTCGGAACCGGGATGATGCGTATCTCGGGGGCGATTCCCAAAGACGTCGCCAGCCGCTGCATCAAGTGCCACAAGGGCGGGAAGTTCAGCGTGGACTACGCCTTCAATCTGACCGATCCGGAAAAGTCGCTGGTGCTGACGATGCCGCTGAACGGCATGATCCGCAAGGTCAAGAAGAACGGGAAGATGGTCGACGAATGCGTCAAAGTATTCAAGGACACCAAGGACCCCGGCTACCAGGCGATCCTGGCCGCGGTCAAGAAAGACAAGGCAAAGCTCGACAAGATCAAGCGGTTCGACATGCCGGGCTTCCGCCCCAACAAGCACTATCTCCGCGAGATGAAGGTCTACGGGATACTGCCTGAAGACTTCGACATCGAAAAGGACCCCGCCGATCCGTACAAGATCGACGAGAAGTACTGGCAGTCGCACTGGCACAAACCCAAGAGCGACGCCGGCGGAATCTCGGAGTAGATCATGACTCGCTCGGCGATTATCTGCGGAGTCCTGGCTGGCCTGATCTGGGTTGCTGGGGCTCACGCCGATCAGTCGCCGAGCCTTGGCGCCGAGCATGTCGTCTTCGCCGTGCGCCAGGTCGATTCCGACGGGCATTGGTACGCCAACTTCGGCCACTGGTCCGATCGTCCCGAGCGGAAACTCTATCACCCCGGCGGGCGGTTGTGCGTCCTGAACGTCAAGACCGGCAAAGTGCGGTCCCTGATAAACGACCCCAAAGGCTCGGTCCGCGATCCGCACGTGCATTACGACGGTAAGAAGATTCTGTTCTCGTATCGCAAGGGCGGTTCGCCGTTTTACAACCTCTACGAAATCAACGCCGACCCTTCGACGGGGCTCAGGACAGGCGGCGGCGGTCTCAAGCAGATCACCAGCGGCAAGTTCGACGACATCGAACCGATATACCTGCCCGACGGCGATATTGTGTTCTGCTCGTCGCGGGCCAGGCGGTTCGTGCAGTGTTATTTCACGCCGGTGGCGAATCTTCATCGCTGCAAACCAGATGGAAGCGGCATCCGCGCGCTGTCTGCGAATATCGAACACGACAACACGCCGTGGATGCTCCCTGACGGGCGGATCCTGCACCAGCGTTGGGAGTATATTGACCGGTCCCAGCTTCGCTACCATCATCTCTGGACGATGAACCCCGACGGGACCAACCAGATGGTGTTCTACGGGAACATGCATCCCGGGACCGTGATGATCGACGCCAAGCCGATCGCCACTCGACTGGGCTCAGGACAAAGACGGACCAACAAGGTGATCGCATCGTTTTCGCCGGGGCACGGTAGAAGCGAGCACGCCGGGTATATGACGATCGTGGACCCGGCCGGCGGGCCTGACGACAAGACGATGGCCAAGACGATATCGCGTCGCGAGATGTTCCGTGATCCGTACCCGCTGTCGGAGGATCGCTTCTTAGTTGCACGCGATACAGACATCGGCCTGCTCGACGCCAAAGGCAAGTATTCCAGGCTCTATCAATTGCCGAAAGAATGGATCGTCGGAACTACGCAGATTCACGAACCGCGCCCGCTGCGGACCAGGGCTCGCGAGCGGGTGATTCCTTCGCGCGTGGATTTGTCGAAGGCCACAGGCACAGTCACGCTGCAGAACGTCTACATCGGCCGGAACATGAAGGGCGTTAAGCCCGGCGACATAAAGAAGCTCCTGGTAGTCGAATCGCTGCCCAAGCCGGTGAACTTCTCCGGCGGATGGGAGCCGATATCGATGGGCGGTACGTTCACGCTCCAGCGCATATTGGGAACCGTTCCAGTCGAGCCCGACGGATCGGCCAGCTTCGAACTGCCGGCGCTTCGCAGCATGTTTTTCATAGCGCTGGACGAAAACGATTTGAGCGTAAAACGCATGCAGAGCTTCATGACCGTCCAGCCCGGCGAGCGACTCAGTTGCGTGGGCTGTCACGAAAACCGCGGCCGGGTCGCGCCTCCCGGTAAACGCTCGGCCGCCATGCGAAGACCGCCCAGCAAGATTACGCCGATCGCCGACTTCCCGCGAGTGTGCGATTTCCCGCGCGACATCCAGCCGATTCTCGACAAGCACTGCATACCGTGCCACGGCTACAAGAAAACCACCAGAGGCGGCCCGCGGTCCGGCGGGGTGATCCTGACAGGCGATCGCGGACCGTACTATTCGCACAGTTACTTCTCGCTGACGGTCAAGGGCCAACTGGCCGACGCTCGAAACGGCGACGGCAATCGCGCCCCGCGCACCATCGGCTCGTCGGCCAGAGAACTGGTCAAGAAGTTCACCGGCGTTCATAACAAGGTCAAGCTCTCGCCGCGTGAGAAGACAATGATCCGCCTCTGGATCGAAACGTCGGCCCCGTACCCCGGCACGTATGCCTCGCTGGGTACCGGGATGATCGATCGCACGCCGTCATTCGACGCAGAGAAGAGCTTCGCCAATCCGAGAGTGTCGGCGGCCGTGAGCAAGCGTTGCGTCTCCTGCCATCGCGGCGACATGCGCCTGCCGAGTTCGCCGGGGCACCTGATAATCGGCGGCTTCCGTCTCGGCGGGCACATAAACCCGCGCGAACCGGGCATGCGATTCTCGTCGCACATAGTTTTCAATCTCTCGGAGCCCGCAAACTCCCTCTTCCTCCTGGCGCCGCTGGCCAAACGGGCCGGTGGATACCATATCTGTCGACCGGTCGGAACCAAACTCGACAAGCCGCACGATCCCATATTCAAATCCGCAAACGACGCGGACTATAAGCTCCTGCACGCCGCCATCGATGACGCCAGGAACCAGTTAGACAAGATCAAACGCTTCGACATGCCCGGCTTCCGCCCGAACGTTCACTACATTCGGGAGATGAAAAAGTACGGCATACTCCCCGCAGACTTCGACCCGAAAACCGACCCGATCAACCCTTACAGAACAGACGAGAAATACTGGCGTTCGCTGCAGTATCGCCCCAGCGTGAAATGAGCTGTAAAACCAGCGCCTGGTTTACTTGTACTGGTCCGAAGGTTTCGGGACTATCACCTCTCCGCGAGCCTGTCGTTTGGTCTCGTGATAGGACCCGTAGAAGACGCTGTTGCAGTCGAGCCATAGAGTGATGCGACGCAGTTCCGCCGGCGTCAGTTTAACCTTGTTGTGTCCCTTCTTTAGCATCGGGTAGAGTTTCGAGCCTTGCGCGCCGATCTGGCCGGGGATGGAGAAGGAGGTCTTGTTCTGTCGAATCGCTCCGTTGCCGCCGGACTTGTACCAGGAGTAACGCGAGAGAGTCGAGTAGGCCTGGGACCAGCCGCTGCCGACGAATTTGTCGCCGCGCAGATCGGGGGTCTTCTTGCCTTTTGCCTTCTCCTTCGTGTGGCACGGGATGCACTTCTTGTCGAGCACCGGCTGGACGAGAACCGGAAACAAAACGGGATTCGAGCCGCTCATTTCAGGCTTGATCTTTGACGCGGCCCGCTTCAGAGCCAGCGGATTGCGTCTGCGGTTGGAGTGTGCGAGCATCTTCGCCTCGTGGCAGCCCTGGCAGGCCATCTGCTCGCCGCGATGCACGTACGTGTCGGACCGCATCGTCTGGACAGCACATCCGTTTTCGTCGAGTAACTGAAAGTAGACAGGCACGCCGACGGGCGCCTGGCAGTACGCACTGCCGTCGGATTCAACGGGAACCGTTCCGAGCACGCCGCGAGCCAGTGATTGAGCGGCGATCCCAATACGCGGAGAACCGACCATTGGCGTGGTCTTCGGGAATAGCTCGATGATACGCATCTCTTTGATAACTGTGTCTTTCGGCAGGGGCAGTTCGGCGTCGTAAACGTTCAGTACGAAGATCGTCGCCTTCGCGTCGCCGTTAGCTTTGCGATCTTCGATCGCCGCTGTAGTCCGCGGCCGTAGAATCGGCGGCGTCGCTCGCCGGCGCAGCGGGATCGGGTCAAGGCACGGGACCTTATCGTCGCAGTAGAGCAGCTCGCGATTGCCGAAACTGTCGACCAGGCAGAGCCGGAAGTGCTTGCCCTGGCTGTCGTACACGCAGAGATAGAAATCCTCGCTGAGCGGCCAGGGCGTGCTGTAACGCTGGGCGGCCGGGTCGCGCTTGCGACGCTCGGATTCCGGAAAAGGCGTCTCCGGCGTTACCCGGCGCACCTGCGAACATGCGCCGTCGTCCGGCACCTGATGATCGATCCGGATGATTGGCCCGTAGTTCTGGCCGTGATGGGCCGTGGCCAGGCCGATGAAACGCTTGGAGCCGGGAACGGCGCGTATGGACTGCTCGGCCCAGGGACGACTCTCTCGCCGCTTGGGGTAGTTGCCGTGATAGTTGCGAGGATCGCGTCCGTCAGGGTACGTGACCCAGATATGATGGGCGACGTCCGAGTCGCGATCGACGTAGTCCCAGCGGCTGTAGATTATCATCCCGTCGTTACCGACGCTCGGATGCCACTCGTTGGTTTCGTGGTAGCTCAGCGGGATGATGTCGCTTCCGTCGGCCTTCATTGAATAGAGCGTGTAAGTCGGCACCGGCCGAGGATGACAGCGCCCGTAACCGCCGCGTCGTTCGGAGATGAAGGCGATCCGCCCGCCGGGCAGGAAACACGGGTCGAAATCACTGTGCCGCCCCTCGGTCAGTTGGACCAGACGCTGCTTTTCCAGGTCCAGCGAGAAAATGTGAAATGCCGCCTCCGGCGTCCAGAGCTCCTTGTAGCAGTCGGTCTTGATCACAGGCCATTTCTTGTGAAGACCCTCTGGCGCTGCAGCCTGCGTCCAGGCGAAGAGAATAGTCTTGGCGTCAAAGCTCAACTCCAGCGAGATGAACGATCCCCCGCTGAGTTTCTTGCCCTTCATCGACCCGCCGGCCACGGTAACGCCGTCGAGCAGATCGCGAACCTTCGGCTTGTCGCCGAACGGGTCCTGCAAAACGTACAACCCGCCGCCGGGCCGCTGATTGTGTCCGATATATTGATCGCAGATGTGTCCATAGTACGCCATGTTATGGGTCAGGAAGGTGATCTTGTCGAAGTTCAGCAGCGGATTGGCCAGAGCGATCTTGCGGCGCAATTTGCAGAGCTCCTGGTAACGCTCGCGGCGTGCTTCGGCGTCTTTGGCGGGTGTCTTGGCGAGCTTGGCTTTCAGGGCGGCAAGCTGCGCGGCTTCTGCGTCCAGCTTCGGAGGTTTGTCCAACGCCCCGAGATGCTTGAGCAGCGCCTCGGTCCGCCGCAAGACGACGTCGGCCGGGTCACGATCGCTTTCTGCTATCAGCGATTCGGAGCGCAGCGTCTGCTTGGCGATCTTGTCGAACCATTTCCTGTTGGCGATATCCTTTTTCAGCGAGTCGTATTCTCGCTGCATCTCGGCGGCCTGGGCTCCGGCCGAATCAAACGTGTCCGCCGATCTTGCGAACGAGGAAACCAGGGCCAGTAGAACAGCGCAAAAAGTCAGTCGATAATACATATCTTCCCGTCCTTCTTTCCGGGCTCTCAGGCGCGGCGGTTATCGATTCCATCCAGTCTAACAGGCTAAACGCACGAACCGACAAGCACAAGAACTCTCCGGCATTCCGCTGTGTTCACGGGACTTTGCCCGGCCGGCAAGATGGAACCACATCCTGTCGAGCGGGAAGTTTGCTCTTGCCAAAATCCTCGATATGCGGCCGATCCGCGCCGCTTTAGCCACTTTTCGGCACAACCATTGCCACTGTCGCATCCATCTCATACACTAAGCAGGCATGAGCAAGAAAACAGATGGCGTGAGGCCGGGTTCGGGATCTGAGCAGGCGCTGCTTGGGGTGTCGGCTTCGGCGGGATTCGACAACGAACAGTATCTTTCCGAGCAGAGCGCCGAGATTCTCGAACGCGCAAAGGAGGCCGACGGGAAGCTGTATCTGGAGTTTGGAGGGAAGTTGATCTTCGATTATCACGCGGCCCGCGTTCTGCCGGGCTATGATCCCAATGTGAAGATGCGTCTGCTCCAACATCTCAAGGACAACGTGGAGATCATCCTGTGCATCTACGCCGGGCACATCGAACAGAAGAAGATGCGCGCGGACTTCGGCATCACCTATGATTCGGACGCCTTCAAACTCATCGACGACATACGCGAGTGGGGGCTGGAAGTCACCGCCGTAGTCATTACCCGCTTCGAAGGCCAACCCGGCGCGGTGGCCTTCAAGAACAAGCTCGAACGGCGCGGGATGCGCACCTTCGTACACAGGACCATCGCGGGATATCCCGCCGACATCGACCTGATCGTCAGCGACGACGGATACGGCGCCAACCCATTCATCGAAACGACAAAACCGCTTGTCGTGGTCACCGGGCCGGGCCCAAACAGCGGGAAGATGGCTACGTGCCTTTCGCAGGTCTACCACGAGAACAAACACGGCCGCAAGGTCGGATACGCCAAATTCGAGACCTTCCCGATCTGGAATCTCCCGCTCAGGCATCCGGTGAACGTCGCCTATGAAGCCGCAACAGCCGACATCCTGGACTTCAACCTGATCGATCCGTTTCACCTGGAGGCCTACGGCGAGGCGACGGTCAACTACAACCGCGATGTGGAGACCTTCCCGGTGCTGCGGACCATCCTGGAGCGAATTATGGGCGGACGCAGCGTATACCGTTCGCCGACCGACATGGGGGTGAACCGCGCCGGGTTTGCTATCGTCAACGACGAATGCGTCCGCCACGCCGCCGCGCAGGAAGTCATCCGGCGCCACTATCGCAGCGCGTGTGAATATGCAATGGGCATGGCTCCGAAAAAGACCGTCGACCGGGTCGAAGTGCTCATGAAGGAACTGGAAGTCGCCGCCGAGGATCGCAAGGTTGTCGGCCCGGCTCACGAGGCGGTCGCCGCGGCCGTCGAAAACGCAGAGAAGGGGAATAAGGATGTCGTCTGCGGAGCGGCTATCGAACTGGCCGACGGAACCGTGATCACAGGCGTCAATTCCCCGTTGATGCACGCGGCCTCAAGTGCGGTGCTCAACGCGCTGAAGCACATGGCCGATATCCCGCAGAAACTGCACCTGCTGTCTTCGGGCATCATCGAGTCAATCGGGCACTTGAAGCGGGATGTGCTCCAGCGAAAGAGCATCAGTCTGGACCTTGAGGAGACGTTGATCGCTCTGTCCATCGCCTCGACGATCAATCCGACCGCCGAATTGGCCCTGTCCCGGCTCAAGGACCTTCGCGGCCGGGAGGTCCACATGACGCACATCCCGACCCCGGGTGACGATGCGGGTCTGCGGCGCCTCGGCGTAAACCTGACCTGCGAGCCTCAATTCGCCAGCAGCAACCTGTTTGTGGGCTGACGACAGGCGCCAGGTCCCAGCCCCCAGGATCTGAAACGACAACCTTGAACCTGAAAGCTAACCGGGATTGTCGATTATTGGTTGGCTTTTGCCCCAGTGATGGGCTCCGGGTGAGGCGGTGAAGAATCAAGTAAGGGCTCCGGAATTGATGTCCGACACGCCTTGGGCCCCCGGCGCCGCCCGCTCAGCAGTTGCCTGGCCAGTTGCTGCATGTCCTCAGCCGGGTCGGTTTCATCGACGATCTCCACGCCGAGTAGTGTTTCAAGTACGTCTTCGAGTGTCACGATGCCCGCACTGCCGCCGTACTCATCGACCACCAGGAACATCTGCTCTCGACGTTGTATGAATTCCTCGAGCACCGTCGGTAGCTTGGCCAACTCTGGAACGGCGTGCAGCGGACGGGCCAACTGGGCCATAGTTGCTTCGAGCCGACCTTCGCCCAGCGCGCTGAACAACTGTCGGCGGTGTATCAGCCCCTTGGCTTCGTCAAGCGACTCGCCTATAACCGGGATGCGGGCGAACCGAGGCGGGTCCCCCTGGGTCGCTTCGCGCACGGTCTGATCGGCTCGAAGCGTGAAAACAACGGTCCGCGGCGTCATAACCTGCTCAACGGTAGTCTCGCGCAGTGCAATGAGATTGCGGACCACATAAGCCTCGTTAGGGTCTATGGCGCCTTCTTTCGAGGCGAGCCGGGTGAGGCTGAGGAGTTCGTTGCGGCTGATCTTCGGCAGCGCCTGGTTGCTCGGCGACAACAGCTTTGAAGTCCAGTTGCACACAGCCACCAGCGGCCGCAATATCAGAATCATGGGCGGAACGGCCCACGCTACGAAGGGCGCCAGAGCTTTGGCATGCGCCACCCCGAGGGTTTTGGGAATGATCTCTGATAAGATCAGGATCAGGATCGTTATGACAACGCTGACCAGCCCGACCCAGGCGTCTCCCCAGAGCAGCGCGGCCTCGGCCCCCACGCCGGCGGCTCCCAGGGTGTGGCCGAACGTGTTCAAGGTCAGGATGGCCGCCAGCGGGCGGTCCACATCGTCTTTCATCCGCTGGAGCTTCCCGGCCGCGGGGCTGCCTTGCTCTGCGAGCAGGGCGATGTGCGATCGCGGCATGCTCAGCAACGCCGCCTCCAGCAAAGAGCAGAGGAAGGAAATCGCCAAGGCGATCAACAGATACATTATCAGTAGAAGAACCACAGGCCGCTCTCCCAAGAGCAATATGGAGAAACGCCGAGGATGTCGGCTATGAAACTGCGCTCTTTATGTCATGTTCTTGTCACCGATCGTCAGTAGTCGCTCCCGGCGGGCTTGTCTTGTCTGTCTCTCGGCGAACAATTCCGCCTGGGGCGGCATTGCTGGAATAACGAGAAGGCCCGCCGGGGCATACGCATCGATTCGAGCATCCGGCCGGCGTCATCGTCACTTGCCGCAACCGTCCTATATAATTATAGTCACCGAACTGTCGGCTAGCGCGCCTCTGGGGGTGTCAAGTCCTGGTCTTAAGTTGTCAGTCTTAATTCCTATTACCTAATGGTCTCTGATTGGTATTCCGCTGTGGAGGGAGCCGGCAAGGCGACCGGTTCTTCTACTTCTTGTGCTTTAGCAGGTTGTCTTTGATCAGTTGTCCGTGCCTAGTCAGCGGTTTGAAGACTCCCCTGGCCGGGTTGTAAGTGTGCGGAATCTTGCGGACGAAAATGGTGTGCTTCCGGAATAGCGATGTCCAGGCCCAGGCGACCCAACTCACTTCGTTTTCGTCGGCGAACTTGAAAACGGCTCTCTCGTAATCCAACGAATAACTGCCGTCGGCCTGCAGATCCTCTTTGGCATATCCGAATTCCGTCAGAATGACCGGATGCTTATCGAGTATCCACGCCCAGCACTTCGGCCAGTCTGAAACGCGTTTTCCACCGTAGTGATACAGGTGCGAAGAGTAGACCACGTTGTAGGCGCCTTTGTTCAGCGGGTATTTCTTCAGTCCCCGAAGATCATAGCCCCAGTTCAGTCCGCCGATCACGATCAGGTTGTGGGCGCCAAGGGCTCTGATCGCGTCGTAAAGCTGCTGCATTCCCACGTATTTCTTGCCGCCTTCAACTCCGCCTTTCATCCACGTTCGCGCAGAAACGTTCTTGGGTTCATTGTAGAGTTCGAAAAGGACGCGGCCCTTGTTCTTGTATTTTGCGGCGAACTTCTTCCAGAACAGCAGCGACTCTTCATCGGCCGTTGGCATGTCCACCACGCGGCCGCCGGAGATGGACCTGTGCAGATCGGCAATAGCCGTCATGTTGTTTTCCAGGGTCCAACCGATGACCTGGGCGATCTTGGCTCGATATCCCTTCTTGTCGGTCAGCCACCAGTGCTGGTTAATGGGAATGCGCACTACGTTTGCGCCCCATCTGGCCATTTCCGGGAATTCGTTCTTGTGCTGACGGAAGTCACCGTCGAGCTTGTCTTCGTAGCCCGGGCGATTCACTCCTCTGAAGATATGCTTTTTTCCCCGGCTATCGTAAATGTACTTGCCCTTGGTATAGAAGCCGCCGGGCGCGATCAACGGCTTACCCGCGGCGGCGGACGAATCCGATCCCGAACGCTCGGCCGCGGGCGTCGCGCCGCCGTGCCCGCAGCAATGGCAAGTCAATAGAACGCAGATCAATATCGAGCAGAATCGCATACATTACCTTTCCTTCAGGATTTTGCTTCTGTGGCGCCAAGGGCCTTCTTCAGCAGCCTATTGAATTCTTCGGGCTTCTCCAGCATTGGAAAATGACCCGTCTTCTCAATATAGAGGAGTTGATAGTCTTTTATGTGCTTTCTGTTTTCTTCGGGCGCCGTGGGCCATAACCTGGCGTTTATGGAGACCACAGGAATAGTGATATCTTTAAATACCGCGGCGGCTTCCCCGTTTGCATACTGCCCGAGGTAGTGGCCAATGGCATTTATAGCGATTCTCTTCGGGGCCGAAGACATGTCTTCTTTCACCCAATTCACCAACTGCTGATCAGCGTCTTTCGGGAACATTGGTGAAACAAAGCTCTGTGCTGCGCTCTTGAAATCAGCTTCAAACGGTTTCACCATTTCGTCAATTACATTTTGAGGCGTGCGTTCGGTGACATTCTGCAGGGTGTCAACTCCTACAATCCCAACTACTTTTTCCGGCATCAACCTGGCCGCTTCGGCGATTACACCGCCTCCCATCGAATGCCCGATCAAAACAGCTCTGTCGATGTTCTCTTTGTCAATAACCGCCTTCACATCTTTAGCAAACGACAGCATTGTAAACTCGGATCTGTCTAATGAAGAATGTCCATGGCCGGCCAGATCAACTGTGATTACTTGATACTCTTTGGTGAATACAGGTATCTGCCGCCGCCAGTAACGGCTGTCACAGCTCCAGCCGTGAATGAAGATCAGCGTAGTTTTTCCCTTGCCGGCCACACTGTAAGCGATGCGTTGGGAATCAAAAGATAATGCGACATCATGCCTGAGATGCAGCGCGTTGCTCGCGCATCCTGACAACAGGAGAAAAGGCATTGATATAAACAGTATGTATTTCTTCATGTTTGTTCCTTGCTGTTCATATAACCTCCCGGCTCGGCGATTCTTCGGATTATCCCTTATCCAATCATGCATTGCCACCGACTTGCTTATGGGCAAATTTAAAAGAGGCCTGCCGCGGTCCGGTCTTCGTCATCGCCCTGGGCGGGGTAGTCGTGTTCGGAATTGTCATATGGTTTGTTGGGCGATACGCGGCGATCGGCGCTTGTGCTGCGCCAAAGGCGTTGCGGCCGCCGGTTTGCCGGACTATGCAGTTCAATACGCGTTCTTGTTGACTAAACCGCCGAGCAGGGTCATCAGGCATATTCGCACGTCGAGACCGAACGTCCAGTTGGCGATGTAGTACAGATCGTATTGAACTCTTTTTCGCAGAGAACTCTGTCCGCGAAGACCGTGCACCTGGGCCCATCCGGTCATGCCGCCCTTTACGTGGTGTCGCAGCATGTATCGCGGAAGCCCCGTGCGAAACTCCTGTACTAACTCCGGTCTTTCGGGCCTGGGGCCCACTATGGACATCTGGCCGAGGAACACGTTGAACAGTTGGGGCAGCTCGTCAAGACTTGTCCGCCGAAGAACGCGTCCGATTCGTGTTACTCGAGGATCGTCGGGAATTGTCCAGGCCGTGTCTTGCTGACTGTCGGGATCGTGCTTCATCGTTCGGAACTTGATCATTCTGAAAGGAGCACATGCCAGACCGGCCCTGGTCTGAACGTAGAAAATCGGTCCCTTGTCGGCGAGCTTTATCGCAAGGGCGATAAGCAACATCGGAATCGCCAGCACAATCAGGCCTATGCTCGACACTGCGATATCGAACAATCGCTTCAGCAGGCTGTTCCAACCAAGCTGGGGCGTATGGGCCAGGGAGATAATCGGCAGATTGTCCAGCTCGGCCACGTTGTGTTTGAGGAAATGGAAAGAAAGCAGATCGGGCACTACCCTTATGTCGACATTCGTTTTGGCAAGCGCGTTCAGGACCGCCTCGATCTCCTTCTTGGGGCCCGCGGGCATCGCTATAAAAGCGATATCAACAGGTTCGGCTTGCAGAATCTCGTCGACTCTATCCAACGGCGATCGCACGGCAAGGCCCATGAGCTGGTCTTCCTGCCGCCCGTCGTCAACGAAATACCTGGGTTGAATGCCGGTCCAGGGATTATGTTTCAGAACTTCGTGGAGTTTCTGACCCAGCCTGTCGGTTCCGATAATGGCCGCGGTCTTGATGTTCCATCCTCTCCGCCGCACGTATCGCAACGACAGCCTGGCCGCTAGGCGAAACATTACTGCAAGAGCAAACCAGAAGATTCCCCACATGACCATCATCGATCGAGGAATCTGCCGGATCTGCGTAAAACTGGAGAAGACATAAGCCAGCGCCCAGATCACGAATACGGCCTTGAGCATGTCGATCGATTCAGAGGCGACATCCTTAATCCGTTTGGGTTCGTGCAGCCCGAACCTGCTGAATAGTGGTCCGACTAACACCAGCGAGAAGACCGCGGCGGGAATAACAGTAGACAAATCGGGTGATACGCCTCCCAGGTCGGCCAGCAGCCACGCGGCCCACCAGGCCGCAAACGCGACAACCTCATCGCCAACCATGAGGAATACCAGCATTAGTTTGTGATGTTGTTTCAGCACGTTCTAACCAGGCGGCTCCAGCAGGATGATTTGAAGGGACTCATAGTTTGCGGCATTGTAGACTCGATCGCGCCTCGTTGCAATTTATCGCTGGTTCGCGGCGCCTGGGGCGATCTAACGCGAGACACGGTATATCGTTACGAAATGCTGTTTCTTCGGGTTTCCGGTCTGCTTTATGCGTTTGACCAGTTCAAGTGTCAGTGTCGAGCCGGTGGACCCAAGACCAGAGGCCCACTTGCCCGGAGTTTTTTCACTAAGGACCAGGTAGCAGGTTCCCGCGGCTTGATTGGTTGATATCGCCTGGGTGATTCTCGCGACGGAATGTCGCTGCAAATCCAACAGGCCCCCGCGCCGTTGTGCGTAGTGCAGAACCCATCTGCTGTTGGAAAACACTTTGTCCCGCGGGCCGGCGATCTGTGCAGTTTCCCGCCCGGCCTGACGCATGTGCCCCTTGCCGGAATGGAGAGGCCTCTTGACGGTGTTTCCCAGAACGCCCAGGACGGCTATCGAGACAATCAGTACTTCGACAACAAACGGTTTAAGCTTCACAAAGCGGCTTGCCAGACTCCCGGCTCGCTGTGCGACCAGCAGAGCTCCGGCTCCGGCCCAGGGAGCCATCAAAATCGCCGGGAACATAAAATATCGGTGCGACATGAATCCGTGTTTGTAGTATTGCAGTATCACGGCTGGGGCAAGCAGGCAGATCGCCGCGAGCATGATGAAAGTCCCTGCAAACCTGGGCGTTTGGGCCCCGCTAAGTTTGACAATTCGCATCTTGCGGGCTACGAAATCGACCAGGAGGATTACAACCATGAAGAATAGTACAGGGTTCAGAGCCTCGCTTAGCTGTCCGATGAACTTGAAGACAACGCGGCTGTCAATCGTCCGGGCGGGAAGACTCGCGATCATCGGGCCGTTGGAACTGGTGACCATTACGAAATCCGAAATGCTCTTCTTGGCCGTCAATCCGCCGATCGCCAACATGTAAGGGGTCATGCACCCCAGGCAGACCAGCAGCATAACAGCTATGACCCCGGCGGTCTTTGTCCGGCAGTCCTTGACGGTAAGCCACAACAACCCCGCTATCCCCACGACGATGAGCCCCTCAAGCCTGACCAGATACGCCGCGGCGGCCAGCAGGCCGATCAGAGCGGCTGGCAAGAACGCATTTCCGGCCCGGCCCTTGAGGATCTCCCGCACCCTGATCGCCAGTACGATCGCCCATATCTGGAAACACAACGCCAGGGAGTCGCTCAGTACATCGGCTCCGAGCGCCGCAAATTTCCGACTGACGCCAAACAGCAGAGCGCTGACGAAAGCGATTCGCCAATTGAACACCATTCCGGCGAAGCACCACAGGCCGGCAATCCCAAGGAGGCTCGACAGCAGCGAAACGAGCTGGCCGGAAAGCTCCCAACCGAATCGATCGTCAACGTTGAGGCACGTATTCAAAACAGATCGACTCCAGGAAATCGCCACTGGATATCCGGGATGATATGTCTGTGCTTTTACGCCTTCCCACCCGCTGTCGGACCAGTCCTGGGCCATCCGGATGTAGACCGTTCCGTCGCGTGATATCATCTCGGCGTTCGTGATCAACCAAATTCTCACACCGGCGCAGATCGTCAGGATGATCGCCAGGTGCATCCAACACCGATCGCCGGATTGTCTGGTTTCCAATTCCATAAGAGCAACTTTGAAGCTATTTCCCATCCCAGAATCCCCGCTGCCGGCTCAGGCGTTTCTTGAGCCATCGGGGCAGGAGTCTGTGGTTCCGACCGAGAATGAAACCCAGGTAGCGAAAGCAATTATCCGCACACGCCCGCAAGAACCACAGGTATTTCTTGTCCGAAAGAAGAACTCGCAGTTGTCTGAACACGAACCTGCGCCCCTGGCGGCTTGTCCTGGCGCCAAACAGGGCCCCGCCGGCCTGGGCCATGAAAACTCCGATATCGAAGTAACGCTTGAACTGCTGGGCCAGGGAATAGTTGTGCGAATGAAAGACCCGGGCCTCGGCCTGATACGCGACCGCCCGGCCGCGTGACAGCAAACCGGAGCACAGCAGCATGTCTTCATTCACGATCAGGTCCTCGGCAAATTCGCTGGCGGATTGGAATTCCCGCTTCAATACCGCAGACGCCGCGTTGGAGAAAAAGAACGTCTTTATCCCCATTTCATCCAGGTCGTCCATGGTCTTTATGTGCGACTGATCGGGGTAGTTGATCTGACGAGCCAGGACCTCGTGCGGGCCAGCGTCCGGGTTGGGGATCTGCCTGGCGTAAGCCGCGGCGGCCTGGCCATCCCGCAAGGGACTTGTCAGCAGTTCCAACATGCAATCGTCGCACGGAACGGCGTCCTGTGTCATGAAGACCAGGATATCGCCCCGCGCCATGCGGGCTCCGCGGTTCCTGGTCCGCCCGTGATTGAAATCCTCTGTCGGTATGATGCTCGTGATGCAGCCGAACTGCTCGGCGATCTCAACGGTATTGTCGGTTGAGCTGGAATCGATAACGATAATCTCACCCGGCCGGGATGTCTGACCTTCCAGACTCTCCAGCACGCGCCGCAGTTTATAGCCGGCGTTCAAAGTCGGGATGATTACCGAAATATCCATACTCAGGTTCAATACGCCCTGGTTTTGGGCTCTTGTCCGCTGAGTATATTACACTACTTGCCGCTTGCTGCTACCAAAACTATCGCCCAGACCGTAGAATCCCGACAAGGAAGACGAACAATGAGAAGCATACGGGAATTCATGAAACGCCGCCTTGAGCGTTATCCAAAGCTGTATTCTTGTGCTGCGAACTTTTATATCTTTCTGCACAAATTCGCCAGGGCTTTCGGAATTTCTCGTGACAGGCGTCCATTCTTGCGAACCGATAAGGGAGGGGCGCCGCGGAGTGAATCCAAGTCATGCGAGGGCGCCCCCTCTTTCGACGCCGAACACCAGGATCAACAGGATTCTCCGGGCTGTGAATCGGACATAAAGGCAATTGGTTGTCACTCGCCCGGGGTTCACCGCATGCCGGAAGATGCGGCGTCTCTGACGGAGCCGTCTGCGGCGAAATACGATATGAATTACGACTGGATGAGAATGCAGATCTGCAAAAACGGGGAGTTTCCCCTGGCGCGAATAGACAGCTATATCTCGTCCAAAGCTGAAATCCTGGAGTTTGGGCCCGCTTCGGGGTATTTCACCCGTTACTTGAAAGAAACAAAATCCGCGATTATAGATATCGCCGAACTTGATCCCGCTTGTGCCGAGCAGGCTTCTCGTTACGCCAGGGATTGCGTTGTCGGCGATATCGAGCAGTTTCTCTGGGCCGATCGATATGCCGGACGACAGTACGACTACATTCTCTTTGCGGATGTCCTGGAGCATCTCAGGGATCCCTGGTCCATGTTGAAATCAGTAATACCGTTCCTGGCCGATGACGGTCAAGTGCTGATTTCGCTTCCGAACATCGCTCACAAGGAGATTATTGCGGCCATCTATAACAATGATTTCTCGTATGCGGATGTTGGCGTCATGGATAAAACGCATCTGAGGTTCTTCACGGAACCGACTGTCCGGCATCTGATACGCCAGTCGGGACTTCATCTGCGGGAAATGCAATATGTCAAATCGCCTGTGTTGCCTGACGGTTGTGGTACGAGGATGAATAAGACCGAGATCCCTCGCGAACTCGAGGCCATTTTGTCAGAGAAACAGTACGCCGATGTGATTCAGTTCGTTGCATGCTGTCAGAAAAGCCCTTGTTGAGACGGTGTTATGGCGGTACAAGGAACAAAGAGCTATCTGCACATGGGATGGACTAAAACAGCATCATTCGCACGGCAAGAGCGTTTTGTTCTTCACACCCACAGGAACATGCCGAGATTACGCAGCAGGCCTGTCTTTAAGATGCCGTAGCGCCAGAGCATTCTCCGGCGAGCAAACCACCCGAGCCCCGGCCATGACGCCAACGCCTCAACCAATTCTCGCTGCTCCGGAGCCAATTTGTCACCGTAAGTCTCGGCAAAACACGCCGCCTGCAGGACATCCCGCTCGAATCGCCGCCGCAACTCGGACCGGCCTCGCTGAAAGCGCCGCCATATGTATCGCAGCCCGTATCGGTTGGCGCCGTACACATTGCCTTCGTGCTGGCGATAGAAGAGCGTCGCCTGGGGATGGTAAACGATGCGACCTTTCGCCGAAGCAAGCAGTGCAAGCCAGTGATCGTGCATCACCGCATCGGGGGGGATTTCGCCGCACAGGTCCGCCAGTGCACGATTCAATATCATCGTACAGCCGCTGGCGACATTTTGCGCCAAGAGAAAGCGCAACTCCGTCCTCTTTGGGTCTAGGTGCTGATACTTGAAGTAGGAGTCGCAAATCTTGTTCAACTCGCTGTCGACCACTACTTTGTCGGTGAATACCAAAATGGGAGTCTCGGCTCCGAATAGCTCTTCGGCTTTTCCGATGGCCTCGTGCTGGGCCTGCACCTTGTCGGGAAACCAGACATCGTCGTGATCGGCGAACATGACATAACGCCCGCTGCTGGCGCTTAACAGATGCGAGAAGTTATCACGCGCCTCCCGGCGAGAGTCCGAGGCTAGAACTGATATCTGATCCGGAAATCGTGCTGCGTACTCTTCGATGATTTGCACGGTTCGATCAGTTGACCCACCGTCGCTGACCAGCAATCGCCAATCGCTATGGGTCTGCCTGAATATCGAATCGAGAGCGTCGCTCAAATACTCGGCCGAATCATATGTCGCCATCAAAATATCAATCATGGGCCGCATGCCTCACAGCTCGCTGTCGCCAACCCGGCTCATTCGATCTGCCCAGGGCCGCGTGAGCCTACAGCGTCCAGCCCTTGCGGTACTCGCGATGCA
>CAYMSH010000061.1:15325-21576 GCA_964392945.1 uncultured Planctomycetaceae bacterium | reverse complement strand
CTCCCTGTAAACACCCGCCATTACAAGAACGGTGTCGCCGGGCGTCGCCAACTCCGAGGCCCGTCCGATAGTCCTGAACGGTCTGTTCGGCGCGCCATCATTGCGATCGTCGCCATTGTTGGAAACATGGTAGGTTCTAGGCCCCGGCGCCCCTGAACAATAAGCCGGAAACGCCGCTACGGCAAGCAACGCCGAAAGCAATATGGTTTCAATTCTCATTTCGAAAGATTCCTTTGATCCGACAGGAATCCATAAGCGTCCAAAAACAGGCGTTTGTCAAGCCAATAACCGGCTACGCGGAAAAGGCTCCGGTCGTCTTTTCCGGGCTTGTCCTGGGCTTGCCTGGATACAGTATTATTGACGAACTCTCCAGCACAGCATACTCTCGTACTGCGGGATGGCGGGTAACCGTATGATGTCTCCGAGAATGGGCCGAACAACTACGATCTGTTAACGAGTATGGAGAACAGGAATGGTACACAGATTCGCGATTCTTATGCTTCTGGGCGTTCTCGGACCGGTTTCCATCGCCATGTGCGCTGAGATTGCCGACGGCTTTGCTCACCCCGGCATTTCTCATGACCAGGCGGAACTGAACTTCGTAAAGTCCAGGCTGAAGACCGGTAAGCAGCCATGGCAAGAAGCCTGGAAAGAACTGCGATCGTCCTCGTATGCTTCGTTATCCTGGAAGCCCAGGCCCGTGGCGAATGTTGAGCGAGGCGCATACAACAAGCCGGATATCGGCGGCACGTATTTCATGCGGGATGGAACGGCGGCGTACACTCATGCGTTGCTTTGGGTCTTCACCGGCAAGAAGGCCCACGCGGCCAAGGCCGCAGAGATTCTCAATGCCTGGTCGTCGACGATTAAGACAGTTCGCAATCATGACGCCAGACTGTTGGTCGGAATGGGCGGGATTCACTTCTGCAACGCCGCCGAACTCCTGAAACACTCTTGGACCGGTTGGCCGAAGAAAGACCAGAAGGCGTTCGCGACGATGTTGCGGAAAGTGTTCTATCCCGTTATTGAGAAGTTCTATCCTACGGCCAATGGGAACTGGGATGCAGCGATGATCCAGACAATGATGGCTATGGGGATCTACCTTGACGATAAGGCAATGTTCCGCAAGGCGGTTGACTACTTTCTCAAAGGCGAGGGCAACGGTGCGGTGAATCATTATTTCAATAGATTCGGCCAGTGTCAGGAAAGCGGCCGAGATCAAGCCCACACGCAAATGGGGCTGGAATACCTCGTGAATTCCTGCGAGATAGCGTGGAAACAGGGCGTTGATCTCTACGGAGCCTACAAGAGCAGACTTGCAAAGGGATTCGAGTACACAGCCCAATACAATCTGGGAAGCATTGTGCCTTTTGAGTACTACGAAAGCTATCGTGGGAGATACAAACATAAGAAGATTTCAGCCAAAGCCCGCGGGCGTTTGCGGCCCATGTACGAGAAGGCGTACAACCACTATCACAACCGCATGAAGATGGACATGCCATGGTGCAGAAAAGCGATCGAGAAGACCAGGCCCGAATGCGGAGTGAGGTCCGGCGTGCCCTGGAGCACGCTCATGTATGCCAATCAGTCTGCTGGGCTAGTAAAGCGCAGGACAAACCGCAAGGCCGTCGAGTAGTCGACATTCCGATTCCTCCGCCATCTGGCCGAAGGGTTGCTTGCATATGTTGGGATCGGTGATAGAATCGCCCGAAAAGTCGGCAGCGGTCGTCGGCCGGAGTTCTTCTATCCCCCAGATCCCGGATCAATAGAGGCAAGCTTATGCTCTTACGCCAAGTGACATGCCTTCTGGCCATATCCTTCAGCATTCTGACCCCAGCGTTTGCTGCTGTAGCGGATATGGCTCTCGTGCCGCGTCCCCACGGTATAAAGCCCCTTGGCGGCAAGCTCTGGCCGAAGCACTGGAAAATGTCAGGTCGCTGATTGCAGCATTACGGACCAAATCGGAACATGAGTCATGCAGAGATTACTTAATGCATTAATCATTATCGCACTCACCGCCCTTCCGGTTTCCGGAGCGGTGTTTCAATATTGCGTTCCGGTAACCACCGATAAGACGCCCAGCGAAGCTTTCTTGTGGGTTCCCGCCCATGCCGAGCGAATCCGCGGTCTGGTCGTTGGCGGGATGACGCTGATGGAGCGGAAAATGGCCCGGGACGCCGCCATTCGCAAGGCGTGCGCCGAAGAGCAGTTGGGGATCGTATTCCTGAAATGCGGCTTGATGAAAAGCGACCTGCAGAAAGTTCTGCACGATCTGGCTGGAGTATCGGGCTACCGTGAATTGCCGGCCGCCCCGCTGCTGTTTGTGGGGCATTCGGCAGGCGGGCCGCAGGCAAAGGCGCTAGCTGTCAAGATGGCGAATCGATGCTTCGGCCTGGTGCAATATCGCGGCGGCGGGCCGGGGGGCGGTAAGGAACTGCGGGGCGTTCCGGTGCTGATGATGCTTGGGCAGTTCGACGAGTTCGGGGGCCTGATGCGCCGCGCCGACGGGCGTGAACCGTGGGAAGGCGGTCGAGATCACATGACTGGCTTTCGCGCAAAGAATGCAGGAAACCTCGGCAGCATCGTTGTCGAACCCGGCGCCGGGCACTTTGCCTGGTCCGACCGTAACGCCAAGTACCTGGCGATGTTTATCAGCAAGTCCGCCAAGGCCCGCATACCCGCCAAAGGAGCTGCTCTCAAGAAGATCGACCCTCGCGGCGGTTGGTTGACTAATCTCACGATCAATGCCGCCGGTAAGTTCCCGCCGGCGCCGTACGACAAGTACGAGGGCGACAGATCAAAGACTGCATGGCATTTTGACGAGGAAATGGCCCGCACAAGCGTAGCCTATCACGCTGGCGGATTCGGCAAGAAAGACCAGTTCATCAAGTGGAACGATCCGTATTGGGTGGATGCGGGCACGCGGTTCTTCTTCACGAAGCTCAAGTGGGTCGGCGACGGGCAAACGTTTGAGGTTCATCCAGAATACGCCAAGACCTACCCGCCCCAGTACAAAGGGCGCGGACCTCGGTGGCTCAATGCGGGCAAACCGGCGGGACATTCAACGGCGCCCATACGAATCAAGCCGGTCAGCGGGCCGGTGGCCGCCCGGGGCGCCAACACGTTTCGCATGCACTACGACGCTCTGGCGCCCGCGGGAGCCAGAGCCAGAGTCACCTTCATGGCTTACAGCGCCGGCGACAAGGATTACCGCTACACCGAAATCGTCGGGATGATGCCTCGCGGTTTCCGCGGTCTGAAGAAGGGCAAGGACCAGACGATAACCTTCCCGCCAATCGGCAACATCAAGTTCAACTCCGAACCGGTCGAGTTAAAAGCCACTAGTGATGCGGGCCTGCCGGTCGAGTATTATGTCGCCTACGGGCCGGGCGAGATCACAGGCCGCAGGCTCAAGATAAGCCAGCTTCCCCGCGCCGCGACTCTCCCGATAAAGATGAAGATCGTCGCATGGCAGTTCGGGCGAGCTGTCGCACCGCTGGTAAAGACCGCGGCGCCGGTGGAGCAAACCATCTGGATCGAGAAGTTGTAACAGCATCTTCGACACAGAGCCGCCGGCCCGCAGAGACAAGGTCGTAGGCGAATGTCACAATTGGTTCACACATTTTGCGAATGCAAACTAACGTTCCGCAGTAGTTTCGCCAGACACACAAGCGACTGTAACCCCTTTTCCCGGCTTCGAACATCGCATAAACTGCTATGACCTGCGGAAGGATCTATTATGAAATACGCACCTGTCATTCTCATCTTCCTGGTCAGCGCCGCCTGGGCGGAGTGGGACCACTCCAAAATGGTCACCACCGAGAGCGGCCGGCCGCGCTATAACGCCCTGCCGGTCCGCGCCAACCTTGTCAACCGCTGGCCGGCCGAACTGGAAGCGGAGTTTCAAAAGCGGGCCCACGATATTATCACCAGGCAGCGTAAAACCACGAAACCCAGCGTCAACACCTACTTCGAGAACGAGAAACGCACCTACGGTTACGTGATGGCGCATATCCTCGGCGGCGACATGGACAAGGCCCTTGAGAATCTGCAGGGGCAAGATCATCAGCACAAGGTGTGGCACCGAGAGACCGACGGAATCGACTACTACGCCTGCTTCACCATCAAGCATCAGATGCGCAAGTACTTTTACTTCGGCGATCTGCTTGAACCGGACTATCGCAAGCTGATGTTCAGCGGCGCCAAAAAGTGGACGGCAAAGGATCCGATGCGCCGCCCGCATTATGCTTTCGCCAAAAAACAGGGCTGGGGCCCGGACGCCCGCAACTCGTGGGTCGATATCCGCAGCACGGAAAACCTCTATCTGATGCGCATCACCAGCGTATACCTGATGGCCGAGGAAACGGGGAACAAGGAAACGACCGCCAAGTACAAGAAGCACATCCAGGATTACACCAAGACGCTGTACCGAATCGGAATCGGCGAGTGGGACTCGGAGAATTACCACGGCCATTCGATTACGCCGCTGCTCAATCTATATGACTTCGCCAAAGACGCCGACGTGCAGGCCGCGGCCAAGGCGTGCCTGGACTTCTACTCCGCCGCCGGCGCAGTAAAGTACTGGCGCGGCGGGTTCAACGGTCCGACCAAGCGTGATTACAATCACGCCCAGCCGTTCGGCGGAAGCGCCGCCAACGGTCTGTGGGTATGGTTCGGCGAGCATCCGACTGGTAAAAACGGTCATTGGGAATCAGACGAGGTGCACCAGATCACCAGCGCCTACCGCCCTCCCCTGGCGGTCGTCAATCTGGCGCGTAAAAAGTTTGAGAGGCCGATCGAGATATTCGCGGCCAAGCCGAGCTACTCGGCGACAACCAAGCACAAGTACGACAGCAAGCCGGAGTATCTGGAGACCCAGTACATCGCCAACAGCTACCAGATGGGCTCGCTGACCGGCGGCACTTCGGTTGACGGCGGCGATGTCAACGGCTTCAAGATATTGGCCTTCGACGAAACCGACGGCGCGATAGCCCTGCACGCCGCGCCCAGCGCCAACGCCACCTATCCCGGCTCGCCGATGTACAAGAAAGGCGTTATCGCAGCGCCGAATCGCGTTGCCCAGCAGCAGAACCTGGCGCTGTGGCTGGTCAAGGACGGCGCCTCACCGTGGTTGTGGGTTATCCCCGACGACGTCAAGGTCACCGCCGAAGACGGGATTACGTTTCTCGAATGCGACCGCACCTGGGTCGCTGTTCGCGGTTTGGGCGCCAGCGCGTTTAAGATTGACACATCGCTGTCGACGAAGCCCAAAGGCAAGGATCACGGCCGGTTCCCCAACCACAAAGTGCTGAGCGCCAAAGGCGACGGCGGCGCGTTCTGCGGAATCGCCGTTGAAGTCGGCGAGAAAGAATCGCACGGCTCGCTGGCGGCCTTCAAGAAAGCCGCCAAATCCGCAGAAGTCGACTTTAGCGAGTTGGACAAGGGCATTGCCCGCTACAAGAGCGCGGGCGACAACCATCTGGGCATCCACTGGAACGACTATCCGCTCGACCTTGGCGTCTGGCGCAACGGCAAGCGCCGCGACTTGAAATCCGACGCGTGCAGTCTGTACCGCAGCCCGGTGATCAACTCGGTTTGGGGAATCGGGATTCTTGAAATCCGCGCCGGAGGCGCCGACTTCCGCTGCGAGGTCGATAATCGTGGAAAGGTTAACTTCAAGTAATATCCGCCAACAGGAAACGAAAGACTATGAAGAGGAAACGGATTGTCGCAAAGACCCTGCTTCTCGCATGGGTCATTAACGCGTGGGCTTTGTCCGCCGCAACTGCTGAGGCCAAGGCCGAACCCTCTCGAGTCCTGCGTTTCACCGTTCCCACGCTGGTGCAGAACCGATACGACGTAGTGGTCACGCTGTATCATCGGAATGGAAAGTTCCACATGGGATATGCCGAATTACCCGATCGCGATAACATCGTCCATCGCATCGACGTGACCCCGTCGCTGGCGATCGCTTTTGTCGATAATGAGGGCAAGGAAATCAGCGTGCCTGAGGAAGCTCGCGGTTACTATTCCTACAAGAATAAGATCTTCCTGAGATTCAAGGAGCGGTATAACAAGGGCGATATCGACATTGTCCACACCTCAAAGGCTTCGCCGATTCAGTGGAAGAACAAGCAACTGGCCGGATTGATGGACCTCAAGATCAATCACGTTGATGCGGTCAACGGGGTCGGTCGCTCAAACGGCAGCCTGATCTATCGCCTGGATATCAACGCCGCAGAAAAAAACGG
>CAYMSH010000061.1:6993-15315 GCA_964392945.1 uncultured Planctomycetaceae bacterium | reverse complement strand
CGCGGAAGCGCGCAAAAAGCGCGGGTTATGGCGGGGGGCGGCCCCCAAACCGCCAGCCTCATAAACCCCGTGTAAATCACCCCCCAAAAAAAACACGGCTCGCTGACCGGCAAGGCCGTGTGTTGGATGTACGCCAAGAAGGACGACGACTACGGAAAGGCCAACCCGAAAACAACGGTCGACATCACCGGCAAGTGGATCGCCGATCACTGGAAAGCCAAACCTGGTAGTGAATATGCCAAGGGAAAAGACTGGCCGATGGCGCATGGACCGAATCTGACCGGCGCCGCCGTCGACTGCAAGACGCCGCTGGTCAACACGCTGCACGACGCCAGGCTGGTGTGGGTGGCGGATCTGCCTCTGGGCTCCGGTCGCGGCGGCGGCTTGATGCGCGGTGATTTCTGCATGTACCCGATCTCCTGGACGACGCTTTGGGAAGCCGGTTATGGCGGCCCGATCATGGCCGATAACAAGGTATTCGTTTACGCCCCCTCGCCGGATCTCGAAGCGATCGAAAAGCATCCAAAGCTGGAGCGTAATCCCTACTATCGCCTGGGCGCCAAGCCGGGGCTCCTTGCCAGTTCGCTCTCGAAACAGCGCGACAGCGTTCTTGCCTTTGACGCCCGCAGCGGCGCCCTGCTGTGGCGGTACGATGGCAAGCCGGGCGGCGCGAGCCATGTCGGCGGGAAAAGCGGAAAAGCCAGCACACCCTGCTATTACAAGGGGAAGGTCTACATCCGTGGCGGCGGTGGCGTAATCTGTCTCGATGCGAGTACTGGCGACAAGATATGGCAAGTTGGCTATGGGTTAAGCCGCGGCGCTTCGGATGCATCCGTGACCCAGGTCGGCGGCACGCTGATTCTGGTCACGACGGACGACAACGGCTCGAAAACGGTTGGTCTTGACCCAAAAGACGGCGACCTGAAATGGACAATCGACGGCGCCGGGGCGCCGGGATACGGCATTGGCGGGCTGTACCGTGAAGGCGGCAAGGAATATCTGGTGCTGGGACACCCCGCCCCCAATCGAAAGCGTAAAGACAAATCAAAGGTGACGCCGAAGACGTTCATGCTGGCCGATCCGGTCGACGGGAGGATCCTCTGGGAGTCCGACGCACTGGCCTACAACTATAATCAGATAGTTGTCATTGGAGATGTGGCGATCGGCAATGTCAAGGACGGCGATCCCAAAGCGAAGAATTCGACGAGCAGTTATCGTATCGGCGGCGTGAAGATTTCAACCAAGGGCGCCAAACGTCTGTGGGTCAACGAAAAGGTCCATCCGCAGCCCTATCGCAATATGGCGATCGCCAAGCAAGCTGTCTACTACAGCGATTCACGTGTTACTGGATTTACCGCCACCGATGTCAGGAGCGGCGAACTGCTGGCGAAAAGACCCGATCTGTATACCCTGAGTCACGTCAGTCACAACTGGTCCTGGCAGATTGGCTCGAATGATCGGATCCTGAGTGAAGGGATCATTATGTACAGCACGGCCGGCCGGGGTCTGGAGCTGCTGCCGGGTCGCCTCGGCAATGCGGTTTCAGGCGGTTACAGATCGCCGACCAAGCCGCTGATCGCCGACGGGCGCTTCATCTTCCGAATGGGCGACAAGCTGGCTTGTTATGATCTGCGCATGCACCCCGAAGCAGCCCGGACCGAGGTCATTACATTAACTGCTGAAAAAGCCGCAGTTGCAGGCCCGAATACGGGTGATGTCAAAGTCCGCATTCGCAAACGCGGCGACAAACTCATCAGCCTTGGCGGCAAGGCGCCCCATCTGACATCACCGGACACGCGCCTGGCTGTGACTTGGGGACCAATGGACTGGTCTGCTCCTTCATATTGGCGAACTGTTATTCCTCACGATTTGAAACTCACTGCCGACAGTCTTAAAGGCGCGGCAAAGGTCCGCCTGGGCTACCAGTATGAACCGTTTGAGTTCGATCTGAAACGCGACGGCGACTCATTCAGCGGCTCCTATACGCGCACCATCAAGCCGCTGGACAAACCGATCAAATCCCAAGGTGATGTGGTCGGGCCGATTGTGACCAAACCGGACGGCAGCCGATACTTTGTCGTTTACCTGTCCAAGGCCGGTTGCTCTGTCGGTGCGCTGCGGAGCGGAACACCGCCGCATGCCGGGATCTGGATTATCGTGAGTGTCGACAAGAATGACAAGGTGACGGCGGTCAGTTCGTGCGCCGGCCGGATGAACCTGATGACCCATGAGGTCGACGTCCATGAACTGACGGTCAGAGGCAATGCCGTCAAAGGCAAGGTAACCGTCATCACCCACGACGACCGCTACGGCGACTTTGATTACAAGTCGGCACAAAGCGAATTCCGCGTGGTCGGTGAGGGCGGTGCGATCGCCATGCAGTTCAGCTTCGAGTCGACCGGCGTCGAGATCAAAGACGAGAAGACCGGCAAAATGAAGCTGGAGAACAAGGGCGCGTATACCGGTGTCATCGGTGTCCCGTGGAAACGCAGCGGCACGATTTCTGGAAAGCTGGTGTCAGAAACGGCTCCGTAGGCGGCGTCGGGGTCAACCGTCGGAATACAGAATAAGGCTTGCTGGTTTGCATTGTGGTTCGAGGCTTGTTGTTGCGGACCTGACGGTGAAGTACTATGTCGCCTACGGGCCGGACGAACTGTCGAACCGCTGCTGAAGATCGCCGTTCCAGCAGAACAAACTATCTGGATCGAGAAAGCATCTGGGAGACCCGAAAGATGAAAACAGGACTGCTTTTCGCCTTGATTACGACTGCTTCATTCATCGCCGCGGCGGGTGCGGCTGAGCCCTGGCCGGCGGACGTCAAAGGGCATGTGCCCGTCAAGCCCGGCGAGCATCCGCGACTGCTGTTTCGCCGGAGCGATTTGCCCAAGCTGCGTGCGCGGGCGAAAACTCCCGAGGGTATGGCGATTCTCAAACGCCTGAAGATCACCCTGAACGGAAGCGACGGCGCTTCGATGCCGGAGAATCTGGGCATGAAGGGCAAGGCGCCCAAAGACGGTTCGGGCAAATTCGCCAAGGACCCGGCCGGAAAGACGTTCACTATCTCACACGTCGCGGGATACGGGTTCCTGTACCAAATCACCGGCGAAAAGAAGTACGCCGATCTAGGCCGCAAGGCGATGGATGCGTCGCTGGCGGGCTATCGCGGGCGCGACCGCCGGTATTCGTTCAAGGCTCCGTACGGCGCGTTGCGGGCCGGTCCGTCGCTGGGCTGGGGCGTACTCGGATACGATCTGTGTTACGACGGCTGGGATGAGGCATATCGCGAAAGAATCGCCAAAGTGATTTTCGACTACGATGAAGGCAGGAACATGTCGTTGGCCGAACTGGTCAAGGGCAGCCGTCACTTCCCGGCAAGCAACCACTGGGGCATGCAGGTCGGCGGAGGAGCAATGGCCTTAATGGCGATTGCGGGCGATCCCGGGATAGATCAATCGACGATAAACAAACTGCTGAAGACCAGCGAGAAATCGATGATCCGCAACGTCACCGAGGGTTTCGGCGACGGCGGGTATTTCGCCGAGGGCGACGGCACGGGCAGCATGGCCAGCCACATAATATACCTCTCGGCGATTCAGGCCTGGCGGGTCTCCATGGGCAAGGATTTCGTAAGCCCGAGGCCCAACGTGCGGTGGACGGCGCTCAAATGGTTCCTGCTTACGATTCCCCAGGGTAAGGATATGCGATATTTGCGCAAGGGCTTTCCGGATCGCGGCGGGTATCCGCACAATATATGGGCCCGACCTGACGGGGTAAGCGGAGCGGGGTATTTTTCGATCGGGTACGAGGCGGTGCTTCCATCCCAGCGAGCCGGGATTTGGGGGTTCTATCACAAGTACATCAAGGATTGGGACGAGAAGAACGATGTCCCCTGGGATACGATCAGCCCGTACCCGCACCACTCGATACTGGCGTTCGTAAACACGCCTTTCGACCTCAAACCGGTAAATCCGTCCAGGTGCATTCCCCGCTGCGTGCGAGATTCGAAGCACGATTTCTACGGATTCCGTAACCGCTGGAAAGATGAAAACGACATCGTAATCACACAGCTGGTCAGGAAGTCGCCGGCCCGTTTTCGGCACGGGCCTGACAAGGCAATGCTGATCCGCCATCACGGCAAGAAGACAAAGTGGGGTTCGCTGCCATCCAAGGCGACGGTTTGGATTCCGGGCTCCGACGGTTCTGCGATCATCGGTTCGGACAAGTCCTGCGTCGCGATCGATTTCTCGGGCGCATCAGGGGCCGACGGCATGCTGGTCATGACCGGCTCGGGCGCCCCGAAGGATGGAACGCTGTCGGCGGGCGGGATGAAGTTCAGCTTCAAGTTCCTCACTTCTGGCACCACACCGAAGCCGAACATCGAAGGCGACAAGATCGTCATCGGATCTCAAACGGTCTCCTTCAAGGATGGGAGGATCGTTTTGGGCAAGATGGCTGATTAAACTCGAAAAATGAAGGATCAAGAGGAGAGCGTAATGAGTTTGACTCGATATCGCATATGGATAATCGCCGCGGTGTGTGTGCTGACGGCGACCTCATCTGTCGGCCAGGCCGGCCAGCGCAAGTGGCAGATCATATTCGACGGGATATTCCGAGGCGGGACCAAGCCGCTCTACCTCTACGGGCGTGAAAACGACGGCAAGTGGGTTGTCGCGATAGGTTCTTCGCGTGATCCGGACCGGGACGGCCGCAAGACGTACAATCGCAGTTGGTATTGTGGAAATCTGGCCGACGTACCCATCAAGAACGGAAAGATGAAAGGGCGATTCACGCTGCATATCACACCCGACCTGTGGGTGCCCCGCGACCACAAGCACTACGCAATGGAGTTCGACATCGACGCCGCGGTCGATAATACGGGCAAGATGACGGGCAAATACAAGATCGCGAAGATCAACACCAAGGATGTGTCGGTCAAAGACCTCGGGCGAAGCGGATCGCTCACCGGACAAGCCAGCGACGACAACCAGCCGAACCTACCCGGCGACGTGACCTTTCAGTGCAATATGCAGGGCACGCTTGTAGGCGGCGATCCGACTTACGGCGGGCGATGCATGGTCCTGCTGCTGGGACTCAAAGGCGGGAAGCTGACCTCGACTATTCACGGACAACTAAGCCAGAAATTCGCCGTATACGGCAAGAAGGGCTTCACGTTCAAAGGCAACACCGCAACCGCCGACCGCGATCGGATAAAGGCCAGCATCACCGTGCCGAGCATGACGCTCGACATGGAGCCCTGCCGCTACATCTACGACCTCCAGGGGGCGTATCTCGGCCCGGTGATGGTCGGGATGTACAAGCTGACGGTCAAAATCGAAGGCAAACCCGACGTAAAACTCACCGGCAGCTTTGACGGAAAGTGGATCAAGGGCGTGACGCACATGAAGCAGAGCGACGATCGGCCCTGGTTCAAGCCCGTCAAGGGCTTTGAGCCCCCTGCCGCTGGCGAGCATCCCCGCCTGCTGTTCCGCAAGAGCGACTTGCCCGCCCTGCGGGCCAAAGCCAAAACGCCCGAAGGCAAAGCGATCCTCAAACGCCTGGGCGTTCTGCTGGACGGCAAGGAGGGCAAGACCATGACAACGCTCTTCAGCAAGGCTACACACGCGTACATGGGAGGCGGATACAAGTCCACCAGCGTAGACACTCCCGGCGTCTACACGATCAGCCACGCGGCGGGATATGGCCTGTTGTACCAGTTGACCGGTGAGAAGAAATACGCCGAGTTTGGGCGGCGGTGCTTTGAGAAATCGCTGGCCGGCGTTCGGGATCGGGACGACCGCTACAGTTTCATCGGACCGGGCGGTCCGCTGCGTGCGGGCCCGTCTCTGGGATGGCATGCGTTGGGATATGACCTCTGCTACGACGGATGGGACGCGGCAACTCGCGAGAAGTTCGGCCGGGCCATCGCTGAGTACGAGGGCAAGAGCTCCACGTCGAAAGAAAGGAAACGCGGGAGCATAGAATCGCTCGCACGTGGGACCATGCCGCCCTCCAGCAACCATTTTGGTATGCAAGTAGGCGGAGCGTCGATGGCCCTTCTCGCTGTTACGGGCGAGAAGTTTGTCGACCAGAAGAGGATCGACACGCTGCTGGCTGTCGCAAAGCAGAGCATGATTCGCAACGTCAGCGAGGGTTTCGGAGACGGCGGATTCTTCGCCGAGGGCGACGGGACCGGCTCGATGGCCTCGCACATCTCGTACCTTACCGCGGTGCAGGCCTGGCGCAACGCCGCCGGGCTGGACTTCGCTTCTGTTCAGCGGCCCAACGTGCGGATGACGGCGCTGAAATGGATATACTTAACTGTCTTCCGCAACGGCAAGCCCGACGTCTGGCCAATCCGGGGAGCCTACGGACACAACGTCTGGTCCAGACAAGGCATCAGCGGTGGAGGATACTTCGCTCTGGGTCTGGGCGCCGTCACCCGTGAGCAGCAAGCTGCGATGAAGTGGTGCTACAATCACTTCCTGGCCGAGTCCGACGAACAAGCGTCAACACCATACGACACCGCCAGCCGCTATCCCCACGTGGCGGTTTGCTCTCTGGTGAACTGGCCGACATCGCAAAAAGAAAGGCAACCCTCCGAAGTCCTGCCGCTGTGCTACCGCGATTCGAGCTGCGGATTCTACGCGTGGCGTAATCGCTGGCGGGACGCAAACGACACCGTCATCACCGTGCTTACCAACAGGACGCAGGGTTACATGTCCGCCAAGCCCGACCGTGCCCTGTGCCTCAACACCATGGGCAAGCACGTCAGATGGGGCAGCGTCAAGGACGGGCCGGCGAAATACTGGTGGTCGTCGCCAAAGGGACAAGCCAGTTCGCTAACGCTGTCTGACGGCACGTGCTTCGTCGTTGACTTCACCGGCGCCAGCGGAGCGGACGTAATGCTGGTGACCACCGGCAAGGCCGAAGGCCAGTCGGTCAAACTCGGCGGAAAAATGCTGACATTCTACTTCCCCACTGTCCAGAGTCCTCCCAAGGCCAAGACCCAGGGCCAGGCTGTCGTTATCGGTAAACAGCGTATAACGCTAAAAGACGGTAATCTCGCAGTCGGCGTATCGGTGGAGTAAAACCTGATGAAGAGGAAAGCAGTTTTTGTGATATTAAGCATCCTTTGGACTGCTGGGTCTGCGGCTTGGGCCCAGGGCGCCAAGGATATTTTCAATACAACCGGAACCCGGCGCGGGGTGCGTTTTCGTAGTCTGCCAGGACGGGTCAATTGTCTGTTTCGGTAAGTAAAGGGCAAGGAACATGAATCTCATGCGATACGCTAATGTGCTGTTGATTCTCGGGACGCTTGCGACTTCCGCTGTTGCTCAGGACGCCAAGACCATCACGGCCGAGCAGGCGTGGAAACTCGGCTGGCCTGCAATGCAGGGGCCGCGGGGCAACTTCAGCGCACCGCAGACGGGCGCTGAGTTGGTCGATGATCTGTCCAGGGCCCGTCTGGTCTGGGAGAGCCCCGAGCGGAACTTCGGGCGTGCCAAGCACACGACCGGTTCGTTCAAGCGTAAGGGCAAAGTAGCGGCTCTACTCGGACCAGGCTCGATGGCTCACCCTGGCGGATGGGCCGCAGCGATCATCGCTGAAGGCAAGCTGTTTGCAACCACATTCAGACCGGCCGGGAAGATCTACGACGTCAAGACACTCTTCAAGACCATCGAAAAAGCCCATCTCGAAGCCGAAGATATGGTCATCGCCCTCGACGTAAGAACCGGCAAGACAGCCTGGATCGCCGGCGAACCGGGCGGGTTCGTCTGGGGCGTCGGTAAGCGAGGCGGATTTCAGGTCGCTCCGGTTTATCATGACGGCAGGGTCTACTCCATGGGCACGACCGGGCGAATCTTCGCCTATGCGGCGGCTGACGGGAAGAAACTCTGGGAGACCAAACCCGAGCCGCGCATGATCGAACGGCGCGACAAGCATCTGGCCGGGCCTCACATCCTCCAGGCCTCAGCCCGCTACGGTTGGCAGCAGTCGCTTGTGTTCGCGGACGGCACGCTCGTAGTCCCGCGTAAGAGCACTCTGCTGGGCCTGAACCCGATCGACGGGAAGACCAAGTGGACCCTGAAAAACATAATCTCACCCTGGACCACGCCCAGCCAGTGGAGACACGGCCGGAGGGAGTATCTGCTGTGTGCGACCGGGGGCAAACCCGCCCAGGCCAAGATGCACCTGGTGGACCCAGCCGCGGGCAAGGTACTCTGGACCGTCGGCGGTCTGCACGCAACGCAGTTCAACCTGGCGCCCTCAGAAACCCACCTGCTCGTCAAAGAGGGCAGAGCGATCATCAACAAAAAGCCC
>CAYMSH010000061.1:0-6983 GCA_964392945.1 uncultured Planctomycetaceae bacterium | reverse complement strand
GGTGTTTGTGGGGTGGGGGTTCTTCAATAAAACGGCCAAGGGTTCAGCCCCAAAGAACGAAGACGGCGCGGCCCCGTTCGGGCGACCCGGAGCCTATCGCATAACGCCCGATGGCGCCAAACGCGTGTGGACCTTTCCAGACAAACCCCATTTCCTGCTTCCGACCTGGAATGACGCAGGCGCCCGCCCGCGAATCCTGATCCGCAACGGACTGGTCTATTGCGCATCGGAAGGCCCGGGCAAGGAAAACGACCGCCGCCTGATCATCGCCCGCGAAGACACCGGCGAGATACTGGCCGACCAGCCGCGCGCCAACGACTTCTGGTTCCAGTTGATCGAGGACAAACTGTTGCACTGCATCGACTGGTCCCACGGCAAGCGGGCGTCGTTCGATCTGTACCCGGCCGATCCAAAAGAATTCAAGAAGCTGTCCGGCCCCTGGGCGCCAGGGCAGCCGCTGACGACAGCTTATCAGGTGTTCATGGAACCGCCGGTAATCGCCGGGAGGATCTTCCTGCGAACGGAAACCGGCACTGTCGTCTGCTACGACCTGACAAAGAAATGAAGTCCAAGGGCCAACACCATGAATAAACGCATTTGGCTTATCGCAGTCGCACTTACCGTCCTGATTGCCGCCAGTTTCCAGAGCATCGGCGAGGAAACCAAGCCCGCAGCCAAAGGCCAATGGGACGTCGCGACAACCCTCCCCCGCCCGCGGCGAAGAGGCAAGCCGCAGAAACCGTCGATCGCCCATCTCTGGTTGCCAAAGGGCGAAGGCAAGATTCGCGGGCTGATCCTGGCGGGCAAGATCAGGCTCGAATCGCGGATATGCAACGACCCGGTCATCCGCAAAGCCGCGAGCGACAAACGTCTGGGAATCATCTACTTCGAACCGCACTTCAACGCCGTCTTCAGTTATGCGACAACCGACAGCGAAGACGATCTCCAAAAAGCTCTGAATCAGTTGGCAAAAAAGACCGGCCGACCCGAGTTGGGATGCGTACCATGGATTACTATGGGCCACTCGACCGGAGGCATATTCTGCCGCAACGTCGCATTCTGGAAACCCGAGCGGGTCATAGGCGTTATTCATATAATGAGCGGAAATTTCCAAGACCATATCCAGGACAAGACTCGCAGTCTGGCCGGCGTGCCGTTTCTGGCGATCAACGGCGAGTTTGAAGATTGCGGACCGGCCGGTGGAGACATCGGACGCGGGCTGCGGGCGGCCTGCAGCCTCCACCCGGACAACAAGAAGAAACGCAACCAGACCCAGTGGATCCTGATCCGTACGCAGATGATGGCCCGACGCTGCAAGAATCCCGACAACCTGATGAGCCTGGTGGTCCATCGCGAAAGCGGGCACGTGTCCTGGAGCGACGACATGACCGCCCTGACCGCACAGTTCATTCGCAGTGCGGCCGATGCTAGAATCCCCAAATCCGAACCGGGCGGCAAGACGGTTGTCGCCTGCCGAAAGCTGACGGTCAAAGACGGGTGGTTGAGCGACGCAGACATCAAGGCTCCGAAGTTCAAGCCGGAGCCATACGACAAGTACAAGGGCGACAAATCGCTGGCGTTTTGGCATGTTGACGAGGCGATGGCCAGCGCAGTGGAGAAATACCACGCTCGCGGATGGAAAGACCCCGACCCGACGGCTGGACTCCCGGCGAAAAAACGCTATACGCCCCCGACCATGCTGCGGGACGAAATCGATTCGAAAGAACAGAAATGAAACTGCGATACTCAGTATTGTCACTTCTGATATGCGTATCAGTCGCCGGAGCCGAAGACCTGCTCCTGCGGCCCAACAGGGCTCTAAGCTGGAAACCGCCGACTTTCGACAACGCAACACTGCACGCAAAGATCGACTTCCTAAAACCGCAACGCAAATGGGAGCGCATGGACGTGTGGGTTCCCAAAACCCCCGCTGACAAAAAACTGCCCTGCGTTATTGCGGTTTACGGCGGCGGGTATGGCGACAAGGTCGGCGGTTTCGTCAAGGACTTCAAACCGCTCCTGGGTCGCGGATACGTGGTGGCCGCCCCCGACTACGCGCTGATGACCAACGCGCCGGTGCCAATGTGCGCGTGGGACGTCGCCAATGCGATTCGCTTCCTCCGCGCCAACGCTGAGAAGCACCGTATCGACCCGGAGCGCATCGGCATTTGGGGCTGGTCGGCCGGCGGATGGATCGCCCAGGACCTCTGCTACGCCGGACCGGAACGCATCGTGACCGTTGCGATCCGGAACCGCCAAATCAACAAGAAAGTCTTCGGATTAATTCCGATGCTCCAGCAGAGAGGGCAATATCCCGATCAGTCGGTCAGGGTCCAGGCCGTTGTCTCCGACTGGGGGGCCGAGAAGCTGTGGGACAAAAGAAAATACACTCCACGCGCCTGGCTGAGTCCTGACGACCCGCCGCTGTTTACCTGCTACAAGGGCAAGTTAACGGGCGAAACGCTCAACCCCGTGACGCTCCTGAAGAAACTCGGTGTTCCGGCCGAGGGGGCGTACGGTTTTACGATCAACACGCACGTCCCTACGCTGAAACATCCCTGCGTTCACGAGGGCGGGCGGAAGACAACCTGGGGCGAATCGATCTACGATTTCCTTGACCGGAAGCTAAAAAATGCCGACACCGCCACGGCGCCGGAAATGCGCCCGCACGGGGGGTTCATCGCAGGCAAGACATCGGTGCGTCTGCTGACGGTTCACCCGACAGGCGACATCCATTACACAATCGACGGCTCAGAACCGAGCAAGAAATCACCGCGTTACAAGGACCCGATCGCCGCAACGCCCGGGAGCGTAGTGAAGGCGATCGCAGTTCGAGCGGGATTGAAACCAAGCCGGATAACCAGCGGCGTTTTCGCCCAGGGTCCGCCTGCGCCGCGAATCACCACCCGGACCCGCACATTCAAAACAACGATCGGAAAGGAGTTTTCCGCAACGTTCCAGGCCGACAACGACGACAACGCCGTCTGGTTCGTCGGCGGAAAAGTCGGCGAGCATTACCGCAGCTACGGCGGAAGGAGATTCAACCCGCCGAGCCACATACCATGGATGAAGATCGACCCGAAAACGGGCGTTCTGTCCGGAACTCCGCGGACCGCTGGCGTATTCCCTGTAATCGTCTCGTGCGCCAACGGGACGGCCGCCGGATCGCGAAAGCTCGCCAAACAAGCTGTCGACGCGATTTTGATCGTCATTATTGTCGAGAAAGGAGCAGAAAAATGAAGAAAGCGGCAGTCTGCCTCGTAGCGGTGGCGGCGCTTACCGCCCTTCCCTGTCGGGCCGACGAGGACACCATCTTGAAGACAAAAGTAGGTCCGGTTGATGTCGGTTTGTTCATCCCGGCCGACACCAAACCGCTGCGAGGTCTGTACGTTCACGCCGCTCACTATCGCATCAAATCGACCGACCGCTGGGCAGAGGCGTCACGGGCGATCGGCTTCGGGCACATCGCGCTGAATATCAATCTCAAGCTCAACAACCGCCCCAAGAAACTGCGCAAGGGCCTTGACGAAGCGCTGAAAGAATTCGCCGCAAAGACCGGTCGATCCGAGTTAACGCACCTGCCGATGATCGGCATGGGCCACTCGGCCGGCGGCATGGTGGTCCCTGTTCTGCTGGCCAGCCCGGAACGGGCGATCACCACGTGCGTAAGCTGCGGGTGGATCACCGACCCGAAGAAACTCAAACCCGCAGACAAGTCCATGCCGATGCTCTTTACGCTGGGGGCCATCCCCGACGCTTTCAAAATGCTGCCCGGGATCGAATCGCGGTTCTTGCCGGCGCGGCGCGAGGGCCTGGCCTGGGGGTTGGGCCTGCAGTGGGGCTGCGCTCACGACTTCGCCAACTCGGCCACGCTTTTCATACCGTGGTGCGAGGCGGTCTCGGCGATGCGGCTGCCGAAATACGCGCCGCGCAGCGGCCGGCCGGTTAAGCTGCGCGATGTGCAGCTCTCCGACGGCTGGCTGGGCCAGTGGCCGACGATCGAGACGAACCTGGCGACAGTAGCTCCTTACAGGGACTACAAAGGCGACAAGACCAAAACCGTCTGGCTGCCAAGTCGCTCGGTGGCCTTCGTGTGGCGCGCGATCCAATCGAAAGATCCGCCTGTTGTCCTTGAGGCGTCAGCCAAAGACAGTTCAGCGAAACTGCCGAAAGCCAATCCGAAATCCGAACGGCAGATGACGGTAGCCCCGGGAGGGTCGATAGTGCTGCGGGCGACGGTCGGTAAAGGCGTCGACATATCGAGAATACAGTATTACGACGGCGACAGGCCAATCGGTGAGTCGACTAAGGCTCCATGGCGATTCGAGTGGACCCAGCCGCCGGCGGGCTGTCGTCCGGTATGGGCTATGTGGACCTCGTCGGATGGAAAGAAAGGCGTGTCTAATCCGGCGTTGATTATCGTTCGCAGAAAAGCCTTGAAGGAAAAGAAGAAATGAAAACAGCGAATTACCTCTGCTGCGTCTGGGCGATGCTTCTTGTCGCCGGGGCCATTCACGCCGACAGACCGACAGACAACCCCGTGGCCAGTTTCTACGACGATGATCGCGGTTACCCGGCGTGGACCGACGGAATAAAGTGGTCCAATGTCATCAACATGAAGAGCTACGCCAAGGGCAAGACAAACTTCGAGAAGTTTGAAAACGCGCGGGCGGAGTTGGTCGCCAAAGGCGGAGGCGTACTCTACTATCCCGCAGGCGAGTACGATTTTTCAGACGGCCCGTTCGACGGTCCTTCCGGACGCGGACTCATGTTGCCGTCGGGCGTGGTCATTCGCGGCCAGGCGCCCAAAGGCAAACCACTGGCGACTTCGGGAAAGTTGGAGCCGGCTACGAAGTTCGTCTTCGGATTCAAGAAACGCACAAACGCTATCGATGTCGGCAAGCGGATGACATTGGTGCTTGATGAAGGCGATATACGGGTGCGCAAGCGAGGCAAGCGACCGGCGACTTACGAACCGGCGGAGTTGATACTCAGCTTTGGAGTGAAAAACGGTAAGATATCCTCACAGGTCAAGGCGTTCCGACGCGGATACGGACGCGACGTCTGGACGGGCCGGGCCAAGGTCAGCGAATCGGGCAAGACCGCCCGGATAAACGCCAAGCTGGCGGACATCGCATCGTACGACATTACAATTACGCACTCAAACGACGAGATCACCGGCAAGTTTGCGGGCAAATGCAACGGGCGGAAGACTGAAGGCAAAACAACCGGACGCGAATTCACCATCACGCCCGAAACCCCGCGCGACTGGAACGTCATCGGCTTGGCGCCGCCGAGCGGCAAAGGCGTCAAGGACGTTAACAATGTCGGCGTGGCGTGGGTGCATATCGTCGGAGGCGTGATCTACTTCGGGCCTGACGTCGCCTGGGGCGAGACCTGGGCCAAAGCCGGCTCGTGGAAGAGCCGCTATATCAAGAAATCCTGGGCGAACCGCAAGCCCGACGGCACGCATCCGTGGGATCCGTTCGCCGGAGGGGGCAAAACATTCTCGGGTTCCGGCAGTGGACGACTGGTGTTCGGCTGCGTGCTGGAACAGTCGGCGGTCCTGAACGATTCGGTGCGGATGGGCCGCCCCGACAACATCGAAGGCTTCGGCGAGACCGGTTACTACACCCACAAATTCGGGCCGAGAATCGCTGTCTACGGACGGCGCGTCCTCGTGGCGAACAATCTGCTGCCGATGAGTCGCGGGAGAAACTTCAAGTACGCCCAAACCACTCGGAGAACGTTCCCCAGCGGCAAGGGCGGATCGATGGGCTTCGATCCGCCGCGAAAGAGTGTCGTCTTCTTCGACTACAACAAGACCCTGGCGATCGGGATCAACAAGAGCCTTCTCGGACTGACCAAGAACTCCCCCACCAGCAAGGCCTCAGGCGGTTACTTCTCCCAGGGCGTCGCCGTTATCGACAACTGGGTCTACAACAACGGGCACAAAGGCTACGACGTTTCGGGCAGTTGGGTCACGATTGCGCGCAACCACAACGAGCGACAGAAGCTGAAGGAGGGCTGGGACCCCGAACGTATCGGCGGATGGGAGCTTACGCTCGACGGGCATCTCGAATCGTCCCCGGGCGGCAACGGGGCGATCTCCGACAATCTCTCGCGAGCATTCGATCTGGGCGGTAAGAACCTCTGGGTTCATCGCAACAGCTACAACAATCTTGGTTCGGCCCCGGGAAATGACGGCGAGGGAATCCTCTGCCAGGCCCACGGCGGATCGCACCTGATCTCGTGGGCGATAACGTATAACAAGCACGACAAAGGACACGGCCAGACCGGCTACATAGGCGGATGGGACGTAGACATGGCCGGCGCTCTGTTCGGTTGGAACGTAATCCCCGGATGGATCGGCTCGATCAGAGTCGCCCAGCGTTCATCGGCCGACATATCGTTCGTCGGCAACCGAGCCGGAAGCATCAAGCCCATGAAAGGCGCCCAAGTGGGCGACGGACCAGCCAAGCCCGCGCCGCCGATCGACGTCAAAGCCCGGATTTACGAAGACGACGCCGTCAAGATCACCTGGAAAGACAAGTGCCAAGGCGAGTCCGGTTTCCGCATCGATCGCAGGATCGGGGGCGGCAAGTGGACGCCGATCGCCTACCGCCCGCCGCAAATCACCGGCCACGCAGACAACCGACCAGTATGGATTGATTTCCTGGCGCCGTCGGGCAGGGAACTGATCTACCGAGTAGCAGCGTTGAACGCCAGGGACGATGATTCCGGTGCAAGCAAACCGACAGCCGCAGTGAAAATAGGCAAAGGGAAATGAAGATGAAGTATGCATCACTTGTACTGGCGGCGATGTGTCTTACCGCCCGCGCCGATGTCGCGACTCTGCGGAACCCGCTGAAGACGCCTTTCAACAACGAAGCGGCACGGCTGGCGATCGACGCCGGGAGCGGTCCGCATGCAGTCAAGATCGACGGAAAAGAGATTCCATGTCAACTCGACGATACAGGCCG
>CAYMSH010000060.1:0-21639 GCA_964392945.1 uncultured Planctomycetaceae bacterium | reverse complement strand
AGATCGGCAAAAAAGGCCTCACCCATACAATCAAAACTGACGACACACTAGGCTAACTATCTGCGGCGTCTGATGCCGATAGGAATACCGAGGGATTGTAGATGGAACTGAGCGGAGAATATATCATGGACGAGACGACTGACGCACCAGGCGACGAGCAGGAGATCCCGGCCGATCAGGATCGCCGCGAAGAGACTCGCCGCCAGGGCGAACGCAGAGAAGTAGTTGATAATCGGCTTGGCATTGATCGCCGAGATCGAACGCGGCAGGACTCCTCTGAGGACAGGCGCGCAGAGTTGAACCGCCGTCGCGGGCCGGGAAGGCGCCGCAGCGACGCGAGAAGATCGGCCGAAGAAGGCGAAATGAACGACGAACAGTTCGACTTCCTCATGGCTATTAACGAGTATAAACGCCTTAATAAGCGTCCGTTCCCGACGTGGACAGAGGTGCTTGATATTATTCATGCTCTGGGCTATAGAAAAGTTGCAGAACCAGAAAACATACAATGATTGTATTCGTATGATATATTGTGTAAACTCTCGGAGTATGTAGAGATGCGGCATTCGCTCCGAGCGGAGCGTTTTAATCGGATTTAGACAATGTTGTTGGGCAGCGAATATTTTGGGACCTCGGTTCGAGTGGCCACTGTGATAGTGCCTGTGGCCGGGTACTTCTTTATCATTGGCTTGCTGAACACCAGACGCCGGCCTCAGATTCTGACCGGACGGCTGGACTTTTCGCTACTGATGTTGGCGCTTTGTCCGGGATTTGTATTGCCGGTGCTGGAGAGTCTGGGTCTTAGTTTTCCCAGCGCTGCTGCGGTGCTGGCGGTTATCGCCGCCGGAGCCTGGTTGCTGAGCCTCGGCGGTCGAAGCTGGGTTGTTTACAATCTTTCGCCCGGGCAGGCCGACGGAGTCCTGCGGCGAGCTATGAACGCACTTGGATGGCGTTACCGCGTTACATCCGACGGCTACAGTGTTGAAGAACACGGTATAAGCCTGCGAGTAAGCGGGTTTTGGATTCTTCATAACGTATCGGTTCAACTGACCGGCGGGTCTGATGAACTGTGTCGTGATTTTGCCCGAGCATTGGGCTTGGCGGTCGCTCGCCGATCGGCCCGCACACAGGCGATGGCGATGGCGATGCTGCTGGTTTCGATAGGTATGCTGGTGGCGCCGCTGGCGATGGTGGCCCATCGTGTCCCGGAAATTGTCCGTTTGCTGGCCGATTTCTGGTAAAAGCTGATATTGTTGTTTTCGCACATAACGGATGACGGATCATGCCGCCAGGCGATTGAGCCCGCGGCGTATCGGTCTGAAAGTACTTCTGTCTGAAAGGCTGCACGTGAAACATATATGTTTGACAACGGTTGCACTCGGCGCTGCGATGCTCTTGGCCGGTTGCGGGGATTTTGGCAAGAACATAGGCAAGGCTCTGGAGACCAGCAAGTATCGATTCCTGGATTCCTCCAAGGTCGTCGTCCCGCAGGATTATGCGGTAAGACCCATCTACTCGAATTCCGGCGACGCCGACGACAACAACGAGTTGCCGCCGAACGCAACGCCGCCGACTGCCGCTGATCTTACCTACAGCGATCGCGACTATATCATAGGACCGACTGACGTTCTGGACATTTCGATCCTGGATCTGCTGGAAAACGGCATAGAAACCGTTCTTCGGCGACAGGTGACCACCAGCGGTCATATCGATCTTCCGCTGCTTCCGGAAAGACTCAAAGTCACCGGACTGAACAAAGACAGGCTGACCGACGTAATCAAAGCCGCTTACGCCAAGGACATCCTCAGGGACCCCGTCGTTGCAGTGACGCTCGCGGCCAAGAGGCAGAGCACTTATTCGATCCTGGGCGCAGTGGCTGGTCCGGGAACCTACCAGATCGAACGCCGTGACATGCGTTTGCTGAACGCCCTGGCTGGGGCTCGCGGCATCACGCAGGAAAACATTCGGTACATATACGTTATTCGACCTCAGCCTGCCAAGGTGATGAATCCCCAGAGCGACAGCACATCCGCTCCGGCTACGGTAACTGCTCCAGTGGCCGCCAGCAGGACTGCTCCTTCGACGGCCAGTCGTCCCAATGTTCCGGTGGTCGCTCCAGCCAAAACCGGCGACGATAACACCAAGGCGTTCGAGGAGCTTGGGAAGTTGATTCACGGCGGCACGGTGGAGACCCCGAAGACCAAGCCGGCCACCACACCCGCACCGGCGGTTCTGCCGACGTTCGTAGAGACCTCGTCTGTCGCCGCAGTCGCCTCGACATCCGCCGAGGCCGGCCCGCAGGCTGACGGGAAGAGTGAAAAGTGGGTATACGTCAATAACAAGTGGATCAAGACCGTTCAGAAAGCAGCAGTGGCTACTCAGCCTTCCGGCGTTGGCGCCCCGGCTGTCGTACCAGTCAAGTCCGTGCCTAAGCCTCCTACGGCTCCGGTTATCGCCAGGCGTGAGACTGTTGACGTTGAGACCAGGCCGCGCACTAGAACTGTTGAAGACCCCTACCAATGGAAGGATGCCGACAAGAGCAGTCTTGCAAGGGTGATCTTCATTGATCTGAAACGCCTTCGACAGGGCGATCCGCGTTTGAACATCGTGATTCGCGACAACGACATCATCCGTGTGCCGTCGCTTGAGGTAGGCGAGTTTTACATCATGGGCGAAGTACAGCGTCCCGGCGTGTATACGCTTACCGGGCGCAGGGTTACGATCAAGATGGCCCTGGCGGCCGCAGGCAACCTGAACCCGCTGGCGTATCCGGAGAACAGCATTCTGGTTCGTCGAATCGGACGCGATCAGGAGCAGACAACCGCAATCAACGTCAGAGCGATCTGCGCCGGCACAGAGCCCGATCAGTTCCTCAAACCCAACGATGTGCTGGAAATAGGCACACACTGGAAGACATCATTCCTGGCCGTAGTTCGCAACGCTTTCCGCGTTTCATACGGATTAGGTATGATCTATGACCGGAACTTCGGCGCCCCACGTCGGCAAGGTGATATAATGGATGGTCAGCGTTTCTCACGCTGGTAAGCTTTTTTGCCGATCATATATAGACTATGTCTGAGAACCCCAATCACACGCAGAACGACCTTTCGAGGTCGGGGGGGTCACTGGTCGATATGGTCGGCGATGTTCCTGACCGTTCAGTCGACAGGGCCTTTTCCGAATCGGCGATAATCAAGACCGCCGTAATCGCATTCCTCCTATGCGGGCTTAACTTCTGGCAGTTCAAGCGGTTAATCGCCGGCTGGCGGGTCGATCCGAACTGGTCTCACGGTTTTCTGATCCCGTTGTTCAGCCTGTATCTCATATACACCAGATGGGATCAGTTGAAGTCCGCCAAGAGACGGATTTGCCTCTGGGGCCTGCCGCTGTTTCTCGGCAGTCTGTTGGTTCTGATCTACTCTTACTATCCCATCGGCACATACTGGTTTTGCCAATTGAGTATGATTCCGCTGTTCCTGGGTGTTGTTTTGTACCTTGCCGGTCCGGCGGTGCTGAAAATAACCTGGGTTCCCATCGTGTACCTTGTGCTGGCGATTCCTATCCCGGACATACTCTACCAGAACATCGCATATCCGCTGCAGGAACTTGCCGCTCAAAGCACTACGGTTATCCTGAGGCTTTGCGGCGTGGCGGTTGACGTCAGCGCCAGCAGCATGAGCATTACGTCGATCAGCGGCAAGGTCCATCCTTTGCAGGTTGTCGAGGCCTGCAGCGGCGTCAGATCGCTCATGGCGTTTGTCGCACTGAGCACCGCGATGGCGTATATCGACGATCGTCCGGTGTGGCAGAGGTCGATCTTGATCTTCTCCTCGCTTCCTATAACCGTTCTGTGCAACATTCTGCGGGTGACTACAACCTCGACGATGTTCGTGATCGACCAGCCTGAGCTGGGCAAGGACTTCATGCATACGTTCATGGGAATGGCCCTGCTGATCCCGGCGATCTTCATGCTGCTTGGTCTCAGTTGGCTGATCAATCACCTGTTCGTTGAGCACGACCAATAAGACGTGGAGGATTCTGAATAAGTCGAAAACAACTCAGCGTCCCAAACGTATAACTCCGAGGGGGGCCAGGCATGAGTGAATCAACGCAAATATCGACGACTCGGAGCGGACCGGTCTCCATTGTGCAATGGTGCCGGCAAAACCCGCATTTTATCGCCGTGGCGACTATTCTGGCGGTGGTCTGGTTGGGTTGGACGATGATAATGAACGCCTGGGGCATGGTGTTCCACAAGGAGGCGGTTCCCTGGCCCACGGGCGTGGACGTGCATCCCAGCGAATTCAGAATGCTCTCTATGGCCACAAGCTTCGGCCCGTCAGGGCGTTTCAAGCTCGCCGCCGACGGCGAACTGTTCTTTCCTCGCAGCGATGAGCAGTACCTTACCGCCAACGGCGAGATCCTGACCGGAGCCAACGGCGTACTGGTCTACAAGGATCGCGGCGGCCGGAAGATGTACGACGGCCCGATGAGCGAACTTAAGTATGCAAAGAACCAAGAGCCGATTCTCGATGAGGTCCCCGACGGCGAGAAGACCATAATCGGCGAAGTTCTGGAGTCTCTGGCGATCGGCACGGCTCTAGACCATGAGGCTTACGACGACAGGAAGAGCACTTGGTACGTTTCGAGAACATACGTTGATACAACCAAGGCTCGCGGTGAGAAATACCGCTTGTGGCAGATCGACGTCACGTATTACACCGGAACGCTGGACAAGGCTCCGCACTTCCCCGAACGCTGCCTTCGGGCGGCCGGCATGATCCTGGGAGACATGGGCAATACCGAATGGAGCGTACCCCAGGCCCCGAACGTCTGGGGAAGCAAGCCGGTGTCTTTTCGCTATGTCGAATACAGAAATCGCCATCGGGACGTGGGGAACCTCAACGTTCAATACTACGTATATTCCTTGAACGGACAGCCCGAGTCCTCGTGGAAAGCCGTGCGATTGGCGATGGGTTCGGTGTTCGGGAAGTACGCTTATTTCGCGAAGATACAGTTCCATCCGCTTAATGATATTCGAGACGCTCAGGAGGCCAAAGAGGCTACCGGCCAGTTCGTCAAGTACATGCTGCCTGAGGTTTTGAAGTACTTGCCGACCCAAGAAGACATCAAAAGGTTGGAGTCGAGCCCTCAGCAAGCCGAAAGTAACAGTAACTAGAACGGTTACCTTGAGATAGAACGGATTACGTAATGGCAAAACGCAAGAAGAAGCTCAATAAGAAACTCGTGGCGTCTCTGTCGGCGGTCACGTTGCTTGTCCTGATGCTCGTGGGGTACGGACTTTACAGATACAGCCACGTCCTGTTTCCCAAAGATCCGGTTTCTCATGCACAAAAAGGCCTAGCCGCACTGGAGAAAGGTGATTACGCACTTGCGGTCGAGGAGTTGAAAACCGCCGCCGGCGCCGCTGGCGGAAATGACCCTGAGTCCAGGAAGATGAAAGCGCAATATTGCTACGATCTGGGCAGAGCATACCTGGAGTGGTTGAAAAACGACAAGACCCTGACCGACGGCGAGCGGCATTCCAACCTGAACCGATGTCTCGGAGCGATGAGGCAATCGACAACTCTGGACCGTACGTTCCTTGATCCGCTGAAGTCCCTGTACGGCATATACTGGCAACTGTCTTACGGTAGAGCTCGCAGCGGAAAAAGCGACGTTGACTGGACTCATTTCATAGAAGCGGCCACCGGGTTGATTGCCGCCGACACCAAGAACGCAGTAGCCTACTATAGGCGGGGCATAGCCTGGAGCAGTATTGGCGAAAGCACTGCTGACACTGAGGCGGCTCGGAAAGGGCTCGCAGACTTCCGCAAAGCCATCTCGCTGGACGAGAAAAACGTTGTTTACTGGCGATCCTGGTTGATGTTGCTCAGATGGTCCGAACGAAGGGACTCTTCTATCAACGTCGACAAGAGTTTCGCCGAAGCGTTCAAAGCCAATCCCAATTCCGCCGAGTTGCGAATCCTGTACTCGGCTTACCTCAGGGGCAAGGACCGGACCGCCGAGGCCGAAGCACAACTCCGCGAGGCGATCAAGTGCGAACCGACCAGCCCTAAAGGTCGTCTGGCGATGGCGATGTACCTTGCGAAATCCGAACAGTATGATGCGGCTCTGGCCGAACTGCAGGAGGCGATGAAAGTAGACGCGACTATGGCGGCGATATACCTGCAACGCAGCAGGATTCACCGGAGTCAGAAAAAGCTTGATGAGGCTGTGAAGGCCTTGCAGGAAGGCGTCGCGGCGCTGGAGCCCAAACTCACGGCCACAGCCGCCACGCAACCGTCAGGTCGGACAACGGCATTGATGACCGAGCAGATGAACAGACTGAATTTCGGTCTGGCCAACGCGGCGCTGGACTTCAGGCGCACCACCCTGGACAAAGCCAAGCAGGTCGAGATGGCCGCGATTGCCAAGAAATGCTACGAGAAGCTCGATAACCTGCCGTCAAACTCGTCGCATCGTGCAAAGCTTTCCGGCCGGCTGGCGATAATCGACAACGACCCGAAAAAGGCGATAGCGGACCTTGAGCAGGCCTACGAGGCCTTTGGACTCTCGGATCTGCAGACCCCGGCGCTCCTGATCACGCTGTACCATTCGGTTGGCATGCCGGGTAAGTCCGAAAAGCTCCTGCTGGCGTTGCAGCACGCTCCCAGACTCCAGGACAGCGCCGAAGTCATGCTGGGCCTGGCGCGTCTGAAAATGCGTTATAAAGACTACGAGGCCGCCGACAACTACGTTAACAGGGTCCTGCGAAGCAATCCGCAGAACGAACAGGCCCTGCGAATGAAGAGCGAACTGCAGATGCTGCTTGGCAGGAATGTCGACGCCGCCCAGGCCGGTCGGCTCTCACCGGCCGGAGTACGCGCAATGGTCGAACAGATTGATCTGAAATGGATTGACGGACAACGCCAGGAAGCCCTGGCGATCATCAGGAATCTGAGGAAGACCCTTCCCAAGAGCATGCTGCTGGCCGAACGCGAAATAAACATGAATCTAATGCTGGGCGATAAAGCCAGAGCAAAAGTCGTCCTGAGCGAAATGCTCAAGATCTATCCGGACGACAAGAATATGCAATTCCAGTCACAACTGATCGACAAGAGCGGCGAAGAGCGCCTGGCCATGCAGTTAGCCAGGGTTGATAAAGAAATCACTGACGATCCGTTCAGGCTTGCCTGGGCCAAGGCCCGCCTGGCATCACGGGCCGGAAACGACGAGATGCACAAGAAGTTCCTGGCCCAAGCTACGGCGCTGAAGCCGGATCATCCGGGAGTGACGACCCTGGAGTTCCGCACCGCGCTGCGGAAGAAGGACTGGGCGGCCGCCGCCGATGTGGTCCAGCGAGTCGAGAAGAGCAACGAACTGCGCGGCAAGACGATGCGCGCCCAGATGTTCATTATCCAGGGACAGTACCCCAAGGCGATCGAAGTGCTCGTCCCTCTTCGCAAGAGTAACCCCGATTCCAAGCTCATTCTTCGTACGCTTGGCGAGTGTTATCTGTCGACCAAGCAGATCGAACTGGCCGAAGACGTATTCGGAGTGCTCGAAAGCAACGATCCCGGCGACGCCAGCGCGTTGATCGGATTGGCGATTGTCACCCAGCGACAGGGTCGGATGGAGGAAAATGAGAAATACGTTCTGCGAGCTTACCGCAGCCCCGCCGGACGCAGACACAGCTATATCAGCCGTCGGTACCTTGAAATACGCGAAGCAACGGCCACCGGAAACGAGATTCCCAAGATTATCGAGCGGCGTGAGAAACTGCTGAAGCTTGGACCCAAGGATCCCAACTACCTGAACAACCTGTCGCGTCTGGCCAGGCTTTGCGAGTATCGCACTCGCGACATAAATCGCGCCGGCGAACTGTATCGCGAAGCATACCAGAGAACCGGACGCTCCTTGGAATGGGCTCGAATCCTGGCGTTCTTCTACGCTCGCAATGGACAATCGTCTGCCGGCGAAGCGGTCTTGAAAGCCGGCATCAGTGCAGCACGCAGCGTCCCGGCGAAAGTGGCCTGGCATGTCATGCACGGCGAATTCCTGACAATGTACAATCCTTCGCAGGCCATGCGAGCCTTCGATCAGGCCTCGAGGCTCGATCCGAAGGCCCCTACGCCTCTCAGGGCCAAAGCCGCACTGCTGGCCAGAGTTCGAAAGTGGCCCCAGGCCGTCGAGTACATGTCGGCCTACGTGGCCAGACGCGGCGAAGACATGCGAGGGCGTAAAACCCTTATACAGTACCGCATCAACGGAAGGCAGTACGACAAGGCCGAAGAGGAACTCAACGCGATTCTCGATCGCAATCCGACTGACGCTCAGGCCCTGCTGCTCAAGGCGGTCCTCTTCAGGTTGCGCGGAAGTCCGGCCAAGGCCGTTACCATCGCCACGCAAGCTATTGACAAGTATCCCGAATTCTCGGCGGCCCTGGCCGTCAGAGCTCGCGCCTATGTCGTAATGGGCGAACTTGAAATGGCCAAGAACGATCTGGAGGCGGCTCGGAGACTCGGAAAGACACCTGAAATAGCCATGGAGCTTGCAAGCGTATACAAGCGCCTCGGCCAGGACAATGACGCACTGCTTGTGTTGAGAACAACAGTAGCCGAACACCGAATGTATGAAACAGCGCTGGTTTCGTTGATAGATACGCATCTGCAGGCCAAAGACTGGGCCAACGCCGAAGCAGTCCTGATCGACTCGCACAAACGCTTCCCCAAACGAGCAGTGTACTGGATGATGGAAGCAAGAATGTGGCGAATGCGCGAGCAATACCTCAAAGCCGTTGCCGCAGCCGAGAAGGCCCTGGCGCTGGAGCCTGAATCTGTCAGCGTCGCTAGAGCATACCTGCTGGCGCTGCTAAAGGCCCAGGACTACGACAAGGCTCTGGTTATAGCCAACGGCTACAGGACAAAACCGTTGTGGGACGTCTGGGCCAACGCCATTGTCGCAAGGGTAATGGTTCACAAGCAGAACAACAGCAAAGCCGACGAACTGTTCCTCAGTTCGGTCTCAAAGGCCAGCCCCAATGAGCTTCCGTTTGTCGTCGCACAGATTCGAGAAGCATACGGCCCGAAGATAGCTATCACCCGGATGATCGCCTGGTCAAAACAACGGCCCGATGACTGGCATGTCAACGTTCTCGTCGGTGATTTGGCCAGCGCCGCGGTCGCCGACCCAAAGGGCAAATTGACGCCAGCTGAAAGGCAACAGTACCTCAAGCTGGCGATCGACAACTACGCTCTTTCCGTTACAAAAGCCAAAAGACCCTCAGATGTTGCTATGTTGTCAAATAGATTGGGAAAAGTATACTATGACTACGGAGAACCCCAAAACGCAGAAAAAGCCTATAAAAAATGCCTTGAAATCACTCCCGACGACAATGCGGCGCTGAATAACCTGGCATATCTGTACGTAGATGACCTCAATCAGCCGAAAAAGGCCTTGCCTTATGTGCAAAAGGTTATCAGACTGAGGCCGCAGGACCCTAATGTACTCGATACATACGGGTGGGTTATGGGTAAACTCAAGAGGTATGCCGAAGCTAAAAAGTACCTCCAGAGGTCGATTGAACGAAACCCGGAGTTGGCTGCTTGCCGATACCATCTGGGATGGGTCTTTGAACAGACTCAGAACCGTTCTCAGGCGTTGAAGCATTATCGCCTGGGACTGGAGTTAATCAGAAGCAGTCCGCACCTGCCGCTTTACAAACGGCTCCAGGGCGCATTGAAGCGTCTGGGAGCCTAGAAGAACAAGATTACTTGCTGTCTGGAGAGACGCACATGACAACATTGCCGACACACGATCACACGCCCAGTATTGTGGCCGCGGGAAATAAGCCGCTGTCGCCGATACAGAGACCGGGTATGCCTCCGTCAGTAAGTCGAGGTATGACCGGACGTGACGTTATGAGGGTCATGCGCAAGCACTTGTGGTTGATCCTTATCCTCCTGGTCGTGTTCAGCGTAGCCTCAGTCGTCGGAACCAGATTCTGGCTGAAGTACGCGCCGACATACCAATCCACGGTGCGACTGGGCGTCTCGCTGCCGCGAGCAAACGTGTATGCAACTGCGGCCAGAAACGTCGCAAGTGACTTGGATATCCAGAAGCAGTCGTACGTGAACGTGGCGAAAATAGAATCGGTGCTGCGAAGGGCCATAAACGAAGACAAAAGCGAAGACGGAACCCAAAAGGACCGAATCCGAAAGACATCGTTCTTTCGCGGCGATCTTACCGCGACGATAAGTCGACTGCAGGAGAAACTGTCGGTTTCCAGCATCAGGGACACCAACCTGATCCAGATATCGCTGAGCGGATCGAATCCCAAGGAACTGCCGGAAGTAGTCAATGCCGTCGCAGACGCCCTGGTGCACCAATCGTTGCAGCAGACCAAGCAGGGGCGATCCGATCAGATAAGAAGCCTCACCGCTCGTGTCGAGGAACTTAACAGCGCGGTTTCCGCCAGGCAGAAAGCCATCGAACAGATCCGAGGAGCCTCGGAAGTGCCCCTGCTGATCGAACGACGCAATATCACCCAGATGACGCTGCAGTCGCTGACTACCGAATTGACACAGCTCAGACTCCTGAAAGCCCAGGCCGAAACCGCCTTCGAGGCGCTCAAAGAACAACAGGCCGCCGGCAAACTGGCCACGTCGCTCGAAGTGCTGCAGGCTCTCGATCAGGATCCCACTTACCGCTCTCTGATCGTCAACAAGAAGAATCTGGAGATCGAACTGAAGAGTCTCTCGCGACTCCTGCCGGGACACCGCAGGGTGATAGCCACCCAGGCGCGGCTCGATACCGTTGAGGCCGAGCGCAAGGCGATGGAGGTCGATCTTGTCAAGAAGCAACTGACCGCGATGATCCAGCAGCAGGAATCCCAGGTCACCGCAGTCAGCGAGCGATTGCTGGCGGTTGGAAACCAATACAACGAAGTGTCGGCCAGCCTGAAGGACCTTGGCGTGAGCCTGACTAAGATAACCACACTTGAAGCGGAAATAGACAGGTTTGAGAAGCGCGCCGCGCAGGTTGAAGAGGCGCTGCTGGAGTTCAAAATCGCACTTGGCGACATTCCGATCAGGGTGCGTGCGGTTGGCGAAATTCCCATCAAACCCTCGTGGCCTCGCTATACGATCATGATTCCCCTCGGCGTCCTTCTGGGCCTGAGTATCGGACTCGGTCTGGCGTTCCTGATGGAGTTCATGGACACCTCGATCAAGAGCCCGGCCGACATATCGTCCAGGATCGACCTCCCGCTGCTGGGAATGGTCCCGCACGAAAACGATATGGACGAGGAAATCCCCGACATGAGAACCCTCATGTTGACGAATTCCGACTCGCTTGGCGGCGAAGCCTACAGGCAGATTCGAACTTGCCTGCTGTTCAGCGGACCGGCCAGTCAACGCCGATCACTCATGGTCACCAGCCCTTCACCCGGCGACGGCAGAACGGCGATTACAATGAACCTGGCCGCTTCGATCGCACAGGGAGGACGAAAGGTCCTTGTTGTAGACGCCAACTTCCGTCAACCGTCGTTGAGCAGTCTGTTCCCGCAGGCCTCGATAAACGGTCTGAGCAGTTCCTTAGTCGGACAGGGACGATGGGAAGACAACGTATACGAGGCCGAAAGGAACCTGTCGATAATGACCTCGGGTCCGCTTCCGCCAAATCCCGCCGAACTGCTCGGCAGCGAGCAGATGCGGATCATGCTCTCTGAAATGACCGCAAAGTACGATCAGGTGATCTTCGACGCCGCACCGGCGCTTGTCGTCACTGATCCTTCAGTCCTCAGCACCATGGTCGACGGCGTGATAATAGTCATACGGGCCGGAACCAGCACGCACGGAATACTGCAGCGAACCAGGGACATCTTCCTGAGAGTCGGCGCACACGTTATCGGAGCAGTGTTGAACGGCGTTAGAGTGACCGCCGGCGGATATCTCAAGAGGAATTACAGCACGTTCTACGAATATCAAGGCCAGCAGTTGCCGGCCCCGGCCGTCAAGGCGCCCAGCAGAACGCCGCTGCCGAATGATGCGGCGTCAGCCGGTTCGAATCTGGCGGATCTGGCCGCGGCGTCAGAAAAGCCCGCTTCGCCGGAAGATCCGGACCTGGGCTGATTGGCCTGGAAACGTTCCGCTCGCCGGCGCATCGATTGAATCAAACTGATTCTCCGGATGCTTCCGGGATGCAAGTCAGGCCCCATGGGCCCGACGGTCCCGGGCCGATGCGCCGTTGCTGCTGATGATTTGCGCAAGGATGCAAGAATGGATCGGCCGACAAGTCGCGACATAGTAGCTAGAAGCGAGATGAATCCGCTGATATCGCTGTCGGACCTTCCGTTCCGTGCAGGGGATATATGGAACGCCGCCGTCGTGCGATTCCAGGGACGATACCTCATGCTGATTACTGTCGAGGAGTTGGAGGGGCACTACTCGATCTATCGGGCCGACAGCGACGACGGCGAGCAATTCTCCATCAACCCCGAACCGTTCATGATTCGCCTGCAGTGCTGCCCGTCGTCGAATTACGAAAGCGTCGGCATTCGCGATCCGCGCATAACTCCTGTCAACGGCGAGTACTTCATAACCTACGTCGCCGACGGCGATCACGGAATGCGGATCGCACTGGCCCGGACCACGGACTTTGTCTGCATCGAGCGCCTTGGGTATCTGACGCAGGTCGACGTGAAAAACGGCGTTATGTTCCCGCGAAAGATCGACGGAAAGTACGTACTGCTGAAACGTCCCGACGCCGGCGGGAGCATCTGGGTCAGTTACTCTCAAGACCTGGAGTTCTGGGGCGGGTGCGACGTCGTGATGAGCCCGCGAGGCGGATTCTGGGATTCAACCCGCATAGGCGCCTCGGCCCCTCCGATCGAAATTGACGAAGGCTGGCTGCTGATTTACTACGGCGAGAAGGGGACCAGCGCCGGACCGCTAGTGCGGCTCGGAGCGGCGATTCTGGACCGCGACGATCCGTCGAAGGTCCTGGCCAGATCCAACGTTCCGATACTCGCCCCGCGAGAAAGATACGAACGAATCGGCGACGTTCCAAACGTTGTGTTCTCCACGGGAGCACTGCTGGACGACGGGATCGTTAATCTTTACTACGGCGCCTCGGACAGTTGCATCTGCCTGGCCAGAGTGGCCCTGGACGTGATCGTAAAGGCATGTTTCGACGGCGGGAGCGTGTTCTGATATGGCTAGAGACCAGATAGATCCCGGACCCGACACCCTGCACCGCTGCAGCGGCAATCCGATACTCACGCTCGACGATATTCCCTATCGGTGCAACACCGTGTTCAACGGCGCACCGCTCAAGGTCAACGGCGAGTATCTCCTGCTGCTGCGAATAGAAGGCCAACAGGGCTATTCGTTTTTCGCGATGGCCCGCAGCGACGACGGCTACAAATTCAGCGTCGATCCCGAACCGTGCATGTGCCCGGAGACGGAAGGGACCTGGGCGGTCTGGGAGGAAAACGGCATCGAGGATCCTCGGATGACCTGCGTTGACGGCGTGTACTACGCGGTCTACACCGCATGCGGGCGGCACGGGCATCGAATCGCGATCGCCAGGACCGAAGATTTCACAAACTACGAGCGCATGGGCATGGTCTCCGGTCCCGGCAACAAGGACGGCGTGCTGTTCCCCGAGAAGATAAACGGTCTGTTCGCTCGCCTCGATCGCCCGATCGGGCGCGGTGTCGGCGGGATATGGATTTCGTACTCCCCTGACCTGATCAACTGGGGGCGAAGCGAGTTTATTTTCGGTCCGCGGCCGCGATATTGGGATTCGTATCGCATCGGCGCTTCGGTCCCGCCGATTCGAACGAAGTACGGATGGCTCGAGATTTATCACGGCACGAAAATGACATCAGCGGGCCCGATCTACCGTACGGGTGCGGCGATGCTGGATATTGACAATCCCGCACGCGTGCTGGGGCGATGTCTCCCGCCGCTGCAGTCGCCGCGAGAAGACTACGAGCGGATCGGCGATGTCGGCAACGTGGTCTTCGCCTGCGGGGCGATCATCGAAGACGACGGCATGGTCAAGGTCTACTACGGCGCCGCCGACACGTCAATCTGCGTCGCCACGGCGCACATCGACGAAATAATAGAAACCTGCAGACCGTAGCCCGGCGGCGTAAGTCCACCGAGCGTTATCCCACTTACAAACCGTGCGCGAAATCTACGATGTGAAGCCTGAAGTTCTGATTCTCGTTCTTCGTTCTTCGTTCTCGGTTCTTGGATTTATAGGGCCGAAGGCCCGACAGGACCTGCAGAAAGGCAGGTCTTAGCCGGGTCCGTGAGGGCCCGGAACACGTGTTTGATAAGAACAGAGCCCCGGCGGGGCGACAGAACTCACGCATTGGCGTTCGGACCTGTTCGTTATCGATCCGTATCCGACGTGCAGACCACCCGAAATCCCACGTTGAATACTCTGCGCCATGCCGGATAGCCCAGGCGGCGTCCCGAGACCGCGGTGATCGGGCGATCGTGAAAACTCCCGCCGCGGACGACTTTGCGTCCCGCGGTTTTCGGATCGTTTCGCCCGTCATTTGCTCGATACGGATACGGTTTGTACGTCGATCGGGTCCACTCGGCCGCGTTTCCGTGCATGTCGTGCAGGCCCCAGGCGTTGGGCAGATACTTGCCGACCGCGGCGCTTACGATCTCGCCGTCATTTCCCTTGTCGCTGAACGCCGGGCGCACGAGCGTTTGAAGTGTTGGCGTGGTCCTGTGCAGCGACTTGCGCCGCAGTGCGAAAACAGCCTTGGTTAGCGTCACGTCGGCCAGGCTTGCGGTCCTGGAAAAATCAGCGTCCGCACCGCCGTACCACAACGGCGTGTCAGTCCCGGCGCGGCAGGCGTATTCCCACTGGGCTTCAGTCGGCAGCGTGAAGGTCGTGCCGGTCTCCTTCGAAAGCCATCGGCAGAACTCCATCGCCCGGCGTTGTGAGACTCGCACCACCGGCTGCCGGGCTCCGTTGACTCGCCAGCCCCTCTCGGCGCTGGAGTATTGCTGGCCCGGTCCCTTGATCCATCTGCTGTTGTGCTTTGCGTCGAATTGAGCGAACTGCCCGTTGGTCACTTCGAACTTGCCCATCCAGAACGGCTTGTCGATGCTGACTGGCGTCAGTGTTCGTTCGTCGTCGGCTCCGGCCGGGTCGCCCATGATGAATTTGCCCGCCGGTATGTAGACCAGAGTCAATTTCATCCCGTCACCGACGGCGATCTGTCGCTGTGTCGTCGAAACGACCGACTGCATTCGCCTGGCTTCGGCTGCGTCGAAAGGCCAACCCTCAAGCGTCGGGGCCTTGCCCGACGGCGGGCGGGCCGGCGGCATGATCGGCTTGGGATCGGGCTCCAGAGCTTGTATCGATTCGGGATCGTAGTCTATGCCGGCGTAGAGTTTGAGCATCGCTCGGCGGCGATCGCTGGCCGGCTTGACGGTCTTCCAGCCGGCCAGTTCGTGCCAGGTTCCATAGAACGGCACGCACAGATCGATCCACGTGATGAGCCGCTCCCAGGCCTCGCTGGATAGCTTGACGCCGTGATGCCCCTTGCGAAGCATCTGGATCAGTTCGCTGTTGTCGGCGTGGAAATCGCCCGGTATGAGCATGTGCATGTCGCTTTCCAGCGACGGCGTGCGGGTGTGGGCGTAGAGCGTTCTGTAGGCTCGCGAATAGGCGCCGTCGGCGTTGGCGGTTTCCTCGCGTCGGAGGTCCGGCGGTTTGGCGCCGTCTTTGCGCGGTTTCCCGTTATGGCAGCCCACGCAGTATTTCTGCAGGACCGGCTGCACTTCGCGTCGGAAGCTGAATCCGCGCGGCGGTCCGCCGGGCGATGTGATCTCAGACGGTTTGCGCCCGCTCGTGGCCGAGATCGCCACTGGTGAGGCGTCGGATTGCGATTCGTGGCAGCCGAGGCATGATACGTTTTCCCCGGGCATCGCCGTTAGCCAGCTTCGCATGAGCTGCAGCGCCGCGCCGTTTTCGTCGAGCGGTTGGACCGATATCGGCGTGTTGGCCGGTATGCGGAATGACGCCGATCCGTCTGGCGCCACAGGGACCGTGCCGAGCACTCGCAGCGGCTCCCAGGGCCCGTCACCGCCTACGGAGTTCCTCACTGTCGGCGACATGCCGAGGTATTGGAAGTGATACGTGAAGAGTCGCAGCTTCTTGACCGAGCCGCGCGGAACGCCGTCGAGGCCCTTGCCGTGGTAGACGTCGGCCAGGAAGACTGTCGCGTCTTTACGCTGCGGATCGATCCTGCTTGGGATCAGCGGCGGTGTTTTCGTCCTTTTAAGCGGTATCGGCTCAAGCAGGGCCGAGCCCGGCTCGGCGCGGATGAGCACCATGTTGTCGAACACGTCGACCAGGTATATTCCCCACAACGATTTCGGAGTCGGTTTGCACGCCGCGATGAAGTATTTGCCTGCCCCGAGCCCGGTCAAGGGGTCGCCCAGGGGCCAGGGGTGCAGGAACTTAGGCCAGGAGTTTCGTGCGATCGTGTCGGCGATGATCGGGACGACCTTCTTGCCGCGATCGGTGATTCGCTGAACGACTCCGTCGGCCTCGAATGTGCCCTTGTTGCGATCGAACAGGACCATCTCGCCCATACGCGGGACGTCGTGATTGCCGCTGACGACGCCTGTGAACATTCCGCTGCGCCCCGGAACCGCCCGGGCAAAGAACACGCAGTTGGGCCAGTGCGAGTTGCTGCCGTAATACGCCGTCTGCCCCGAGCCGTCGGGATTCATGTGAAACAGTATCCGCGAGGCTCCGTGCGGGATGCCGGAGTATTCCCAGCGAAGGTACATCACGCGTCCGTCTGGGAGAACAGTCGGGCACCAGTTATGGTCCTGGTCGAACGTCAGCTGGCGGATGGACTTCTCATTACCGTCTGCGTCCATGCGGTAAAGCAGCGTTATCGGCGTCTGCAACGTGCTTCGGCAGGGGACCCGCTGAAACGAGCGGGTTGACCCGAAGATGATGCCGCCGTCCGGCAGGTAGCACGCGTCGTAGTTGTCCACGTCGGCGTGCTTTCCGTCAGTGACTTGTCGCAACGGCTCGCCTGACGCCCCGATCTCGAATACTTGCCATCGTCCTTTGGCGTCGAGCGAGGAAAACAGCATCTTGGCCGCGTTCCAATGCAGATCGACATCGCCAACGAAGACGCTTGTCTTGGGCTTGTAAATCGTTTCCAGGGCTTCGTTGGCGTTGCGAGGCGACAGCGTGGCGATCTCGTTGTCAAACCCGCTGCGGGGCAGGATCGTGTTGCCCGATCCTGTGTCGGGAATGCCGAGCGAGCGACTATTGAAGCCCCACATGCCGCCATCGAAGCGGGTGGCGTGTTTGCCGATGCGGCGGCGGATCAGCAGCAGGCGTTTGAAATCAAGCAGCGGATTGGCCAGCAGCGCCTCGCGCTTCAGGGCGTTGAATTCAGCGGGTGTCGGCTTGTCGATCTTCTTCAGCCGAGCCAGGAATTCCGCGCCGCGCGCGTACTTGTCGCCGAACGTTTCGATCAGGTCTTCGATCCCCATTCGCAGTGCGGCGATGTCCTTGCTAGTGACGCCGGCGGGGTGTTTGGATCGCGGTTTTGCTCGCGAGATATTCCGCGGTGCGGTGAGTTTCTTGACTGCGGCGTCTTTGGCGGGAGTCAGCTTCCCCGAGGCCGAAAAATCGTGGACCCTCACCTCCGCACGCCAGGGACGAATCGCGATCGCCGGAATCGAGTCAAGACGGTGCCTGGCCTGGTGGACCCGCCTGCCGTCGATCAGAAACGTCCAGCTATCGCCTTTGCGAACGACTTCGGCGATGAACGGTTTGCCCGGACGGATCAGTTTCGTCGCATCGCCCAGCAGTCGCGTTTTTCCGAACTGATCGCCCTCGATGAAGAGTTTGCGTCCTTTTCCGTCGAATCCGAAGTGGTTTGCTCCGATCATCAGCGAGGCGGCCGTGCTGTCGGGGCGAGTCAGGCTCATACGAAGGCGAATACGGAAATCGCCGGCGCCGAGCGTCTTTTTGGCGACAAGATAGTTGTTGATCCCGCCGCACGCCAGGGCGCCGCCTATCTGTTTCCACTTGGCGCCGACCTGGGCAACGCCGCGCGGCGAACCGTTGTTCACAAACGCCGCCTCACCGGCTCCGGCCGCGGCTTGAAGACAGATCATGACGCCCAGAACGCCGGCCCATGCGCTGAACCGTCCGGCCGACTTAACTGTCATCGCGCGCATCTTCGGCCTTTCGCTTCTTCCTTCTCCTGGCCATGTGCGGCAGGCTGAAGAGATGGACTCCCGTCAGCACTAAAATCGCCAGGACCACGCCGGACGGCAGAAACACCCAGAGTTTGACGCCGTCATGAAAGTAACTGCCGTCGTGAATGCTCTCGATCAGATCGGACCGCCGCACCATGCACTGCAGGACCTCGCCGGTCTTGGTGTCGATCTGCACTTCCCAGCGATTCTTTGCTCGGACTTTGACAACGCCTTTGCCGGGGCGCACGTCGAGGCGATCGACATCGTCCCATGACTTGATCCCGGCCTGTTCAACGGTCCTGGCCGATTCCAGTATCTGCTCGAAGCCGATGGCCAGTTGCGAACTTTCGCCGCGTTTTGTCGGCGGCTGGATCCACGCCGATTCCTTCTTGAGCATCAGAATAATGCCAGTGACGATGATTACCAGCATAGGCGCCAGGGCCAGGATCGATCCCCAGCGGTGCAGTTTGCGGTTTACTTTGGAGAGTTTCATAATTCGCTGCGCTCTTCTTCTATTTGGTTTTCGCCAGTTCCTTCTTTATCTTTTTGATTTCCTTGGCGTCCAGGACAAAGGCGCTTCGCCCGTGAGTGCCGGCCACTATATCGCCGTCCCGCGGATGGACCGCGATGTCGTGCACCGCGCACGTCGGCAGCGTGTTGCACAGCGAGTGCCAGCTCTTGCCCCGATCGATCGAGCAGTAGGCGCCCAATTCGGTTCCCACATACAGGATGTCCTTGTCGAACGGGTCCTCGCGTATCACGTTGATCGATTCGCCCGGCAGGTTGTTCTTGATCGACTTCCACGTCTTGCCGTAATCGGTTGACATGTAGAGATACGCCTCAAAGTCGTCCTGGCGGTATCCGGTCAGCGAGCAGAACACTTCGCCGGCGACATATTTCGACGCGACAAGACGGGTGACCCACCTGTCGGGCAGTCCCTTGTTGATCTTCGTCCACGTCGCCCCGTCGTTCTTCGTCACGTGGACCTGCCCGTCGTCGGTTCCGACGTAGAGCAGTCCCTTTTTCAGCGGTGATTCGGAGATGTCGGTAATCGTGCCGTATGGAACGTTGCCTTGCTTCTCGGGCCCGGGGTTGGTCGTCAGGTCGGGGCTGATGCGTTCCCACTTGTCGCCGCGACACGTGCTCTTGAACAGGTAGTTGGCGCCGGCGTAGAGCGTTTTTGAGTCATAGTGCGACAGGATGAACGGAGTCATCCAGTTGAACCGCAGTCTGGCGCCTTTCGGCACGGGTCCCGGTCTGATGCCGCGCCTCTTACCGGTCTTCATATTCCTTCGACCCATGCCCCCGAACATGCCCTCGGTATACATCACGTCCAGATCGTTGGGGTCGATCAGCGTGACGTAATTGTCGCCGCCGTGGTCCCAGTACCAGTGCTCCTTGCCCGGGTTCATGGGCTTGGCCTCGCCGCCAAGTACGCCGTTGTCCTGGGTGCCGCCCCAGATTCGGTACGGCTTGGCCATGTCTACCGAGATCGCGTAGAACTCGGCGATCGGCAGCCTGTTTACGTGCAGCCAGGTCTTGGCCCTGTCGTGGGAGATGTAGAGCCCGCCGTCAGTGCCGAGCATGACCCTGTCGCCGTCGTCGGGATCGATGAAGATGTCGTGATTGTCGCAGTGGGGGGTCGCCCGGCGCGGTTTGTAGGAAAGCATGGGAATGATCTGCTTGGAGCGGCTGACCCAGGTTTTGCCCCCGTCGCTGGAGTAGATAAGGTTGAATCCGGGAACAAAGACCTCGTCTTCATTGTCGGGGCAGACCCGGATAATGCAGAAATCATAACCAATTCCGGTCGGCACGTTGCCCTCGTGGGTTTTGCGCCATGATTCGCCCTTGTCGTCGGATCGGTAGACCTTCCCGCCCTTGTAGGACGCCAGGATGTATACGACCTTCGGGTTGGAGGGCGATACCGAGACGCACATCCTGCCGACGTCTTTTCCGGTGGGAAGTCCCTTGGTGATCTTTCGCCAGGTCTTGCCCGCGTCGCTGGTCTTGTACAGTCCGCTGCCCGGTCCGGCCCCGATGTGGTTCCAGGCCTTCCTGTCCCGCTCCCAGGCCGTAGCGTAAAGCGTCTTGCTGTCCGAGGGATCCATCGCAAGCCCCACCACGCCGACCTTTTCGGAGATATAGAGGCTCTTGGTCCAGGTTTTGCCTCCGTCTGTGGTCTTGAATAAGCCGCGCTGCTTGTTGTACGTGTACTGGTGTCCCAGCGCCGCGACGTATACCACGTTGGAGTCCTTCGGGTCGATCAGAACCCTGTTGATGTGATGCGTATCGACAAGCCCCATGTGCTTCCAGGTCTTGGCGCCGTCAGTAGACTTGAACACGCCGGTCCCGGCGAACGAGCTGCGGGCCATGTGCGGTTCGCCCGTGCCTACCCAGACCAGGTTCGGATCCTTGTCACATACCGTCACGACTGAGACCGCGAACGTGGATTCGCTTTCGAAAACCGGCTTCCACGTCGTGCCGTTGGTTTCGGTCTTCCAGAGGTTGCCGGAGCCCACACCGACGTAGATCGTTGATTTACGTTTCTTGACAGACCAGATGCTCTCGATCTTCCCGCCCTGGATCCGCGGACCCACCGCCATCCATTTCACGTCCTTGAAGATCGAGGTCTCTCGCAGTTTGACGTGCTGGGACCACCATTTCATGCGGACCTCGGCGCTGCTTGCCGGGCTCTTGGCTTCGGCGATATCCGCCGCCAGCAGCAGACAGGCGATTGTTGCGACAACCAGCAGAAGTGAACTGACGATGTGTGTTCTCTGGATCATATGATTCTGGACTCCAATACAATGCCTATTCGATACGGCGACGTCATGTCTTTTAGATGAACGATCCCGACGCCTACGCCGGTACGCCTTTGGGTACTTTGTAGAGTTTCTTGAGTCGCTGGAGTTCGATCTTCATCGCTGCGATTCTGCTTGCGTGCTGGGGCGCGTCGTAGACGTTCTTCATCTCGCTCGGGTCGGTCTTGAGATCGTAGAACTCCCACTGGCCTTCCTTGGGAATGTCGCGTCCCATGAATCGCATCAGTTTATATCGCTTGTCGGCCACGCCTTCGTGCGCGCGAACCGAGTGCGCTCCGCGCCCGAAATACTGGTAATAGAGCGTCTTTCGCCAGTCGTCCGGCGTTTGGCCCTTGAGCAGCGAGACAAGCGATCGTCCCTGCATGTCGTCTGGGATCGGGGCTCCTGCGATATCCAGGAACGTTTCAGCCCAGTCGATGTTCTGCACCAGGTCACTGTTCGACGATCCGGGTTTGACGACTCCCGGCCACTTTGCGATCAGCGGCGTGCGGAACGAATCCTTGTACATGAACCGCTTGTCGAACCATCCCTGCTCCCCGACGTAGAAC
>CAYMSH010000059.1:0-21655 GCA_964392945.1 uncultured Planctomycetaceae bacterium | reverse complement strand
CGGTGTCGGGCCATTCGGGAGGCAGGGCCATGTCGCGGGCCTTGACCAGCACGTCTTCCTTGTGGGCCGAGGCGTAGTAGTGCTCTTCGGTGCCCATTTTCTGCATGTTGGCGATGACGGCGTCCTTTTTGCTGTAATCCTGGCGACACGACTTGAAGTGGAGCATTCCGTCGCCGGTGCGGAAGTTCTTGTAGGGCTTGCCGTCCCATTTTTCCTGGTGCATGTAGCGGCGTTTCGTGCCGCCGGCCTTTGCGTGTTTGAGCGTCGGGGCGGGCCACTGTATTCCGCGAAGATCCCGCAACTGGTCGTAGAGACCGATACCCTCTTTTTCCATGACCTCCAGCATGCCGGTCATGTCGCAGTCGGCGCCTTTGGACGCCTTGATGATCTCTGTGAACACTTCCTCGGCGTCATAGAGTTCCGGTCCGTTTGGATGGAACTTCTTCTTGGTGTATGGGAACAGCTTCTTGATCTCGGCGTCTGATATTCCGATCTTGGCGGCAAGCAGTTTTCCCTTGTCGATCGCCATGTCGAGATCGGGCCTGCAATTTTCCAGCCCCGGGGCTCCTTTGCCGACGCCGTCTACGACGTTGAATCGCCTTTCGGAGGAGATATACGTTCCGCCCTGCCATTCGCCCCAGGTCAGGGCCGGCAGCACGATGTCTGAGTACAACACGTTGGGCGCGTGGCGGTAGACGTCCTGGGTGACCATGAACATCTTGGTAAGCGCCGGTCTGATCAGGGTGTTCAGGTCCGGCTGGTGAACGTGCGTGGTGTACATGTAGAGAACGGCTTTTAGCGGGTCGACTTTGTTGGCCTTCAGGATTTCCTCTGTCATCAGGGCGCGTTCGAACATTCCGACCATCATGCCGGGGTTGGCTTTCTCGGCGACTTCCCTGAGCCGCTCGGGCGGACAGCCCCAGGCTTTGGCGATCGTGGCGATGCCCTTTTCGTTGATGCCTTTCTTGCCGCCGAGCCCCTGGTTGAAGGGGAGTCGTCCGGTAAGTCCGCCGGTGAGTCGTTCGCCCATGGCGTTTGGTTGTCCGGTCATGGAGAACGGTCCGCAGCCGGGCCTGCCGATGTCGCCGGTAAGCGCGTGCAGGTTGATAATGCTGATAACGTTGTGCTGTCCGTGAATGTGCTGGTTGTATCCGATGCCCCAGAAGCTCAGTACGCCGCCTGTGCCGCGGCGTTTGCCCTTGCGGGATGCGTTGGCCCATTCCTCGGCGATCTTCCAGATCAACTTGGGGTCCTCGAGCATCATGCGATCGTTCACGTCTTCGGGGGCATATTCCTCTGTGACCATCTTGATGTACTCTTCCCAGCCGGTCGTGTTGGCCTTGAGGAAGTCGTAATCGATAACGTCTTTATGTTTGGTCACCAGGCAGTGTGCGATGGCGTTGAGGCAGGAGATGTCTCCGTTGATGCTCGACAGGTGGTAGCTGTTTCGCGGGTTGATCGCCTCGAACTGGGTGACGGTTCCCGTGCGGCGCGGATCGGAGACCAGTGTGGGTATGGAATTCTTCTTTTTGTGGTCCGCGATTCGCCAGAAGATTATCGTGTGCGCGCCGCGAGCGTTGTGGCCCCAACTCGTGATCATGTCTGACATTTCGATGTCTTCGTAGCACAGCGGCGGGGTGTCTGACCCGAGCGTCTTGAAGTACGCGGTTACCGCCGAGGTCATGCAGGTCCGCGCGTTGGCCTCTATGGAGTTGGAGCCCAGAACGCCTTTCATCAGCTTGTTCTCGATCCACTGGGTCTCTACCGTCAACTGGCCCGAGCCGTACAGCCCGATCGAGTTTCCGCCCCATTTCTTGTGAATCGCGGCCAGCTTTTCGGCGATGATCTCTTCGGCGTCGTGGTACGATATTTCCTCGAAGTCCTCCTTGTTGAAGCTGCCTTTGGACTGGGAGATATGTCCGCTGATCGGGTCTGACATGTCCTTTCGTTTCAGGACTTTCGTCAGGCGATCGACGTAGATCGGCTCGTCGGAGTTCAGGCCCTTGATGCACTGGACGCCCCGATTGGTCGGGTGCTTTTTGTCAGGGACAACGCCGAGTATCCTGCCTGATGCGTCGGCCTTGATTATCGAGCCGCAGCCCACGCCGCAATAGGGACACTGGGCCAGTCGCTCGGTGATCTCGGCCTGGGCGTTTTCGGCCAGGACCTTGTCGGGGCAGAAGATGGCGTCTCCAAGCCCCAGCGCAGCGGCTCCGGCTACGGTTCCCTTCAGAAAGTTTCGCCGGTGTAGGTTTGTTCTTCTGGCCATTGTCAGTTCCTCGTGTTGCTTTCAGGTTTGGTTGCAGTATGCCTGAGGTGGTTAATTATGTCGTTGACCTGTGAGGAGGTCATTTCCGTAACGCCGTTTCCGCCCCGCATCATCGCGCGCATCGCCGATCCCGATCTGCCGAGCGACATAGTCGCCTGTATGTAGGTGTCTGACGCGGCCCGCAGGAATACCGGATTCATCAGATCGGGCGCCAGGCCCTTGGTGTCTTTGGTTCCGTGACACTGCGAGCAGGCCCCCTTGTAGAGCACGTGACCCCGCCGCGGAGTTCCGATGACCAGTTTGCGTGTGATTTGTTTGCGATCGACTTCGGATCGCAGGTATCTGACTATCGATCGTATGTCGCTTTCGTGTTCTTCTGCGTCGCCGTCTGCGTGCGTGTTGGCGAAGCTCTTCATTTCCGTTCCGCTTCGTCCGGTGGCGATCATTCCGGCGATGAATCCGTCGTGGACCTGAGACAGGAAGCTGTTGCGTCCTATCGCCGGTCCCAGATCGCCGCCGCCGCCGGGTCCGTGGCACTTGGAGCAACTGCTGTTGAACGTCTGGCGGCCTCGCCGGATGTCGCCCTGGACCAGCGATCGCCCGACAAACTGCAATCGGCGTTTCTGCAGAGATCGCAGATAGATCGTCACGTCGTTGATCTCGGATTCGCTGAGCGATGCGGTCCCGCCGCTGCCTTTTATGTTGCCGAGCATCGGCGTATTGGATCGCCCGTAAGCGGCGGTCTCCTTGATGAATCGATCGTCGGCGTCGCGGAGGAACGTGTGGTTCCCTATCGCCGGGGCGATATAACCGACGCCTTTGGCTCCGTGGCATTGCGCGCAGCCTCTGGCGAATATCCTGGCTCCTTCGGATTCCGAGCCCAAGACCCTGCCTTTTGCGAATCGAGGAGCCTTGGGTTCTGCAGGCGCGTTGCTTCGCAGCATGGCCATGATCCAGCCAATCTCTTCGCCGGGCACGTAATCGAATCGGCCCATGGCCGTGCCGTCCCGCCCGTGAGTGATCGTGTCGAACAGGAACTTGTTCGAGGCCAGTGCCAGGAATTCGGGGCTGTTGAGCGAGGGGCCGATGCGGCCTTCGGCTTGCGGCCCGTGACAGGATCCGCACAGTCCGCGATATCTGGCCTGGCCCCACTTTACGACGCGGGCCCGATCGGAGCCTGTCGTCTCCAACTGATTCAAAGCCGTCGCCATATCGGCCTGGGCGCCGCGTTGGGTTCGCATGAACGCCAGGAGGTCTGCGATGTCGCGGCCGGGGAGGAAATACCAGCTCGGCATCGCCGTACCGGATCGGCCCTTCGTGATCATGAGATGAAGAGACTCGTCGCTGCTGTAGGACATGAATTCCGGACTGGTTACCGTAGGTCCGATCAGATCGGTTTCGTATTCGCCGTCGACACCGTGACAACTGGCGCATCTGTTGTTGAAGATTACGCGTCCGAACCGCGGGACGCCTTCGGTCTGCTTGACTGCTTTCAGCGTCGGCGGGTCGCTCTTTGTTCCCAGCAGGAAGCCGGTGACCCTGGAGATTTCCTCGCTGGAAAGTCCGCCTGATTTCCCCCAGGCCGGCATGGTCTTCGATCCGGAGTAGAAGATCTTGTAGTCCAGGAACCCCGGCTCGACGATAGCAAGGAAGCTGCTGTGAGCTACTGCGGGTCCTATCTCGTGGAGTTCTTCCTGTTGCGTGCCCATTCCGTCGGGTCCGTGACACGCCGAGCAGTACGCCGCGAACAGTCCGGCTCCGTCGGGCTGCAGAACCGGCTCGCCGGATTTCTGAAGCATGTCGGGGACCTTGCTGCTGGCCAGCGATTTGAGATAGATCGTCAGCGCCATCGCCTGGTCTTCAGTCAGGTCGTAATCGAACATTTTCGACTCGACGGGTTGAGCCTTGGGGCTCGTGATCGATTCGTAGATGTACGCCAGGTTGACGTCGCCGTTGAACTTCTCGACCAGTTCGTGTCGCGCTTCGGGGCGCGGCATTTTCATGTGCGTCGAGGCCGAGGCTATCTCCGTGAGATCCGGGCCGAGGTGTCCGCCTTTGCCGTTGAGCTTGTGGCAGCCCAGGCAGCCTTGCGCGATGAACAGGGCCCGCCCGGAGCGGTACTTCGGTTTCATGACCGGAGCGTCGGGAGAGTGACATCGCCCGCAGGTCGACTGTATGAACTCACTTGGCAGCCTCTTGGCCTCCCAGTGGGCGAACCGATTGGCGTGTGCTTCGATCTTGGAGGTTGCTCGTCCTTGTCCGTCGTGGCAACTGGTGCATCCGATGCTCTGGATGTTGTGTTTCAGGAGGTAGTCGCCGGGGTGGGTTTTCAGCGGGTGGGGCAGGTTCGCTGCTCGCGGGTCCTCCATGCCTACGTGGCAGGTCACGCACCGATCGATGCGATTCATTCCGGGCAGGACAAGATGCCTCATCTCGATGGGGTACTCGGCCTCGGGGTCCAGGTCGACAAGGAACGCGCGGTAGGCCTCCTGGTGGGCGACGTATTCGGTCCACTCGTTTTGGGCCAGTGCGGCGTACATAATCATCGCAATGACGCCCAGGCTCGATATTAGCAGTGTTTTCTTCATTTTTTCAAATTAGTGTATGGGCCATTGGCTCGGCCACCAGTAGAACTGCCAGTTGGGACCGCGATGAACGGAACCGAAGTAGGTCAGGATGATGAATCCCACGATGAAACACGCCGAATAGGCCACAATCCCGCGGCGAATCGATTTTGTCAGGAACACGATAGCCGTCACGTAAAACGTGTAGATCGCCGCCAGGATCGTTCCGGGGTTGAACAGGATGATCCACATCTGATTAATGTCGGGCCACCAGTTTCGCATCCAGCCGTAGCGGACGGTGAAGGCGAGCATCCCGACAGTGATCGCGGCGGCAAACAGCGACGAGATCATGAATATCTTAACTTCGCCGACTCCGCCCAGCAGCCTGCCCGATTCGGTCCCGCGATCGACAAACGGGATCAGCGCCAGACCGGCGAGACATATCGTCGGGATCAGCATTCCGCCGCTGAACGCCGAATATGATACGCACTCCTGCAGGCCCAGGAAGTACCACGGAGCCTTTGCCGGATTCTCCGGGACACTTGGGTTGGCGACCTCGGCCAGCGGGGCGTTGAACAGCAGGCCGGCCAGCAGCACGACGAACAAGATCCCCATCGCGACGGCCATTTCGTAGTAGAACAGCGCGGGCCAGCTCTGGACCGTGTTCTCCGGCCCCCTGTTGACTGACGGGCTGGAGCCTTTGACAATCGCCATCAGGCCGTAAGTCTTTTCGGGTTTGAACACCGTTACATTGCCGGACTCTTTCGGCGTGCCCTTGAGGTCCTTCTCGGTGATGTCGCTGGGCCGCGACATTCCGCCGTCTTTGCGGATGCGCCAGAAGTGAACCGCCATCGCCATGACCATGCCAAGCGGCAGCACGATGCAGTGCAGCACGTAGAACCGCAGCATGGCGTCGTCGCCGATGCTGTGCGATCCAAGCATTATCTTCTTCGTGAATCCCGGCACGTCGGGCGCCACGCCTTGCATTCCCGAGGCCTCTATCACCTCGCCGGTGCTCGATGCGATGTTAACGCCGATGGTCGTCGCCCAGTAGCCCAGCTGGTCCCACGGCAGGCAGTAGCCGGTGAACGACATCGCCAGGGTCAGCACCAGCAGCACCAGCCCGATCAACCAGTTGAACTCTCGCGGTTTGCGATACGAACCGGTGAGCATCACGCGGAACATGTGCATCAGTACTGCGGCCACCATGAGATGGGCCGACCAGCGGTGCACGTTGCGGATTATCCGCCCGCCCGGAACGATGTACTGTATGTCCTTGACCGAATTGTAAGCCGTCGCCGTTGTCGGCTTGAAGTAGATCATCAGGAGTATGCCGGTAAACAGCAGGATTCCGAACAGCGCGGCGCTGGCGACTCCCAGGCCCATGGTGAAGCTCTTCCTGAGCGACCAGCGATGAGTCCGCGTGGCGTGTATGTGCATGAACACGTTGCCGAAAACCGTTTCGGCCCGAGCGCGCTGAGTTGTCCGGGGCCCGTGTCGGAGCACCGCGGATTTCAGATTCTTCAGCAGAGCGCCAAGATTGCTCAATGCGCCGCGGAGTCCGTCTTTCTCAATTTGTTCAGCCATTTAGCTCTTACCTGTCGCTATACGACGAATCGTGTGCCTTTTGTCACTGTGCTGGCGTTGTTGACGACGAGTTGGCCGTTAGGCAGCATCGACACCTCCATCCACGGAAGCGCCGTCGGGGCCGGGCCCTTGGTCACCGCCCCGTCGGCGGTGAACGTTGAACCGTGGCAGGCGCATTCGAATCCTTCTTCCGGATCGTAGCTGACGATGCAGCCAAGGTGCGTGCAGACCGTGCTGATCGCGAAGACGCCTTTCTCGTCGCGGAAGACAATCACATTCTGGTCCTCGAAGCCGCGCACCGTGCCGACGGGATAATCCTCCGGCGGGCCGATCTTGAACTCTCTGGACGGTTCGGGAGTCGCCAGCGGGACCAGCGACTTGCCGGCGACCGCGGCGCATAACGCTGAGGCTCCGATGAACAAACCAGAACCCAGTCTGCCCAGGAGATCGCGCCGGGTGGTCTCGCTGCTGTCTTGCTCTAACCTGGTCTCGTCTTCGCCGCTCATGTCACTTGCTCCTGAAAGCAGAACCGCTCCATCGTAATCGCGTTTGTCGGGCATCTCTGGGCGCAGTTGGCGCAGCGAATGCACTTCGATTCATCTTTGATAATTGCCGCACCTTCGCGCCAAGCCTCGCCGGCTGCGGTTTCCCGGGCCGCGGTTTCCAGCGTCTGGCCGCCGCTGATTTGCGACGCGGCGACGATCTTCAGGCACGTTGTGGGGCATACGTCGACGCATCCGCCGCAGAGAACGCATTTCTTACCGTCGAATATCGTGTTGACGTTGCAGTCCAGACAGCGCGACGCTTCGCAACGGGCCATCTCTTCGTCGTAGCCCAGGTCCACGGCGGCTTTCTGGCTCTTGAGACGCTCGGCCACGTCGATCATCGGCGCGTGAACTCGAGACAGCCCTTCGTACCCGACCTCGCGCGAGTAGCCCGGGATCACCTGGTGCGAATCGCTGAATGCTCGATCGCTCGAATCGCCCGTGAGGTAGTTGCGCACGCTCCTGGCGGCGTGTTTGCCGGATGCGATGGCGTCTATCATCAGCCCGGCGCCTCTGACCGCATCACCGGCGATGAACACGCCCGGCCGGGTGGTCGCCAGCGTTTCGGGGTCTGACTCGACCAGACCGCGCTGGGTTACGTTTATTCCGTCGGCCGAGTCGATGAATGCTGTTTCGACGCTCTGTCCGACAGTGATAATGACGGTGTCGCAGTCGATCGTCATCCGGTCTTTGGCGTCGAAGATCGGTGCGAAGGCTCCGTCGTCGTCGAAGACTCTGAGGCATCGCTGGAACAGAACGCCGTTGACCTTTCCGCCTCCGTTACGCACGATCTGCGTTGGGCCCCACCCGCTGTGTCGAACGACGCCTTCGGCCTGGCCTTCGAGGATCTCCTCGTCGTCGGCCGGCATTTCGTCAAGCGATTCCAAACACGCCAGATACACTTCTTCGACGCGCTTCTGGCGTTTGGCCGTGCGCGATATGTCTACGTAGCTCTGCCTGGCTACCGAGCGGGCCGCGTCGTAGGCTACATTGCCGCCGCCGATGACCACTACTCGCCTTCCGAGTTCCGCCTGGCGATCGTACGCCACGTCTCGCAGGAACTCGACTCCGCCCAGCACGCCGGGGCCCTCAACGCCAGGGAGATTCAGCTTCCGCGAACTCTTGGCCCCGATCGCCAGCACAACAGATTTGAACTCCGAAAGGATTTCGCCCAGCTGGATATCCTTGCCGACTTCGACCCCGCAGCGGATTTCAGTTCCCATCGCCTCGATAACCGCAACTTCCGAAAGGATGATGTCGCGCGGCAGGCGGTATTCCGGAACGCCTACGTAGAGCATGCCGGCGGGGACCGATTCCATTTCAAAAATGACCGGTCGATAACCCATCAGGCACAGATCGTGCGCGCAGGCCAGACCGGCGGGCCCGGAACCTATAATTGCAACCCGAGGTCCTTGCGGCTGTGGGATGTCGGCGTCTTGAATAACCCCGAGCAGGCCTCGGATGTCGTCCAGGGCATCGCAATCGCCGTCTTTGGCGAGCCCCTTCAGATCGTTGCGGACTGCTTCGGCGGGGCGGTCTTTGCAGCTCTGGGGTCCGTGCAGGTCAGTGATGAACCGTTTCAGTGATCGGATTGCGATCGGCTTGTCGATATTGCCGCGACGGCATTTCGATTCGCACGGGGCTCCGCATATGCGCCCGCACATTGAGGCCAACGGGTTAGGACCGCGAGCGATCAGGTAGGCTTTTCGGAAGTCCCCTTCGGCGACGGCTCGAACGTAGCCCCTGGCGTCTGTGTGGACCGGGCACGCCTCCTGGCACGGGATGTTGCCGCGCCAGTACGCAGAGTCAGCGATGTTCACCATCCATGGTGAAGGTTCAGTGGAGATATGCTCCGAACCCATAGGTCTAAGCCTCTGTTCCTCATATCCGACTAAACGCCTCGGTCAAAATGCCCCTTCAAGCGGGTCCAAATCGTAATGAGGTATAAATGACACGTGTTTTTGCAGTATATGCGCTTATGGAGAAAAGCACACGCAAAAAATAGGAATTCCTATGGGGCGCGGGATTTCCCGCCGTATTTCTTTCCGGCTTCAGATGTGCTCAGACGGCGCTACAGGCACGTGACGGACGTCTCGGCATCAACATGGCTCGGTTCGAGTTTCAGAGCGGACATATACGCCGCCGCGGCGGAGTTGACCTCGGAGCCGGCCCCGCGTGAGTATTTCGTGGGCGTTGCGGATCTTGATTTCGGAGTGCTTCTGTGGCTTGGCTCCTGGGCCGAGCCGTGACCTGCGGGAACCCAGACTCTCGTTATGAAACCGTCGATGCACCTTTGCTCAAAGTGTCCCGGCGTGTTGCGGCGAGTTACCAGTGACTTCATGCGAGACAGCAGTCCGCCCAGCGATGAGGCGGCACGGCTGACGATATTGGCGTGTTGAGTTTGTGAATTCATGGTTGTCTCCATTTCTTCTGTGTGGGTGTGTTCTTTCGTTTCCGTAGTTTGTTACGCAATGGTGCTGCTGTCCCTGCGCAGCGGCGATAGAAATGGCGTCTTCGGTCTACGGTACGGGAATTCAGGCCTGACGGACCTTGTCTGCGTGAGGCCGCGGGAGTGTTTGAACCAGTGAGTTACGCCGGTTTAGTCTTTGTGGTCCCGGCAGAATTGTTGTGCGGCCTGGAGGCGTTTGCCCAGAACCATCGGAATCCATGGCTTGCCGTCCAGTTTGCCAAGGGCTGAAGCCAGGGCGTCGTAGGAATATGTCGTGATCTTCCTGCCGTGGAACAGCAGTGCGCTGGCGATAGCAGTGTAATATACGGTTATCGATATGGTTCTCTGCGGTTCGGGGCAGTTCGGTGCGGCGGTCTTCTTGGCGTGGTCCTTTATTCTCACCAGCGTCGCCAGATCGGTGTTCGGTTCGGCAAGGGCCTCGCCGAGGCTTCGCCTTCCGCCCGGTACGAGTTCATTGTAGATGTGGTCCAGGATCGACGGCAGTTTAGCCGCTGCAGTCGGGTCCGGCGGGAGAGGTCCGTCTAACCTTTCCTGCAGGAGTTCGGCGGTAAGTTCAGTCGGATCAGGCGGACTGTCTTTTCCCGCATTTAGCGCTACGCCCAGCATATCGGCCAGGCGTTCGGCATGCGTGGTTTTCAAATTAGCGGTGCTGATCGAGTCACTGTCCGAATCTCGATCGGATTTGTGTGAACTGCTGGAAGTATCTGTCATTTCAATGTTTCCACGGTAGAATCTATGCATACATACCCATGCAGAGGACTATACGCATGGCGGGAGATCATCCTGCGCGCCGTTTTGAAAGAATTTTCTTCATGTCGCGGATTTCCTCGTCGACCTGGTCGTCGGAGTCTAGATACCGCCTGATTGGTCTGTTCAGTGCGGATGGGAATCTTCGCTTGACTGTTATAGTCATATTCGAGGCCCTGGATTCCGACTCGATGTCCAGGCGCCTGCACAACTCATCGAGCCCCGGCGTTTGGAGACCTTCCATTGTGGGTTTGACTACTGTGGCCTGGAACACTTCCCAGTGTTTTTCGAGTCCGTCTCTGAGGCACTGGTCCTTGACGTCGTTGATCACGTTGCCCAGCAGCTCGGCCGCCCAGGCGTACGTGAACGCATCGGCGGGGGTCTCCAGTTCTACCGGTGTGTGGATTCCGCCCGGATCGAAGTTGTCAAGTGCGACCATCGGGTGTTCCGGCGCTCGCTTCTTTGCGGTTTTGGCGCGGTGTACGCTGACAACATAGCGATCAAGCGCCGTCAGAAGAAGTGTTCTGAATCGTCCCTTGGTCCTGTCGGCCTGCGAGATCAACTCTCGTCCCAGAATCACTTCGTGAAAAAAACCCTGGGTCAGGTCCTTGGCTTCTTCATTATCCGAGCCCTTGCGTCTCAGGTAGCTGTATACGGGTTTCCAGTACTTGCCCATGATGGCGTTTATCACTTCGCCCTTGCGCTGTATGTCCAGTGTTCGTGCTGCGCGGATATTGTCCCATTGGGTCGTGTGGAAGCCTCCGTCGCCGCCGCCGATGAATGTCCTGTCGGATCTGGCCATAGCAGACTCCTTTTCTTTCTGACTTCAAAGGCATTATCCGGCGCATTGATTGGTTCGACAAGGTGATATTTATATCTTGGAGATAACCAATACGGAGGTATAATGTTGATTCGGTTCAATCGTCGCATTTGCAAATGGGTGTTATATGACTACCGGTAATCCGCAGGATAACGACAGTTCGGACAAAACCGACACGCAGGCGGACCCTGATCAGATTGAGACCATGTGCGATTCGGCCAGCGATATGCCTACTGTAAGTATGCCGTCAGTGGGCCAATCCGGGCCGGACGCCGGAACTCCCGAAATCGACGGATATCGGATCACCGGTAAACTCGGGTCCGGCGCCATGGGCGCAGTCTGGCGAGCTGTCCAACTCGGCGCGCAACGGGACGTGGCGCTCAAACTGCTCGGGTCGAACATGGTTGAGAAAGACCGCCTGCGATTCGAAAGAGAAGTTGCGCTGTGTGCGCGTCTGGAGCATTCCGGCATAGCGCGCGTCTACGATTCGGGTCTGTTCCACGGCGCCTATTACTACGCGATGGAGTTGGTGGACGGTCTGCACATGGACCGATACGCCAGGGAGGCCGAGCTGGACAATACAAGCGTTCTGCGGCTCATACAGGCCACAGCACGCGCCGTTGAACATGCCCACCAGCGGGGCGTTATACACAGAGACCTCAAGCCTTCAAATATAATTGTAAGCTCCGACGGACAGCCCCATGTCGTGGATTTCGGACTGGCCAGGACATTCTTGCCCGAAGATCAGTGCGCCGAAGTGTCGGTTGACGGGTCGATCGCCGGCACACCGGCGTTCATGGCGCCGGAACAGGCCGCAGGCCGCACCGATGAATTCGATACGCGAACCGACACCTACGCGCTGGGAGTTATTCTCTTTTACCTGCTAAGCGGCGAATTCCCGCGGGACATGTCAGGGGCTCAGTACGAGGTTCTGGCTCGTATAGCCGATGAAGAGGTGATTCGACCCAGGAGCATCTGCGACGACATAGACTCCGAACTGGAGGCCATACTTCTAAAAGCCATGGCGCTCAAACCCGACGATCGCTATGCGTCAGTCGGCGAATTCGCCAAGGATATAGAAAACTACCTCACCGGCGAGCCCCTGCTGGCTATACGCCCGACGACAGCCTATTTCCTCAAGAAACGTATCGTCAAACATCGTCGTGGGTTTACTCTCGCCGTGGCCGCTGTCTTGTCGCTCCTTCTTGGGATTGCGTTCTATTTTCATTCGATTAGAGTCGAACAGGAGCGCACCGCAGAAGCTCTCTTAAATGAGACTCAAGCAAGAGGCTTCGCCGCCCTGAAAGAGGCGGAGAGTGATCACCAAAAGAAGCTGGCGATAAGAACCTTTAAGGCTCTTGCATACGAAGTGCAGCCGGTCCTGGCTAGCGAAGCGGCTCCGCTCAGGCTTCGCAGGGAACTGGCGAACCTGATCCTGAGGAAGGCGCCGAATCTCGGCAAAGGTCCCGACACCACGCATCTCCAGATCGATCAGATCCTCGCCAGCACCACGCTTATTTCCGGGCACGTGTCGAAATACTCCGGAGATTGCCAGGCCGCCGGCGCCCAGTACTCCAAGGCGCTGGCCACTTTCGAAGCCATGGCTAAATTGAGCCGCGGAGCCTTCACTCCTCTGCGAAATATGGAGATTGTGCATACTGCTATTGGTGAATTACATCGGATCGCGGGCCAGCCGAAACTCGCGGCAAAGCATTTTGACCAGGCGATGGAGATAGTAGATGGGCTCAAAGACAAACATCCCGACAGGAATGACCTTCTCGCCGGCGACAGGTGGGTCCTTCTGATTGCAAAAGGGCGCGTCGAACTTGACAACGGCGACCCGAGCGCGGCCATGGAGTTGTACGCAGAGGCGATGAAACTTGCCGAGCCCCGGCGAATGCAGCAGGCTTCGACCCTCAGGCCAATGGGTCGGGCTCAGTTGGCGATGAAGAACAGATCTGCGGCGCGACAGTACTATCTGAAGGCGTTGCAGATCGAAGAGGCCCGCGCAAAGGACGCCCCGAAAACCCGCGGACCAAAGCACGCTGTCTCCGAGTGCCGCAGACAGTTGGCGATGATAGACCTGTCGCTGGGTAACGTCGCTATGGCGCGGGAGAATTGCTCCTTGGCGCTCGGGGCCGCTAAATGGCTTGCCGAGCAGGACCCGGATCGCATTTCCGGGTGGGGCGAACTGGCCAAGGCTATGTACGCATCGGGCTTAGTCGAGACTGCGGCGAAGAATCACGCGGCGGCCGCCGAGTTCTACAGCAAGTGTGTAAGCATACTCAAACAGCTTGACGACAAGGGTAAACTGAAAGGTTACCGGGAGTACCGCGATCTGTATGACACCGCGGGCCAGGCGTTGAAAACGGCTGGGGCGACGGCGATGTCTGATGAGTAAAACTTGTTGCTGGCGCAGGATTGATCTGTCTGATGCGTAGAGACATGCGGATTGACGAAAGGTGTCTCATCAGGTGAGGTGAACTGTAATGGAAAATTACTGCAAAACACGTTGTGACGGATTCACGCTGGTTGAATTGCTTGTTGTGATAGTCGTGATAATGTTGCTGGCGATGCTGGCTGTGCCTTCAATGCAGCAGGCGATGGCGCTGGCGGCACAGAGGAAATGCCAGGCGAATCTGCATGGCCTGCTCAATGCTCACTCGCTGTACGGCGGCGAGAACCGCGGAGACAAACCGCCCCTGGTCTGGTCCAAGACCAGCAAGTTGGGAGGGAACGTCAGCGTACAGTTTGACTGGGCGTCGCCAAATGTCAAGAAGGAGGACAAGCCTATAGGCCAAGGCATTCTGGTCGACAAAGGATACGTCCCGTTCAAAACGCTTCTTTGTCCCGACGCGTCGATGTCCGCCGACGGTTCGACTGACGAGCATGCTTGGCGCACCAGCAAGAACGCCGGATCGTCCTATTCTTATTTCTGGCGCCATTCGTCGACTGTTCCAGGCACAACGGCGCGGCATCTGGCTTCGGGCAGGAAGTACCTTGATTGTAATGGGACCGGCCGATCGGCGCTGATTATGGACGTGAACGCCGCCAGGGGGCATAGATACCTCGGAGCCTACGAAGGCGTGGCCTGGCCGAGCCATCCACGATTGGGGTTTGTGAACATAGCCTACATCGACGGGTCTCTGAGCCAGGTCAAGAACGACAGGGTTATGCTGAAATTCCCGTTCAATCGCACAGCAGAGTTGAACTGGTGGGAGTTGGCTCACAAGGAAAACTAGATCGGGTGACGTAAGTAGCGTGCGACGATATCCCTTTGTGGCTAAATGAGTTGGGTTCTAGCTCTGTTCGAAGCGGGTTAACGCTCCCAATTACCGACGATGTGACGCCGCGCGATTCGCCATCCGCAGGACCGACGAGCCAGAAGGTCTTCTATTTACACTTTCACTTTCCAGCATCTGACGAGATTCGGCCGAACGCGGCCGCATCGCATCGCCCGAAAGGCTGTTTACACAGACCACAACGGCGATAACGGTAACGATCACCATACCTGTCCCCCCCCGATACGTAGTTGAATTTCGCACCCTGCGCCCGCGGGCGATTATTCTGAAAAAAACGTCTGAAAATCGAGATTGGAGGTTATAATGTTTGACTTGTAGCGCGGGCGGGACGGCTGGTTTGTGCGCATACCGCTCCGGCCGCCGGCAACGCAATTATTCTGGGATAGTCCGGGGTGCATATTACCCCAGCGCAGGGAACGGAGGCCCTCTGCGTATAGCAAATGGATTCGGAGGTCCATTGCACCGGCAATGGTGAGATCTCCGAATAACAGTGAGGACTGCGTCTGCATGGATGACGTGGTTGGGAAATGTCGACCTGCGCGTGACGTCGGGCCGCAGTGGGTGGGGCTCGAAGCCCTCGAACCGCGCATACTGCTCAGCGCATATGTCGTCGATTCCCTCGCTGACGACGGCGGCGGCGGTCTTACAACGTTCCGCGAGGCGATCGAAGCGGCGAATCTCAATCCCGGCCCCGATACGATCACCTTCTCAACCGGCCCGGGCAGCATCCTGCTTGGCGGCGCCGCACTGTCGATCAGCGACGATCTGACGATCACCGGGCCAACGACTGACAGCATCATAATTGACGCCGACGATTCCAGCCGCGTATTCGACATTCAAAGCGGGCAAGTCGCCATAGAGAACCTCACGGTCACCGGCGGATCCGACAGCGGGATAGTCAACGCCGTAGGCGCACAACTTGCGCTTACCGGCGTGACTCTCAGCGACAATGCAGCGCCGACTTTCGGAGGCGGTCTGCAGAACTGGGGAACGCTGACTATCGCCAATTCGACGGTCTCGGGCAACAGTTCCAGCTTCTTCGGCGGCGGGCTTGCAAACTTCGGCGACATGACGGCTGTCAACGTGACAGTAACCGACAACCGCGCGACTAACGACGGCGGCGGGGCCTACTACGGCGGAGGCGGCTCGACGATCCTGCATAACTCCATCGTCGCCGGCAATTTCACCGGAGTCGGAACAGACGCCGATGACGTATTCGGCACGTTCGATTCAAGCAGTTCCTACAACCTGATAGGCAATCTCGAAGGCTCGTCGGACCTCGCCGGCGTCGGGACGCAGTATGGCACGTTCGCCTCACCGCTCGATCCGATGATGGGACTGCTGAGCGACAACGGCGGACCAACGCAGACCCACGCTCTGCTTCCGGGCAGTCCGGCGTTTGATTCCGGCGACAACGCTAGCGCTACGGCCGCTGGTCTGACTGAAGACCAGCGAGGCGTCGGTTACCCGCGAGTTCTTTACGGCACAGTCGATATCGGAGCCGTCGAATCCACGCGCGGCGCGACTATCGGCGACATAGTCTGGCTGGATGCCAACGCTGATAATGTTGTCAACCCAGGCGAAGCCGGCATCGACGGCGTGACGGTGAATCTCTATCTCGACGACGGCGACAGCCTTTTCCAGCCCGGCGGAGCCGACTTGCTCGAAGATACTGCGATCACCGCTGGCGGCGGCCTGTACGAATTCGTGGATCTCCTTCCGGGCGATTACTGGGTCGAAGTCATCGACGCATCCGGACCGTTGACCGGCATGCTGCCGACCGGTCTGAGCAGCCCGACGCTGGTGAGTGTAGCGGCATCGCAGGTTTACCGAGGCGCCGACTTCGGATACTCCGACGCACTGATAATCGTAACGACGCTGACAGACGAGCTTGACGCAGTCTACGAAGACGGCGACGGAATGAGCCTGCGAGAGGCCATTGCCCGCGCAGACGACCTGGCCAGTGACGACACGGTGGTTATTCGCTTCGCAGATGGCCTGAGCGGGACACTGGAGATGTCTCTGGGGCAGTTCAATCTCCGCAACAGTGTGGACATTAGAGGCGTCGGTTCAGACCAACTGACAATTGACGCTATGCAGGCCGGCCGGATCTTTCTAATATTAGACGACTTGGATGTCACCGCGTCATTCAGCGACATGACACTGACTCGCGGTTGGATGAGCGGAGGCCATGGCGGCGCCATTCGTATCGGCACCGGCAACAATGTCAGCTTTGCTGACGTCGTGTTTCACGACAATAAGGTCTCTGAGTACACCGTGTTCGGCGGTGCGATTTACAGCAAGAGCAGTCTGTCACTAGTTCGGTGCACGTTTACTGATAACGTTACCTCTGTCGGAGCCTCTCCCAGCCCCAGCGGCGGCGGCGCGGCGGTTTATGTGGCCGCATACCAAATACCTGACGTCTCAGTGGATGTGATAGACTGCGTATTTTCCAACAATGAAACCGACTGCGGCGGCGTCCTGTATATCTACGAGGCCCAGGTGACGATCAGCGGTTCGATACTCACGGGCAACACGGCAGGTCTTTCAAGCCTGGGACTTGTCGGTGATACTGTCGCCACGATCGACAATACGACGATCAGCAACAATACGACGGTATACAATCCCAGCTTCGGAAGCGACATGGTCGGGGGTCTCTACGTCGGAAACGATGTTACTGCTACGTTACGGAACTCGACTATCAGCGCTAATTCCTCCGGTTCAGGCGGCTCATCTGCGATCGACGGCGGAGTTGATTCCCAGATCAAACTGATCAATTGCACCGTTTCAGGCAACTCCACAACGAGTTCGTCAGCCCGCAACGGAGCGATCTACACTTTGGGTGATCTTGAGATCGTTAACTCGACGATCGTAGACAACGCAGCGGCCGGCGGCGGAAACGGGATAATCCTGATCGACAGCGACGGCGGCGATGCATACATTCCGTCAACGACTATTCACAATTCCATTATCGCCGGAAACTCCGACGGCTCGGGAGTGGACGTTAAAGGAGGCGGATTTGTTTCCGCCGGATCGTACAACATCATCGGCGTTGACGATGGCTCGTCGGGCCTGGCGAACGGAGTTAACGGTAACCAGATCGGCACGGCAGGGAGTCCGATCGATCCGAAACTGGGACTGCTGGGCGATAATGGCGGCGATACTGAAACTCGCGCACTGCTGCCGGCCAGTCCGGCGATCAACGCCGGCGACAACGCCCAGGCGGCCGGTCTGACTGAAGACCAGCGGGGCGTGGGATTTGATCGCATTTACGATACGACTGTCGATATCGGCGCCTTCGAGGCTCAATGGCTCAGCGGGTCTATCGGCGATTTCGTCTGGCACGATGCGAACTACGATGGCGTGCAGGACGGCGGGGAGCCTGGAATTGACGGCGTGACTGTGAGCCTCTACCTCGACGACGGTGACGGGATCCCGCAGATCGGCGCGGCCGATACGCTTGTCGATACGAGGATCACCGCGGGCGGCGGAGCGTATCTATTCGATAATCTCAGGCCCGACACGTATTTTGTGGTCGTCGATGAAACATCGACTCCAGTGGCCGACATGGCGGTAACAACAGGCGACAAGCCCAGCGGCGCCGATCCGATCAAGGTGATCCTCGCCGACAGCGGCGCCGAGACGGACGCCGACTTCGGTTTCTTCGAAAACTCATCGATCACCGGCAGCGTTTGGAAAGACGCGAACGAAGACGCCCTTGTCAGCGCCACAGAGGCCGGTTTTGTCGGAGTTACCGTGCACCTGTACTCCGACGTTGGGCTGACACAGCTTATCGATACGCAAGTCAGCGATTCGAGCGGCCAATACGTCTTCGCCGACCTTCTCCCGGGCGACTACTGGATCGAGGCCGATGAAACGGTCTCCCCGCTGGACACAGCGACGCGAACCACTTCAACTAATCCGCTGGCGGTCGCTCTTGGCGAGAATGACGACCTGGCCAGCGAAGGGTTTGGTTATTCCGATCCGATTATCGTCGACACGAATAGCGATGTTGTCGACGGTGGCGATGGTCTCATGTCATTGCGTGAAGCCCTGGTTGAAGCGGCTGTGCGGGACGGGGCTGACAGGATCATCTTCGCCCCCGGCGTTACGTTAATCAGGCCGACTTCAATACTGACCGTGGACAGCGATATGCATGTGGTCGGCCCCGGCCGCGACCTGCTTACGATCGAGGGCGGCCTTGCTCCGTCGGAGCCGAATCTCTTTATTTACGGCGGCGTGACAGTGACCGTCAGCGGTATGACTCTTACTCGCGGAGCATCAGGAATCTGGAACAACGACTGGTGCAACACCACCCTCAGGGATCTGACTATAAGCTATCACGACGGAGACCATAGTGATTGGGGCACGGGCGTTGTTAATGACCACGACGCCACGATTCTCATTGAGAACTGCACCATAGAGGACAATAACCGAGCGTGGCCCTACTATGGCGGCGGTGTATACAACAATGGGACTGCGACGATTGTGGATTCCACGATCAGAGATAACTATGCGGCCAATGGGGGAGGCATTTGGCAACTTGGTCTGGGAAGCGGTCCGCTCACGGTTAGAAACTGCACCATAGAAGGCAACACATCCGCATCTGGCGGAGGCATCTTCATCACCAACGACAGCGGGCCTATAACGATAACAGACTCCCAAATCCTCAACAATGAAGCTACTACCGGATCCGGCGGGGCCATCCGCATATATCCGGGATGCGATGTGACTATCACCGGCTCGACGATTTCCGGCAACTCTGCGAATAGCGAGACGATTCGAAACTACGGAACGCTGCGGATCGACAACTCCACGATTTCGGACAATAGTGCAGTGGGCGACATGGGCGGTATTTATAGCCGTGGCGTTCTAACCGTCACTAACAGTACAATTGTCGATAACTCCGCTGCAACCGCTAGCTTGGCCAGCGGAATCTATGTGGATCCCGCTTACACGACTACCACTACGCTCCACAACACCATCGTGGCCGGCAATGCCAGCGCCGGTCAACCCAACGACGTTGGGGGCGATTTCAGGACGGCCAGTTCCCACAACTTGATCGGAGCTATTGACGGAGCGACAGGTCTCGATGGGGTCGGAACGCAATATGGATCGGTCGCCGTCCCGCTGAACCCGTTGCTAGCTCCGCTTGCCGACAATGGCGGATCGAAGCTGACCCGCGCACTGCTTCCCAGCAGCCCTGCGATCAACGCCGGCGACAACGCACAAGCGGCCGGATTGACCGAAGATCAGCGTGGAACAGGCTTCGGCCGCATTTACGATACGACAGTCGACATCGGGGCTTATGAGGCCCAATGGCTCAGCGGATCAATTGGCGGCTTGGTCTGGTACGATGCAAATCACGACGGTGCCCACGACGGCGGCGAACCAGGCGTCGATGACGTGACGGTAACACTGTACGCCGACACTGACGCTAGCGGCGACTTTGACGGTGGGACGCTCGATACGCTGATCGACACGCGGATAACCGCTGGCGGCGGGGTGTATCTGTTCGATAATCTCAGACCTGACACGTACTTTGTGGTTGTCGATGAAGCGTCGATACCCGTTGCCGACATGGCCGTCACCACAGGCGACAAGCCCAGCGGAGCCGATCCGATCAAGGTGATTCTGGGCGACAGCGGAACTGAAACTGACGCCGATTGCGGTTTCTTCGAAAACTCATCGATCGCCGGCAGCGTCTGGAAGGATGCGAACGAAGACGCCCTTGTTGGGGCAACAGAGGCCGGTTTCGCCGGCGTGACGGTTCATCTGTATTCCGACGCAGGCTTGACTGCACTGGTCGATACGCAGGTCACCGACGTCAATGGCGACTATGTATTCAGCGATCTTCGCCCGGGCGATTACTGGATCCAGGCCGACGAAACAATCTCCCCGCTGGATGCCGCGGCGTTGACAACGGCGTCCAATCCCCTTCCGGTAACGCTGGCCGAGGATACGGATCTGGCGACTTCAGGGTTCGGTTACTTTGATCCGATCCTGGTTGACACTGTTATCGACGCTGACGACGGCGATCACTCGGCCGGGCAGTTGTCGCTGCGAGAGGCTGTCGGCATCGCTGCGGCCAGACCTGGCGACGATGCGATCCGGTTCGCAAACGCTCTGTTCGCGGGCGGCGCGGCGACGATCACGCTCGGCGGCGGGCATTTGAGCATCAACAGCAATGTGGATATCGGCGGGCCCGTCGGCGATCTGCTTACTCTCGACGCCGATTACGACAGCAGGCACTTCCACCTGGCCGCCGACGCCGGGTTGGCCGTCCGGATTGCGGACATGGCGCTTACTCGCGGCGGAAATGTTGACGATGGCGGTTCGATCTACGTCGGGACCGGTAATTCAATGTCAATCCATAACGCCGTTCTCAGCGATAATCGCGTGGAGGCGGCCGCCGGGAACGGCGGCGCGATATACTGCCGCGGCGACCTTACGTTAACAGGCTGCGAGTTTATTGACAATGAAGCCGCCAGCACCGGCCATGGCGGCGCGGCGTATATCAGCGGCGACCTGCATGTCGAAGACTCTCATGTCGCCCGGAACCAGGCCGGCGGCGCCGGCGGCGCGTTCTACGTAAACGCTGCGAGCCAGGATCCGGCTGTTGTAACAATCCTTCGATCTACGATCACCGATAATACGCTGACCCTTAACTCCGTGGACTCACTGGGCGGCGGACTGGCCGTTCTAAGCTACGTTGAGTTGACAATCACGGATTCATCGGTCACGAACAACGCTTCATTCCGTTCCGGCGGCGGAATCTATGCCGGCGACCAGGGGACTGAGTTAACGTTGATACGATCGACAGTCTCCGGGAATTCGGTCGCCGAGGACCTGGGCGGCGGAATCCGCACCGGAGGTCTGACTGCCATATCCAATTCCACAATCTCAGGCAACACTGCCGGAGATGACGCCGGCGGTGTCTGGAACCAGGGCGAGTTGACGCTTGTCAACTCGACGGTAGCCGCTAACAACGCCAATACCGCCGGCTCCGCATCGCAGTACGCCGGAGGAATCTCAAACTACAGCGGCGGATCGGTCGTTCTGTTCAACAGCATCGTCGCCGGTAATTTCAACGATGGCGCCGCCTCAGACATAATCGGCGATTACGACGCATCCAGCAGCTACAACATCATCGGCGTCGAAAATGGCGTCACAGGTCTGATCGATGGAACCAATGGCAACCATATAGGCGGTCCGGCCGGTCCGATCGATCCGGGTCTTCGCCCTCTGGGCGACTACGGCGGCGCGACGCAGACCCATGGACTGCTTCCGAGCAGCTTGGCGATAAACGCAGGCGGCTCCGCACATGTCGGCGGCGCGACTGAAGATCAGC
>CAYMSH010000058.1:5675-21706 GCA_964392945.1 uncultured Planctomycetaceae bacterium | reverse complement strand
ATCCGACTACGCTGTTCCAGTGCATGTGGAACAGTTGCTGGTGGTACGACTGCCCCGAGGCCGCCGAGCACTACTTGTCGCCGGAGGAATACCGCCTGGAGTGGGAGCGCAAGGAGAAGCGAATGACACCCCAGGAAGCCGCCAGACGATTGGAATCCGGACGCACCGCCGCAGAGATCGAACTGGTCGAACTCCAGCAGCAGGCGATGGGAGCCAAGGGACCGTGGGAACTGCCGGGAGCCAAGCTCTGTGAGATACTGGCCGCATGGCGGGCGGCGAAGGATGAACAGTCGCCGGGCTTTCGCTGGATGCGATCGCTTCGACCGCCGCTGCATCATCTCGGCTCGGGACAATCTGCTGTCCTTGTCGGCCACGGCAAGCCCGTCAATGACGCCGCTTGGTCGCCCGACGGCGAGATGATCGCCTCCTGCGCCGACGACTTCACCCTGCGCATATGGGATACCCGGACCGGAGCCGAACTGCATCGCCTGAGCGTTCCCAAAGTGTCAGACGAAGGGGATTTGTGCGTGGCGTTTTCCCCCGACGGCCGCATTCTCGCCAGCGGAGGACCAGACGGGCCGATCAGATCGTGGGATCCACAGAGCGGCCGGCAGCGTCAAGATCTGACGGGCCACGCCAAGGGTGTCTGTTGCATCGCGTTCCTCGATGACAGTCGCCTGGTGTCCGGAAGCCGGGACGGAACGATCCGCGTGTGGGATGTCCGCCAGTCCGAACAGCTCCATAGTCTCGATGCACACGACAGCGGCGTGCTTGCATTAACCGTCTCCCGCAACGCTGGTCTGCTGGCCTCAAGCGGCATGGACGGAGCGGTCCGCATCTGGTCAACCCAGGATTGGACGCCTGTGCAAACGCTGGGTGAAGCCAGCGGCGCCAACGTGGCCTGGTCGGTGAGTTTCTCGCCCGACGGAAGCAGGCTCGCTGTCGCCTACGAAGACGCCGCCATCGGCGTATGGGCTCCGGAAACCGGCGCCGAGGAGCTGCAGATCAAACATCTCGGCCAGATCCGAGGCGTAGCATTCAGCCCGAAAGGCCGCCGGATAGCCGCAGCAGGCACAGGCGGCTACGTGTGGCTGTGGGACGCGGCGACGGGCCAGCGGCAGCTTCCGCTGGAAGGCCATGAAGGACGCATTTTCTCGGTTGCGTTCTCGCCTGTTGACCGCCGGCTGCTGTCGGCCTCCGGGGACGGAACGGTGCGTATTTGGGACCTGTCGGCGAGCCTGGAGCGGCGATACCTGCCGAATCACGGCTACGGCGTTCAGTGCATTGCAGTGTCGCCCGGCGGGGAACGTGTCGCCTCATCGGCCCGTGATGACACCGTTCGCATTTGGAACGCCAACGACGGGTCCCAGCAGTGTATGATCGACAAGCACCCGGGATGGGAGAGATTGAGCCTGGTGCAGGATCTGGTCTTCCCCAGCAGCGGCTCCAAGCTCTACGGCCAGGGCTCCAGATGCGTGTATCAATGGGACACCGGAACCGGCGAATGCCTCGGCTACACCCCTGAAGCGACTCTCGATCGTGCGCCAGGGTCGAGCCATGGGTCAGATCTATCGCGACTGCGCCAGGTCAGGGCCGGGGTGAACACGTACATTGTCGGCTTTAGAGCCGCGCGTTCGCACCAGGCGTGCGACGGGCTTCCGTGGACTCACCTTGACATCGATCACATCGGGTCCGACGCCTCGGGCCGGGTCTGGGCCGGGCACGCGTATATGGGCTATTATCTCCACATGTTCCGACGCGAAGGGCTCGATTGACGGCAGACATTGTGCACTTGGCGCCAGAGACCAGGCCCCTGCATGTGTATCGTTCAAAACAGCAAAAGAAGGTGACGCCGTGATTTTCGAACTGGCGCAAGATTTTTCAGATGCATTGGCCGCGATGCCGCAAAAGCATCCCAGCCGCCGTATGCTTAGCCTGCTCGACGAAGCCGTTCGGCGTGATATCCATTTCATAGACCGCCATCCGACTACGCTGTTCCAGTGCATGTGGAACAGTTGCTGGTGGTACGACTGCCCTCAAGTAGCGAAGCATTACATTGAACCCGAGGGCGGATGGGCCGCCAACAATGCGCCATGGGAGCAGCCGGATGAGGACGGAGATACACTCACCGGGTCGGCATGCCATCGCTGGGAGATGACACTCGCCGACACGCTGTCCGCCTGGCGGGAGGCCAGGCAAAGCCGACGGACCGACGTCCTCTGGCTGCGTTCGCACAGGCCGCCGTTTGTCGCTCTGGATTCCGGCCAGAAGGCGGTGATGCGCGGGCACCGCCTGCCGATCGAAGGGATTGCTTTTTCTCCTGATGGTCAAACGGTAGCCAGCGCAGGAGGAGACCATACGATTGGGATATGGTCCGTAAAGGACGGGCGGCAACTGGCTTGTTTGCAGGGGCACAAGGACAGAGTGAGATCCGTAGCCTTCTCGCCATGCGGTCAATGGATAGTCAGCGGGTCCAACGACAATACCGTACGCCGATGGCATCCTGAACTGGCATACCAGATTGATTGCTTCAAGGAACATGAAGATCATGTATTGAGCGTAGCCGTGGCGCCTTGCGGCGACTTGCTGGCCAGTAGTTCGGAAGATATGACCATTCGACTTTGGCCAGTCAACGGCACGCAAATCCCCGTGTGTCTGCGCGGGCATACCGGACGAGTCGAGAGCATAACCTTCTCTCCATGCGGCCGTCTGCTGGTAAGCACGAGTTGGGACAGGACAATCCGTGTTTGGGACGTAGCGTCCGGCCAGGAATTGCCGGGCCATATGGAGTTCGATGAAACAGTGATGAGTTTTGCGATGTCTCCTGACGGACAACTCCTGGCCAGCGGTCACTGGGACGGTTCAATTAGGCTCTGGGACATCGAATCACGACGCCTGACAAGAAGTTTCGAAGCCCACAAGGCGATCGCCAGATGGAAAGTGGGACTTAATCCAGACGACCCGCCACGGGTTGTGTCGGCCATAGCGTTTTCCCCCGACGGGCGGCTGATTGCCAGCGGCGGATGGGACAGCATGATCAGAATATGGAACATGGAGACGCACAAGAAGATTGGAGATGTCCTTGGCGGCGAAGGCCGCATATACAGTCTGGCCTTTTCACCCGACGGGAGTCTTGTCGCCAGCGGAGGCGCTGACCACACAATCAATCTTTGGAACCCGCAGTCGATGCGCAGAGCGAACATGCCGCGTGTGGAGCACGTTGGTATGGTTAAGGGTTATGCGTTCTCGCGGGACGGGCGTCGCTTGCTCACAGGTTCAACGGAGAATGAGATCGTTCTGTGGGATGTCGAATCTGGCGTAAGTCTCGCTACACTCAGCGGATCATCGAAATCTGCTTGCTATGCCAAGTTCACCGAAGACGGCCGATTAGCCCTTGAGAGCGGCGAGGATGGCGGATTTCCCTTCTTAAGCGGCGACAGGCGACAGTGTGCCGACGTTCATGAACATAGCGGAAAGCTCGTTAAAGCGTTCCCACCGTCCGAACACTTGTCGCCGCCGGCAATTCATCCGGCCCATGGCCAGGACATGTTCCCTCTGCCGTTTCTAAATGCAAAAAGCGACACCGAGGTCGCTTGGTTCCCTCAGTACATCGACCTCTTCCTGGCCCACCCCTCCCGCCGAATCTGGGGCTTATTCAATGGCTACCGCGTCTACGTCGTCACGCTGGAGGGAGAGAGCGAACCATGATCTTCAAACTGGCGCACGATTTCTCAGATGCATTGGCCGCGCTGCCGCAAGAGCATCCCAGGCGCCGCATGCTGGGCCTGCTCGACGAAGCCGTTCGGCATGATATCCACTTCATAAACCGCCATCCGACAACGCTGTTCCAGTGCATGTGGAATCTCTGCTGGTGGTGCGACTGCCCGGCCGCGGGGGAACACTACGCAGAGCCCGAGGGCGGATGGACCGCCGAAAGTGCGCCCTGGCTGCGGGCTGACGCCCCAGAGCTGCACGCGATTATGGAGAGTTGGCGCGAGGCGCGACAGGAATCGGCCGGTTTCGCCCCGTGGATTCGCTCTCTGCGTCCGCCGCCGGTTCGTTTGGGCGCTGCGGGCGGCGCAGTCTTGCAGGGGCACGAGGATTGGATACGCAGAGTGTCGTACAGCCCGGACGGGCGGCGAATCGCAAGCGGCTCTCGGGACAATACGCTGCGAATGTGGGATGCAGAAAACGGGGTCGAACTGGCTGTCCTGCGCGGGCACCAGGACGATGTCGAAACCGTGGCATACAGCCCGGACGGACGTCGGATCGCCAGCGGCTCATACGACGAGACGGTGCGCGTCTGGGATGCGGACTCCGGAGCCGAACTGGCTGTCCTTCGAGGTCACGACGAAGAGGTCTTGAGCGTGGCGTACAGCCCCGATGCTCGGCGAATCATAAGCGGTTCTTCGGACTATACGGTTCGGATCTGGGACGCAGAAAGTTGGACCGAACTGGACGTCATCGATGAGTACGAGGACGCGGTGAACTACGTTACGTACAGTCCCGACGGCCTCGAGATCCAGACCCTCGATCTATCCGGCACTGTTACGGTGTGGGACGCCGCGTCCGGCCTGCTCATGGAGGAGGTCGGACACGATGACTGGATCGCCCGCGAGCCTGGCGCCTGGATGCTTCCCATCGAGCCGCCCTACCGAATCTGCTCCCAGGGCCGGGAAACCGTCATCGCACATATCGACCGAACGCCTGTCGCCTGGTTCCCGATATCGTTTTCAGATTGGAGTACGGCATACAGCCCCAACAGGTCAGCCTGGGCCGGCGCACCGCCCGGGGGGAACGACCTGTACATTATCGCACTCGAAGGATAGGCTCGTCAGGGGCAGTCCAGGAGGCTCTGGATCGCTGTGAGGATTTCGTCCGGCTCGCTCATTCGTCCCGGGCCTGTGGTTCCGCAGGCGAGGCGGCCGTCATTGGGGCCTATGAAGTGAACTCCGCGTCCCTTGAGCGTTTCGATGTTCGCCTGCAACGCCGGCGAACTGAACATGCGGGAGTTCATCGCAGGGGCGATCAGCATTTCGCAGGACCCGCACGACGACATCGCCAGCGTAGAGACCAGATCGTCTGCGATTCCGCATGCGATCTTGGCTATCGTGTTGGCTGTCGCAGGCGCTACGATCATCAGATCGGCGCGCTCGGTAAGCGAAATGTGTTTCGAATCGTGATCCGCCATATCCGGCCAGAGACTTGTGAACACGCGGTTTCGCGTGACGGCCTGGAATGTCAGCGGCGTTACGAACCGCTGGGCGTTTTCGGTCATCGCGACACTGAGGCAAGCCCCCGCTCGCGTGAGTTTGCTGGCCAGGTCCGCGGACTTGTAGCATGCGATCCCGCCGGTCACGCACAGCAGCAGTTCGCGTTGGGCCAGCGAACCGGCCGGTCCGGTCGTTTTTTCCTCGGAAGCCGCCATATCCTAGACTCCAGGCGCGCCTAACGGCTGCGCCGCCAGACCCGCCGATCGACCCGCCACGGGATTACTTGGCCAGGGCGTCCTTCGGCGTAGTTACGCCTGAGGCGTCGTAATCGATACTGATCTTGTCTTCGCGGATTTCCCGCACGACAACTTCGATATCGGTCTCTCCGTCCAACCGCTCTACGAGCGGGCGGGCGCCGTGGACAAGTTCCTTCAGCCGACGCTGTATCAGCGCTGTCAACTTGAACTTCCCGCCGACTTTCTTGATCAGGTCTTCGTTTCTCAGGTCCTCAATCATCTCTAGTACTACTCCTGGTTAATTTCATCGACAACCCCCCGGATCGCATCTTCGAGGTCGTCGTTTATTATTTCGATTTTGTAAACGCCAGACTCTCTGGCGATACGAAGTTCTCTTTGCGCCTGAGAGAGCCGTCTTTCAAGCTGCTCAGTCGTTTCGCTTCCGCGTTTGGTTAGTCTTTCTCTCAGCGTTTCCATGTCCGGCGGAACGATGAGAATGAATCTTGCGTTGGGAATCTTCTCGGCGACCTGTATGCCGCCCTGGACGTCTATGTCCAGTATGATCTTCTCGCCGCGCCCGACAGCGTCACGAACCTGGTCGGCCGGCGTTCCATAAAAGCATCCGAAAACTTCAGCCCATTCGAGCATATCACCGGCGTCAACCATTCGCTTGAACGTATCGTCGTCGATGAAGAAGTAGTCTTCTTTGTCCCGTTCGCCGTCTCGCGGGGCTCTTGTAGTGGCCGAGACGCCGTATCCGGCGTCGCACAGTTCTCTGACCCGCCTGACAATCGTGGACTTACCGACCCCCGAGGGGCCGGTGATCACTATGACCAGTCTATCTTCTTGGGGCTGTTGGTTCAATTCGGCGTTATCCCGCAGGGTTCACAGTACGTTCTGAACCTGTTCCTTGATTCGGTCCACCGCGGTCTTCATATCGACTACAGCCCTGGCGATTTCCGAGTCGTTGGCCTTGGAAGCTATGGTATTGGCTTCGCGAAGCATCTCCTGGGCGATAAAATCCAGCTTCCGCCCTACCGGTTCGTCGGTGTCGCAAGTCTCCCTGAACTGCTGCAGGTGACCGTTCTGTCGCGATATTTCTTCGTTAATGTCGCATCGATCGGCGAACAGGGCGACCTCTCTGGCCAGATAGTCCTGGTCCAGATCGATCCGCGCCGCGCCGATGAGACTCTCAACGCGTTCGGTAAGGCGTCTGTGATACTCCTTGACGACCAGCGGAGATCGCTGTCCGACAAGCCCCAGGCTGGCCTCTACCTGATCGCACTGGGCCAGCAGATCGCCCTGAACGGCTTGCCCTTCACGGGCCCGCATCTCCAGGAGGCTGTCGGCGGCGTTGGAGATCAGGTCCATCAGTTCGCCGCAGGTCCGCTCTCGCAGTTCGTCCATTCGCGGCGGATTACAAACCCCTGGAAGCGCCATAAGCGTCGCCAGGTCGATCGTAAGACCATCAGACCTGATCGGCTCGACCTGCTCGATGTACTTCTTGAGCGCTTCGGCGTTTACGGTGTATGCGGCCTTTTCGTCCGACAGTCTCATCCGCACCGAGAGCCCTACGCTTCCGCGTTGGAGCTTGTCGCGGAGCATCTTTTCGATGTCCGCTTCGGCCGAGGACCAGATTTCCGGCAGCTTCATCGACACCTTCAGGTAGCGATGATTCACTGCGCGGATTTCGACTGAATAGTCCACTCCGTCGCAGTGGCCCTGAGCGGCCCCGAATCCTGTCATGGACTGCAGCATATCTCTGGTGTCCTGTAACGTCTCGGCGCGATTCGGGCTTACAGTGCCGCCGGGGCAGTCGTAACCGGCGGTGTAGGCACAACCGGGGGCGTCGGAACGACCGGCGGTGTCGGCACAATCGGCTCAATCGGGGCGTCGGCCTTCACACCGTACTTCAGCGTAACGATATCGCTGGGTTTGGCGTTCTTGGCGAAGGCCCTGATCTTCAGTGTCATGTTGGGCGTCACCGTGATCGGCGCAGTGTACGGACGGGTGTTCTCCGTGGGGTCGTCACCGTTAGTGGTGTAGAACACCTTGTCGCTAGGCCTGCCGGGTGTAATCGTCACACTTGTCGGACCAGTGATCGGCTCGACGGTGTTCGGCATTGGCGAGACTATCGGGCTGGCCGGGCTCTGGGCGAGATAATTGGCTGTTACCACAGTGCTGGGATTACCCCTCTGCGGATAAGCGACAGCCTTTACGACGGTTCCCGGCGAGACCGGGAAGGAGTTGCCGTACTTCTCGCTGTCCCTGTCGGGTTCTGTGCCGTCCAGGGTGTAGTAAATCGTGTCGTCATCGTCGCGTCTTAAGATCGAAACGCGAATGGTGTCAGCGATCGGCATCGCGTCACTGGGCTCGAAGATCGGTTGCTCGGCCACGGTCACGGGCGGCCTGAAAAGCATCACTCCGCCGATAGCCAGCAGCAGGAACATCACAGTCAACACGATAGTCACCCAGGTCATCAGGTCGCCTACCTTCGTTCCGAAAGCAGCGGATCCTGCTCCGCCCAGAGCGGCTCCCAGTCCGCCGCCTCGTCCCTTCTGCAGAAGGACGACAAGAACCAGCAGCACGCAGGTGATTATGAACAGTACGGCAATTACAATACTCATTTTGTCTCTCTCTGAAAGTACTGACTAAAGTACGGAATTTACGATGCCCGCAAAATCTTCGACAGTGAGGCTTGCTCCGCCCACGAGGGCTCCGTCAACGTCGGGGCAACCGAGCAGCTCGGCTGCGTTGGAGGGCTTGACCGAACCGCCGTACTGGATCCGAACCGTCTCGGCCAGTTCGGCGTCGTACAGCTGGCCCAACAGACCGCGAATCATCGCGTGAACGTCCTGGGCCTGCTGGGGTGTGGCCACTTCGCCGGTTCCAATGGCCCAAACCGGCTCGTAAGCGATTGTGATCGAGGCCATCGCCTCGCGGGATATATCTTTCAGGCCTTCGGTGACCTGCGTTGCGACTACCGCGTCGGTCTGATCGGCTTTACGCTGCTCGAGCAGTTCGCCTACGCAGAACATGATCTCCAGTTCGTCAGCGAGGGCTTTCTTGATCTTCGTGTTGATCAGTTCATCGGTCTCGCCGAGTATGTGGCGCCGTTCGCTGTGTCCGAGGATTACGTAGCGGCAGCCGATGTCCTTGAGCATTTGCCCGGAGATTTCACCGGTAAACGCGCCGTTGTCTTCGAAGTACATGTTCTGGGCGCCGACGCCAATGTTGGTTCCCTTGAACGCTTCGACCAGGCCCGGGATATATACAAACGGCGGGCAGATCGCCATATCGACAGTATCGACGGCGCCAAGTTCACGAGCCATTCCAGCGGCGATTTCAACACTAGAGGCCGCCGACGAATTCATTTTCCAGTTTCCTGCTACAAACAACTTTCGCGACATCTTTAATTCCTTTCTCGGAAGGTCGATCTTCTATAATCGGCGACTTGGCCAGCCGCCTGGAGTTCTTCTATCGCCGGGCTTCTGTGCCCCGGCGGCGGTTTGAGCCTTATCCTATCGGTTCGGCCGCGCGTGGGAAACTGCCCAGCACGTGCATCTCTCCGCAGAGGCTCCTGGCTTCCTCCAGGGCGTCGGCGAAGTTCGGGTCTTCGTAATGCCCCTCGGCGTTCACGAAGAAGTAGTACTCCCAGTTCCGCTTCAGCGAAGGCCTGGTGATTATGTTTGTCAGGTTGATATTCTGCCGGCTGAACACGTTCAGCACGTCAACCAGGGCTCCGGCCCGGTGCGCCGAGGTGAATACCAGGGCGGTCTTGTCGTCTCCAGTGCGTCCTGTCGGCACTTTGGAGATAACAAAGAATCGGGTCATATTGTCGACTTTGTCCTCGATTCCGGCGAAGACAATCCTCAGGTCGTATATTTCCGCGGCCAGCGACGAACCAATCGCGGCCAGTCCGTGCCGACCGGAGGCCATTTCGGCGGCCTTTGCGGTGCTGGCTACGGGAAGAAGCGAGGTCTGCTTGAAACGTGACGAAAGCCAGTTTCGGCACTGTGCAAAGACATCGGGCTTCGATGCGATCGTAGTGATTTCGTCTGCGGGGCAACTGGCCAGCAGGTTGTGATGGACTTCGACGAGCACCTCTGCACAGATATGCACTCGCGAGTCTACGAAGCTGTCGAGAGTATCGACCACGCCGCCGCCTACGCTGTTTTCTATCGGTACAACGCCGAGATCGCAGCGTCCCAGCGACACTTCGTCGAAGACCGCTCGGATATCGGCAAGCGGTATATGGTCCACAGAGACCCCGAACTTCCGCACCGCGGCGATATTGGAGAAACTGCCTTCCGGTCCGAGGTATCCTATGCGGAGCGGTTTTTCCAGTGCAAACGATCCGCTCATGAGCTCGCGATAGATCGCACGCAGGGTCTTCTGGGGCAGAGGGCCCCTGTTGAGCTCCTCGAGCCTCTTTAAGACCGCGTGTTCGCGATCGGGCGCATATATCGGAGTTCCGCATATCTGCTTGGCTTCGCCGATCTTCACTACAACCTCGGCCCGCTGATTCAGCAGGTCGATGATCTGAGTGTCCAGTCCGTCAATTTGCTTGCGGAGCTGGGCCAAGTCTATTATGTTCGACTTGTCGTCGATTGTCATATTATTAGCTATTCCTTAATGCGCGCAAGTGCCCCACGGGGACACAGATCGGCTCTTTTACCTTGTTAAGTCCAATTGGTCAAGAGTTTTTGCGCTACAATTAAGTAATGATGGACCGTTTGATAGTCCGATGTTGCATAATGTCAGGCTATATTAGCGAAGCTAAACCCTATGTGGACGGCAAGTTGAACGCCGATCCACGCGGTATTTCGACGCCCCTGAGTAACTCTCGGGGCTCAATGGAGTGTAATTATGTCCGAACAGACCGAACGTTTTGACTGGATCAGGAAATTTTCGCGCGTCAGCCTTATCGCCTCGCTGGGGTTCATAATGCTGCTGGCGGTCGCGACGCTAATCCCGATGGGACTGGCGTTCCTGCAGCCTGATGAAGTGGCCAAATTCCTTATGCTGCCCGAACCCTGGATGGTCTTCCCGTGCCTGTTGATTGCCCTTGCCGCCGAAGTGGCCGGGGCGCTCATGTGCGTCTTGATCCACGGTGCGATCCTGCTGCTGGTCGCCGGCGAGTCGCACGCCTACCGCTCTTCTGTTATGGTCTCGCGATTGGAGCGAATCGAGTCTCTCATGTCCGAATCGGGCGACGTTCACGATAATCTACAGGAACTGGCGACACTGTCAGACAAGGCCAAGAGCCTCCTGTACCGCGAAAAAGAGATCCTGGCGGTCCGCGAAGCGGTTCACCATGAACTCATGCGGCAGCAGTACGCATCGGCCGAAGCCATGATCGATTCGATCGAAAACGATCTGGGATACACCGAAGAGGCCCAGCGCCTGCGGCAGGAAGTCACCCAGTCTCGCGAAGCCACGATCGACGAGAAGATCGACGCGGCGATAAACCGAATCATGTCTCTGCTGGACGAACAGCAGTGGATCCGCGCACGCCGCGAGACCAGTCGCATACTCAAGCTGTTCCCCGAAAACGAAAAGATCGCAGCACTGCCCAAGCGGATAATCGACGCCAAGACCGCCTACAAGAAGCGGCTCCTCCAGGAATACGGCGAAGCGGTTCGCAAGAACGACATCGATCGCGGTATGGATCTCCTTCGCGAACTGGACCGCTACCTGACCCCAGAGGAAGGCGCGGCGCTGCAGGAATCGGCTCGCGGCGTGTTCAAGGCCCGCCTGCGCCAGCTCGGCGTACAGTTCGCCATATCGGTTAACGATCAGAAATGGGAAGAGGCGATCGCCGCGGGCGAAGAGATCATTCGCGAGTTCCCCAACAGCAGAATGGCCCAGGAAGTAAGGGGCAAACTCGACGCGATGAAGTCCAAGGCTCACAAGTAAGGCGCCGAAGTCCGTCGCCAACTATGCGGCCCGATGCACCGAATCTACTTGTCTCAATAGCCTAGAGAATTATCGGCCATGATCGCAGCAGGTTTTCTGGAAAGTTCGATTAGCGGTTGGTACGCCGAGATAATGCTGCGTCTGCTGATCGCCGCCGTTCTCGGCTCGCTGGTCGGAATCGAGCGGGAAATCCACGGCCGGAGCGCCGGATTCCGCACCCAACTGCTCGTGGCTCTCGGCTCGGCCCTGGCCATGGTCGTAAGCCTGCACTTCGCTCGCCAGTTCGCTTCGTCCGACCCCGGAGCGCTGTCGCTCCGCATAGATCCCGCCCGCGTCGCCTACGGAGTAATGGGCGGCGTCGGCTTCCTCGGCGCCGGGGTCATAATGCGCAGGGATACCGGCGTCAAGGGTCTGACCACCGCCGCCAGCCTCTGGTGCACCGCAGCAGTCGGGCTGGCCTGCGGATTTGGAATGTACATAGTGGCGGTATTCGCCGCGATGCTGGTTATCTTCTCGCTGACGGTGCTCAATCGCCTGGACAAATGGCTCCCGTCGCGGGCCTCGCGAATTATCGCGGTCTCGCTGCCGGCGTCAGACGCCGACAACGTCCAGCGACTTCGCCAAGCGCTCCAAGACAGGCGAATGCTCGTCAAAGACATCGACTACGAACGCGACTTCCAGACGAACATCGAGACCATTACTCTTGACGTCAGCCTTCCGCTCGGCGTCGACGACGCGCAACTGCGCACCGTTTCAAAGGATATTCCCGAACTGATCAAGTTGATTGTTCGATAGCCCGCCGGCCGATAGAAACACATCGCATCGCGGAATTCTGGCGCAACACAGGCCTCTATCTGCTAATATGTCCATAGTTTTAACGCTATTGGAGTGTGTACAGAGATATGACTTCATTTCCAACAAACAGGCTTAGACGGCTCAGGAGCAGCCGGACCATGCGCGACGTGCTGGCCGGCGTGCGGCTGAGCGTAGACGAACTTATCGCCCCGCTGTTCGTACGCGAGGGCTCAGGCGTTCGCAATCCGATAGAATCCATGCCGGGCCAGTTCCAGTTTTCCGTAGACACGGCGCTGGAAACCGCGCGCCGATGGGCCGACCTGGGCCTGCGATCGGTACTGCTGTTCGGAATACCCGACAAGAAGGACGCTACCGGTTCTGAGGCGTGGAACGACGGCGCGGCCGTCCAGAGGCTCGCCGGCGAGATAAAGACCGCCCTGCCGGAGATGCTGGTGATCACCGACGTGTGCCTGTGCGAGTACACCGAACACGGCCACTGCGGAACACTGATCGACCGCGACGGGCCGATGGACGTCGATAACGATCCGACACTGGAATCGCTGGCCAGAGTAGCCGCGTCCCACGCGCGATGTGGAGCCGACATCGTGGCCCCGTCTGCGATGATGGACGGACAAGTCCAGGCCATACGCTCCATGCTCGACGCCGACGGTTTCAACAACACCGCGATAATGTCCTACGCCGTGAAGTTCGCCTCGGCGCTGTACGGACCGTTCAGGCAGGCCGCCGAGGGAGCGCCCAGCTCCGGCGATCGCAAGACCTACCAGATGGACTATCGCGCCCCGCTGCAGATTTACCCCGAGGCCGCGCAGGACGTCGAAGAAGGCGCCGACTTCCTCATGGTAAAGCCGGCCTGGACGTACCTCGACGTTATCTCCGAGGTCAGGCGAAGCTTCGACCTGCCCCTGGCGGCGTACCACGTCAGCGGCGAATTCTCTGTTTTGCACGCAGCGACGGCCAACGGATGGATCGACCTGAAGAACGCAGCGATAGAAGTTACCACGGCGATCAAACGCGCCGGGGCCGACCTGATAATCACGTACTTCGCCGAAGATCTGGCGCAGTGGATATGATGTAATAGTCGCAATATGCAGCACGAACCGCCACAACCAGGACCAGACGGCACAAGAGACTGCGGCACGTTCTTTCTGGACGTGATGGACCAGTACACGCGCGACCAGGTCCGTGTCTCGTGGTCAGATCAGCCCAGGGTCACCAACGACAGCGTTGACGAACTGATCGAAACGTCATGGGGCGAGCAGACCAAACGCGCGGCCGTAGACGGCCTGAAGATATTCAACGGCAAGCTCTGCCGCCTGATCTCGTACAGCTGCGACAACGGCGGACTGAACCTGTCGCTCGGACCGGTCTCCTTCAAGGAGTTCATCGGAACCAACGCCACGCAGGCCTACATCCGGCACCTTCACGGAACCGAAGTGATGGCCAATCCGCTCGGCGTCTCGGCCGCTGTCTGCACCAACGACGGACTCATCGTCCTGGGCATGCGCAGCAAGAACATGATCCAGTACGCCGGAAGGATCCACCCCATCGGCGGCACAGTGGAACCGCCGAAAGAAGGCGGGCCCGACTGCCCCGACCCGTTCGCTTCGATCATTGACGAACTCCACGAAGAGACCGCCGTCCCGCCGCAGGACGTATCGAGCATATCATGCCTGGGCCTGGTCCGGGACCGCAACACCGTCCAGCCGGAACTGATCTTCGACTGCTTCATCGACACTGACGTAGTTTCCCTGTTCGCATCGGCCGCCACCGCGATCGACGCGGCCGAGCATTCGTCACTCGTGCCGGTGCGGAACCATCCCGGCGCCGTCGTATCGTTCATGGAAAAGCACTTCTCCCAGCTCACCCCGGTAGCCCTGGCGACCCTGCTGCTGCACGGATTGAAGCACTGGGGCAGCGGCTGGTTCGCAACAGCACGCGGCTACCTCCGCAGCGTAATCTAATCAGACCCGATCCGATCGCCAATCTCCGCCGGGCCACCGCCCCGCCGTTCGCCGTTCGCCGTCCGCCGTTCGCCGTTCGCTGTTCGCCGTCCCGCCGTTTCATCATTAATCACTCATAATTCATCACTGCCCATTCATCACTGCCCATTGTCACAATCATGTCACAGGTTCCGGCTTGTGACACATGGCGACGAAAAGGCGTACTTCTTTTCCGCACCATGGGTAGCACGCTGCTGGATTTGCGATGGAACGCTTTTCCAATACGTGGGTTAGCTGACCGCTCCGTTGATGCACGCCGACACCAATCGCCTCAGGGCCGACACTGGCGGTTCTCGGCCGATATGTCACACCCACCGGCATGGTGACACAACCTCCGCCCCGCCGCAGTCGTTCGCCCCTTCGCTTGAATGCACCGGGGGACTCGTTGTGATCTCGGATGGGCGACGATTGCGTATTGTCGGTCTTGATGTTCTTGCCGGCTCGGTGTGCTGGTGTGGGGCGCCTTGTGTTGGTGTGCGAATCCCCCGGGTGTATTCACCCGGGGCTAATTGGCATTCGTGTGCAGCGCGCCGTTATCGTCGCCAGTTGCCGATTGCCCGGGCCGACGGGGTGCTCGGGAAATAAGGGCGGGACTTTGTCGGGTCTACAAGTTAGCATTGCACTCCAGTTATAAACTCGTTTGGAGAACGGTGATATGAGAACAAGGCGCGATTTTCTTAGGATGGCGGGGTTGGGTGCGGCCGCTATAGTAATGTCCCCAGCGGCTATGTCGGCCCCGGCGGGCAAGAAGCCCAATATTCTGTTTATCATGTCCGACGACCACTGCAGCCAGGCCGTAGGAGCCTATGGCGGGCGGCTAGCCAAACTCAATCCCACGCCGGTGATCGACACGCTGGCCAAAGAGGGAATGCTGATGGAGAATGTCTTTGTGACCAACTCGATCTGCACTCCCAGCCGCGCGTGCATAATCACCGGGCAGCACAGTATCGTTAACGGAGTGCTGGACCTCGGCGGGCGGATCGAGCCGGCCAGGCAGCACCTGGCGATCGAGATGCGAAAGGCCGGCTACAACACCGCAATGATCGGAAAGTGGCACCTCAAAGTTATGCCCAATTTCGATTACTACAAGGTCCTGCCCGGCCAGGGAAGCTACCACAACCCGACCTTCCGCGAGAAGACCGAAGGCAAGGCGTTCGGAAAGGACGTAGTCAAAATGCAGGGCCACTCCTCGGACTGCATCACAGACAGCACGCTGGAGTGGCTCAAGAACCGCGACAAGACCAAGCCGTTCTTCCTGATGCACCACTACAAGGCCCCGCACGACATGTTCGACAACGCCAAGCGGTACGAGCCGTACCTGGCCGACGTGAAGATCCCCGAACCGGCGAACATGCGGAGCCAGCCGAACTTCGGATCGATCGCAACACGCGGGCATAATGACGAACTGCTGTGGTATATCGGCACTTCGATAGGACGCCGCCACACGCGGCGAAACTACGCCAAGTCCTGGGCCAAGAACGCCGGAAGCGACGCCGAGGCGATGGGCCAGGCATACCAGACATACCTCAAAAAGTACCTTCGCTGCGTCAAGGGCATAGACGACAATCTCAAACGACTGTTCGACTACCTCAAGAAGACCGGCCAGTACGACAACACGGTTATCATATACACCGGCGACCAGGGCTTCATGCTCGGCGAGCACGACTACATGGACAAACGCTGGATGTACGAAGAGTCCCAGCGAATGCCGTTCCTGGTCCGCTACCCCAAAACCGTCAAGGCCGGCACACGATCCGATGCGATCATAGAGAACGTGGACTTCGGCCCTACGATGCTGGCGTTTGCAGGCGTCGCGACCCCGAAGCTGATGCAGGGCGTAAGTTTCA
>CAYMSH010000058.1:0-5665 GCA_964392945.1 uncultured Planctomycetaceae bacterium | reverse complement strand
GAGCATCCTGGAAACCGGAAAGGAGCCTTCGGGCTGGAAGCAGTCGGCGTATTACCGTTACTGGATGCACATGGCGCACCATAACAATCCGGCCCATTTCGGTATTCGGACCAAGACCCACAAGTTGATCTTCTACTACGGATGCGACTACAGAGGCCAAAAGCAGACACCCCCGGGCTGGGAGCTGTACGACCTGCAGAAAGACCCCGCCGAAGTCAACAACGTTTACGACAAGCCCGAATACAAGAAGATCGTTGACGAACTCAAGAAACAGCTCGCCGCCAAACGAAAAGAAATTGGCGACACCGATGAAAAGTTCCCCGAAATAAAAGCCGTAGTAGAAGAGTTCTGGGAATACGACGACGCCGCTCGAAAGAAGGCCATCGCGATATCAAACGAAATCGCGGCCGGCAAGAACAAACGCGGACCGTCGCGCGGCCGCAGGAAGAACACCAAGTCCACAGCCGCCAAACCCGGCCAGTGGATCAAATCGGCAGAGTCAAAAAAGCCGCTGGCCAAATGCAAGGGATACAAGGAAGTCTCGCGCGACGCGGTCTACCAGATCAGCCACACCGGCCATCCGGGCTTTAATCCCGACAACGCCTACCTGCTGTCGGGCCAGGAGCCGCCTGTAAAACCGCACTCGTTCCACTCTGACATCGACGCCGACAAACCGCACATAGTGATCCAACTGTCCGGACCGAAAACCGTGCGGTACATGGACATCGTCAACCGCAAGAAAGGTCTGCAGGAACGGGCCGAGGGCCTCACGATATGGGGCTCAGACGACGGCGAGAAATGGAAGCGGATCTGGCGGGCCGAGAAGGTCCAGGCCAAGTGGCGGGTGGATCTCGGCTCGGACATCAAGTGCAGCAGCATCAAGATCGGCCTGGACCGCACAGGCACGCTGCACTTGGCTAACGTTACGGTTTACGGCAAGTAGATCGATCCGGGACCGGTTGCGGTTCGTCGTGATCTGCAAGAGCCCTTGATTGTTGATTGTCGCAAGCCGGCCCAGGCGCACCTGGGGTCGGCGATCGGTTGGCGGCTATTTGGCCGGCTTCCATGGCAGGCCCGGCCACCAGATTGCTCCGCGATGGTTCTTTTGGGGGGCGCCTGGAGTGGAGCGGCCTTTCTCTATGAACCGGCGCAGTATGGCCGTCAGCTTTTTTACTTTCTCGCTGTGTTCGCCGATCAGATTCCTGGTTTCTTTCGGGTCGGCCGAAAGGTCGTAGAGCTGCCACTTGGGCAGGCCCTGCTTTGCTGCGGCGCGATCCTTTGGATTGCTCCATCCGCCCGATCCGGCGGAAAACTGGAGCTTCCACTTCCCTTTACGCACGACGAACACGCCCGATGACGAATGGCAGATAACAGCTTCGTGAAGCGGTCCTTTTGCCGCTTTGCCCTTGAGGGCCGGCATGAGGTTAACGCTGTCTTCGGCGGCCGATTCGGGGAGTTTTACTCCCGCCGCGTCGGCGCAGGTGGCCATGATGTCTACAAGCGAGATGATCTGGTCTGATTTGGTTCCGGGCTTGATGCGTCCGGGCCAGCGGACGATGAACGGTACGCGGTGTCCGCCTTCGAAGGCGTCGGCTTTCATTCCCCGCCAGTGATTCTGGAGATCGGTGTTCTTCGCCCTGAGCTCATCGAACTTGCATTCCGGCGAGGTCCCGTTGTCGGTAGTGAAGATAACCAGCGTATTGTCGGCCGCCCCGCTGTCGGCCAGAGCCTTCATCACCTGGCCGACGCACCAGTCGGTCTCCATCAGGAAATCTGCATAAGCCCCGAGCCCGCTCTTGCCCTGGAATTCTTTCGCCGGGGCGATCGGAGTATGCGGCGATGTCATCGGGAAGAAGAGGAAGAATGGCTTGGTCTCGCCCGCGCTGCTCTTGATGTACTCTACGGATTTTTCGGTTATCTTCGGCAGGACAGCGGCAAGGTCCCATCCCTTTACGCCTATCCCGTTGTTGGAGCGGTAGTGTTTGGCGAATGACAGTTGCGTATCGGGGATCCCCTGGGTCTTTCCGTTTTCGATCCAGACAAACGGCGGCCAGTTCGGGACATCATCGCCGAAGTAGTAGTCAAATCCTCGCCCCGTCGGTCCGCCCTGGGTTGTCTTGCTGAAATCGATGTCCTTGAGGCTGGTGGTGAATCCGCCGCCCTTCTTAGGCCAGTTCCACCCCAGGTGCCACTTGCCGATGCACGCGGTGTTGTAGCCGATGTTTTTCAGCATCTGCGGCAGGGTTAACCGGTCCTTTTCGATCAGGGGCGGCTTCCACTTGCCCACGATTCCTCGCTTGAGACTGCTTCGCCAGGAGTATCGCCCGGTCAGCACGCCATAGCGAGTCGGCGAGCAGACCGCCGATCCGGAGTGCGCATCGCTGAAGTGCATTCCCTGCTTGAGCAGAGCGTTGAGATGCGGAGTGGGAATTCCGCATTTATCGTTCAGGGCGGCCACTGAATCGATCCCCATATCATCAGCCAGGATCAGAACGATGTTAGGCTTGCCTTTGGCGCCGGGCGACGGCGCCGCCCCGGCCGTGCTCATTGCAACCCCGGCGACACCGACCAGTCTCAAGAAGTCCCGTCGTGTAATCATATGTGATTCCCGTTTGGCTCGCATCGCGGGTTGGCCTGGCCCCGGAGACCGCCCCCGGGCCGCTCAAGAGCAATATAGCACCCGCTCGGCCCCCAGACAAGGACGGTGCTCGGCCAACGGTGCCGGTCCTGGTCAAGTCGGCGGCAGAGGTTTCTTCTGCAGGCGTGCGTTGAACAGGCCGTCGACGATCTGCCCCAGGACGGCGCCGAGGATTCCGCCAAATAGTGCGAAAGCGAACTTGGCAACCAGATACGAGAGGCGATCCTCGCCGGGAAAGTACAGGCCTTCCGTTATCCAACGGAGGAAAATCACTCCTATGAGCAGCATTGCGCCCAGACCGACAGCGGAGCCGATACGAGCCCCCCGGCCGTACCGGCGAATGCATTTGGCCAGAACCACCCCGCACACAACAGCCAGACCGAGCCCCGCGCCGCAAAGCGTTTCGAACAGCCCAGCCCGGCGGGCCATCCGGGCCAATCTCAGGAGCACCCAGGAAAGCATCACCAGGAAGCCGGCCAGACAGCCGGCAAACGGATAGGAGAAATATCGGCCCAGCTTTGCTCCGCCAAGCACGGAGCACAATCCCACCAGGCCGGCCCCCGCCGAAACGCCGATCAGCCCGGATACGATCATCCAGACCAGGATCGCTCCGCAGGCATGGCCGCCGAACGTGGTCATGATAAGGGCGACGCCGGCCATAAACAATCCACCGAGCGTGCCGATTACCCAGGCCAAAACAACGACGGCCCGCGACGCTCGTATCGTATCTTGATTGTCTTCGGTGCTCACATAGGCTACATTACAGGACAGTTCGAGCGGGCACAATACGAAGTTATCCCCCCGCCCTGATTCGGAGTGAATTCGGCTGGGGGCCGAATCGAAATCTCCGCCAGTCTATCTACGCCGCCGCCTGCATATCGCCAACCCGCCCCGTTTCGACAAGTTCAAGGCAACCAACACCAACAGCGACAGAGTCGCCGGTTCGGGAATTGTCGCCGCCTCGAGATCGCCGCCCGAGGCCGGCGTCCCAAGCCCGAAATTCTCGCGTATGATGACGAAGTCGTCCAGATCGACAATGCCGTCATTGTTAAAATCGGCGCTATCTTCACCTGCCGGTCCACCGAACTGGGCCAGCAGGTTCTGGTAGTCGTCGAGATCGACATCATCATCTCCATCGGTGTCGCCGAAAGTCGCCGGGTCAGGCGTAAGGGCCGCGGAATAACCGGTGAACTCGTAGCTTTCCCACGTGCCTGAATCCTGGGCCACGAGATCCTGGATACTGACGATCCATTGGCCCGCGGGATTCTCGCCCCAGAACTGGGCCGAGGAAAACTCCCAACTGGCCAGCTCAAACGCGCCGGGAGCGCCGATCTCGCTGTAGGACAATTGGCTCGTCGTGCCCAGCGGGGATGTCAGGAGAATGTCGTAGTTCCCCCAGTAAGGACCGTCGCCAAGGGTGACCTGCAACTCTATCGACTCAAGCGGGTTGGTGTCGGTGATTGTAAATGTACTGGTCACCGCCGGGCCGATATCCGCAATCGCCTGGTCTACGGCGACCTGACCGGAGCCGATCGAAATCTCTCTTCCCGGCGCCGTGTAAGCAGCGGCGTAATTGACCGCGGCGGTCGCATCGACCAGGCCGAAACCGTAATAGGGGTTGAAGCTGTAACCGGCGCCATTGGTCTGCCAGTCGCCGTGGCCGGGATCAACCACTCGCGACGTCTCGGCGAGAACGTGTTTGACTCCGCGGACATCGAGGTCGCCGTTGGCCTGCAACACCAGCGCCACGACGCCTGCGACAATCGGAGTAGACGCCGACGTCCCGCCGAAGGCGTTCGTGTAGGCGTCATGAGTCGGAATACCGTTAAAACCGTCGGCGCCCGATCGATCGGTCGTTGTTATCTGATCGAGATTGTAAAGGCTGTCGGACGACGGGGCCGTTACGAATACGTTTGCTCCGAAATTGGAGTAGTCCGCGGCCTGAGCGTCAGAACCGAGAGCTGCGACAACAATAGAGGTTCTATCGGCCTGGGCGCTCCTTGCGTTGGCGTTGGCGTAACTGTTGCCGGCGGCTCTGACATTAACGCACCCGGCCGCGGCTGAGTTGCGATTGGCGATCACCATTTCATGATCGTTCATATACGAAATACTCTGGGTGTAACTGTGGCTCTTGACCTGGATTTGCTCCGAGTGGTATTCCGTGGCCTGGGTGAACATGTCGCTGGTCGTGTCGTACCAGTCAATCCTCAAAGCGCTGAGTCCGGCATATGGCGCGACGCCCGTGACGCCGAGGCCGTTTCCCCCGCGTGCGGCGGCTATCCCGGCCGCCGGCACTCCGCGCCGATCGCCGGGGTTGACCGGCTCGACATTTGCAGGGTCCTGTCCGACCAGGGCGCCGAAGTTGTAGCTGTGTTCTGCGACGAAATTCGGGCCCAGATCCTCGTGTGCGGTCTCCAGACCGTCATCGACGATACCGATCACGACTCCCTGGCCCGTATAGCCGGCCGCCCAGGCGCCGAGAACGTTGATATGCGGCGCCTGATCGTCCAGTAACTGACCATCAACCCACTTCTTACCGTGAAGATACGTCTGGCCGTTTTCATTGCCGACCTGGCCGCCGAAGTAGAGCGGATCGTTGGGAGTAAACGCAACCTGAGCCCGCAAACTCCCCAGGGGAGCCAGCATCATCACAACCAGAACCACCTGCAGGCTCCTGGCCAGTATGCCTGGGTTCGCCGCCCTCATCGCGTTTTCTCAACCTCCGGCTTTGAGCCTTTATCGCTTCATCTATTTTTCCCGACGACGCCTGCGTCTCAGCGCCATGATTCCGCCCAGGGACAGCAACGCCAGAGTCCCCGGTTCGGGAGTAGTCACCGCATAGCCGCTGAAGCTGTCGACGGTGAACCCTGCTATGCCGCCTGCAACATCGAAACTCTTGAACTCCGGATCGAACAAGGACCACGCGCCGCCATCCAAATGCCAAACCCTGAAGTGCGCCGATCCGCCATCGACTTCGAATGCGAGGAATGCTCCATCTCCGTCCGGAAGGTTAGTAGCAAAATCCCA
>CAYMSH010000057.1:0-21819 GCA_964392945.1 uncultured Planctomycetaceae bacterium | reverse complement strand
CCTGTTGGACATTGGGCATTCGCCACTGGCCGTTGGCCATTCCGTGTTGGATATTGTGATCGTTTGGCGGTATCTTGTTGGGCTGATATTTCCAGCAGAAAGGCGCTGATGAAGATCTTTGTAGTTAATTGCGGCAGTAGTTCGATCAAGTACCAGCTTTTTGACATGCCGCGGGAGACTGTCCTGGCCGGCGGCGTGCTCGATCGGCTCGGCAGCGATCAGGCGGAGTTGAAATACGAAACCGACGCCGGTTCCTGGCGAACCGAGGTTGAGGCTCCGGACCACGCGGCCGGTTTGAAGATAATTCTCGACGCGCTGGTTTCGGCTCCCGGCGGGGTTCTCGATTCGGTAGACCAGATCGACGGTGTCGGTCATCGCATCGTCCATGGCGGGACCGAGGCTCTCGACTCGGTGGTTATAGACGAAGATGTCATAGCGATCATTGAGCGGAACGAGGATCTCGCGCCGCTGCACAATCCGCCGAATCTCGTCGGCATTCGCGCCGCATCAGAAGCCATGGGGCCAGCGGGGCATGTCGGCGTGTTCGATACAGCTTTCCTGGCCACGCTTCCGGAAAAGGCGTATCGATACCCCGTGCCGGAAGAATGGTGCGCCGAGCATCGCGTAAGGCGATACGGTTTTCATGGCACCAGCCACAAATATGTGACCCACAGTGCGGCCGAACTGCTCGGCAAAGCGATCGACGAGGTGAATCTCATCTCGGTTCACATTGGCAACGGTGTGTCTATGACCGCAGTGTCCGGCGGCAAGGCTGTCGATCATTCGATGGGAATGACGCCTCTGGCCGGTCTGATGATGGGCACTCGCAGCGGCGATATCGATCCGGCGATAGTGTTTTACATGATCTCCCGGGGTCTGACGAGCCAGGAAGTTGACGATGCGTTGAACAAGCGTTCGGGTCTGCTCGGCGTTTCCGGCGGTTGCAGCGACATGCGGGATCTGCTTGATGCGGTTTCCCAGGGTGATCAGGCCGCCGAGTTGGCCGTGGATATGTTTATCTATCGTATCGTCAAGTACATAGGTTCGTATTATGCGATTCTGCCGCCTCTGGATGCGATTGTGATGACCGGCGGCATAGGCGAGAATTCCGCGATAATAAGGGATCGGATCTGCAGTGGTCTGAAGCGGTTAGGCGTTGTCGGCGACGCCGAAGCCAACGAGAGGACAAAACTTGGGGTCACTGGGCCGATAACCGCCGAGTCTTCGAAACTTCCGATCTGGGTGATCCCGACGAACGAAGAACTTATGATAGCCCGTGAAACTATGCGTTTAGTCGCGGAGAAGTAGACTCATTCCGTATTGTCGAGTCGCCTGGCCCCTGGTCTTGCGGCCGGCCGGCCCGTTATAGTCGGCAAAAAACCAATTGCCAATCGCTCGGTTATGACGATATGCTTTGTGGTGGCAAAGTTTTCTTTGCCAATGCGTCTCCAGCCTGCGACAATATTATGGTAACGCGTTAAAGTACAACAGGCTTATCCGGGCTCGGGCTCCGGACCAGCCGCTATGGAGCTACTATCATGCGCACAGATATGAAACTTGGCATCGCCGCCGGACTGGTGGCGATCGTGGGTGTTGTGGTCTATATGGTCGCCACATCCGGACCAGCCGAACCAGCCGATCCGACCGATCCCGGCGATCCGGTCTCCGGGCTGCACGATCCTCCCGCTGGCGGAACCGGCAGCGACACCGGCGGCGCCGGCGACACCGGTGGCGGTATTGCTCTGGACCCGGTCATTATCGATCCGGGCACGACAGACGTCTGGGGCGCTGGAACACCGGACCCGGCCACTGGCGGTACTACCGGCGGACCTGACACCTCAGTCGCCGGCGGCGCGTCGGACGGCGGGACCACCTCAGGCGGCGGCATTGGGATCCCTGATCCCGATCCCGATACCGGCGGCGGACTTACCGTAGGCGTTGCCGGCGGGACTACCGACCCGGATCCCGGCGGAACCTCGATCACGATGATTCCCGCCGGCCCGATCGACGTTGCTGCGGCGGATCCTGATCCTGATCCCGGCGTTGTCGACACTTCGTTCGATCCCGGGGCTCCGGCGATAGTTCCTTATCCCGATTCGGGCGCTGTGATAACCGGGGCGACTGATCCTGTCGGCGTATCTACGGCCGGCGCTCCGTTGGTCGGAGCATCTGGAGAAAGAACGCACTTGATCAAGTCCGGCGATCAGTTGTGGAAAGTCGCCGAGATGTACTATGGCAGCGGCAAGCACTGGCAGCTTATCGTCTCGGCCAATCCCGGACTGAATCCCACGTCGATGCGAATCGGCAAAACGATCAAGATCCCGCCTCTTCCAGTATCGCCTGTGGGCTCGGGCATTGCGGGCGTTTCGGCCGCTGACCCCGTCACGACGTTCGGCGAGAAGATCTACGTCGTTCGCGACGGCGACAGCGGAATGTGGGGCGTATCGGAAAGTCAGTACGGACACGGAAAGTACTACACCGCCATCGCCGACAGGAATCCGACTGTGGATTCGGCGCGTTTGAAGATCGGCCAGAAGCTCATTATCCCGTCACTGGAGAAGGCCAAGGCCTTCCTTACCGGCGGATCGGGTGCGACGATAAGCGGTACGCCGTCGATCGGCGGTACTAGCGGCGCTGCGCCGCTTCCGACTGTCGGACTCGGCGAGAAGATCTACGTCGTTCGCGACGGCGACAGCGGAATGTGGGGCGTATCCAAGAGCCAGTACGGCGACGGAAAATACTTCCCGGCGATCTCGAACAGGAACCCCGGCGTGAACCCCTCGCGCCTGAAGATCGGTCAGAAGCTCGTCATCCCGTCGCTGGAACAGGCCAAGATATTCATCGGCGGCTCGTCGATCGGATCGCCTTCGCCAAGACCCGGACCCGCTGGCGGCGGCACGACCCCCAGACCGGTTCCCAGGCCCCGACCCAGGCCAAGACCCAGACCCGCTCCGATCTCCAGCGACGAACCGGATTTCGGCTAGACTGAACTACATCGCACTCGATGCGATCGAACTTTCCGGGCCCGGAGACATTGTCTTCGGGCCCGTCTGTTTGCGCCCAAGCTTTCTTTGACCGGAACGTGCTTTTAGGGTAGACTCACCAGACATCGGCGGTTGTGACTCTATGCCCTTTTACCCGTACTGGAAGCCCTGCAAAGATATGAGGACCATACCCGTGAAAAAGATGCAAACCAGGAAGGCCGAATGCCTGCTGACGATTCTTGCCGCGGCGGTCAGCCTGTCGATCTCCGGATGTCCCGGGAAGACCACGGCCAGGCCCCCAATGGTCGGTCAACGCACCATTGTGGTCCCTACGCACCATAGAGGGACGGTCTCGCAGTACGCCCAGCTTGTCGGCGGGCGGATGCTCCCGGTTCGCGGATACGGGATTGTCGGCGGGCTGGGAAAGGACGGCTCCTCGCAGATACCGCCGCAACTGAGAGAGTACCTGATCCAGTATATGCGCAGGCGGAATATCGGCTCTCGCCGTGCGGGCACAGAGGATCTTTCGCCCGATCTAATGCTGCGCGACATGGACACGGCGATAGTCGAGATCAGCGGAGCCATTCCTTCGTGTGCTCCCAAGGGGCGATTGTTCGACGTGCAGGTCCGCGCTATCGGATCGCAGGTCAGGAGCCTTGAAGGCGGCGTGCTGTACGAAGCCGAACTCCGCCTGGCCACCGCCAACATAACCGCCCCCGATCGCGGATCGAAGATTCTGGCTACAGCGTCGGGTCTGATCTTCGTCAATCCGTTTATCGACGGCTCCAAACCCTCCGAACTTGTCAAACTTCGACAGGGTCGAATCATCGGAGGCGGAAAGGCCAAATCCCCACGAGCGGTGAGCCTGCAACTGCTGACCCCCGATTTCAGCCGCGCCGCGGTCATACAGCGAAGCATAAACGAACGGTTCCAGAGGCCCGGAAAGGTCCGCGTGGCCAACGCCAAGGGGTCCGATTCGGTTTCGATCACGATCCCTCCCGAATGGCGCGGCGACTACATGCACTTCCTTGAGCTGGTGATGCACATGTCGCTGCAGACCGGCGGGGGACACTGGGAGAGGCGAGCCCGACAGGTGGCCGAGGCGATGAAACTGCCGAAAGCCAATCACGACGCGCTGTCGCTGGTCCTGGAGGCCATGGGACGCCGGGTGATACCGATAATAAGCAAGCACTACACCGATTCGAACTCGTTTGTCTCGTACTACTCGGCCCGCGCCGGAATGCGGCTCGGCGATCTTGTAGCCGCACCGGAAGTAATACTGAAAGTCGCCGGCAGCCCGCGAAATCCGCTGAGAAATGAAGCGATCAAGGAACTGGGGCGCCATCGTCGATATATCCGTTCGCTGGCCGTGCTGCGGAAGACTCTCAACGATCCGGACGACATGGTCCGTGTTCTCAGCTACGAATCGCTCAGGAGCATCGGGAGAAACAGTGCGGTATTGACGATTCCCGTCGGAGCGTTTCAGCTTGACATCGTCAGATCCAAAGGCCGCGGCGTTGTTTACGCGACGCAGTCGGGAGAACCCCGCCTGGTGCTGTTCGGCGGTGAAATGCTGATTAATCGCCCGATATATTACCGCGGACTGCAGGGTTTGCTGACCATAAATGCTTTGGACAAAGATGAATACATCACACTGTTCCGCAAAGCCGGCTCGGCTGGCAGGGTGACTCCGGCTTTCAGGATCGCCCCGACGGCTAAGGCTCTGATCTGCGCACTGGGGCGTGAGGCCAAGAGTGGCCAGGGCGAACTGATGCTTCCGGATCTTGATGACGAGGGAAAACCAAAGCGTGACAGCGCCGGGCAAATTGTGTATAAAAGGGCCAGCAAAAAGGGCCTGGAGTTCAGTTACGGTCAGGTGGTGACGATTCTGCACCGCTTGTGCAAGCAAGGCTCGCTGGCGACTGACGACAAGTCGGCTCCGGCGAAGTTCGTACTGCAGAACCCCAAAGGGCTCCAGGAGTTCCTAAGGAGAGCTGCAGATACCGGTAGACCCAATATAACCGGTGAGTGAAGAGGCCAATCGATGTCATGGACTGACATTGGAATAGCCGAAAAAACATAATGACCCGCCGCACTCTCGGTCCAAGTCGTACTACGCCGGAGTTTATGGAGAATACCTGGCGATGAAACTTAAAAAGCTGATCATGTGCGGATTCAAGAGCTTTGTGGACCGCACCGAGTTGGAGTTTGACGACGGAATAAGCTGTATTGTCGGTCCTAACGGATGCGGCAAGAGCAACGTTGTCGACGCGATGAAGTGGGTCCTCGGCGAGCAGTCGGCCAAATCCCTTCGCGGCACCGAGATGCTCGACGTCATTTTCAACGGATCGTCCGCTCGACGCGCCGCCGGTTCGGCGGAAGTCACCCTGGTGTTCGACAACTCCGACGGCTTGCTGCAGCCGGCGTTCAGCGACGGGTCGACAACCGACGTGGTGTCCGTGACCAGGCGCCTGTACCGCAGCGGCCAGAGCGAATACCTCATAAACAAAGCACCGTGCCGCCTGAAGGACATCCGCGAGATGTTCATGGACACCGGTCTGGGCAAAGATGCATACAGCGTTATCGAGCAGGGTCGGGTCGAAGCGTTCCTGCAGGCCAACCAGGACGAGCGTCGCGCGATATTCGACGAAGCGGCCGGCATCAGCAAATACAAAGCCAGAAAACGCGAGGCGATCAGGAAGCTCGATCGCGCCGAGCAGAACCTCCTGAGAGTCAATGACGTTCTGAACGAAGTTGAAAAGCGTCTGCGATCCATCAAGTACCAGGCCGGCAAGGCCCGCAACTACCAGACATACTCCCAGGAGCTCGGCGGACTGAGAGTCCTGAACCTCCTGAGCCAGTACCATCAGCTTTCTACGGTCCGCAAGGAGCTTCAAGGCCGCATCGACGCGGGAAACGACCAGGCCTCGGCGGTTCAGACCCGCATCAACCAGTTGGAGTCCGCCGGCAGCGCCACGGAGATCGAGTCAGTAGAACTGGAACGCACCGCACGCGAACTCCAGGGCCAGATCGCCTCGATGGACGCGCGAATCACCGCCTGCCAGGAACGAGCCGAAATGCTCGCCCAGAAGGTAGTCGAACTCGGCCAGCAGATCGTCGCGATATCGGCCAGAAACGAAGAACTCGAAGCGAAGATCGCCGCATGCCAGCAAGGTCTGGCCCAGAGCCAGGCGAGCCTCCAGACCACAGAAGAGGATATCGCACGTCACGAGACCCAGCACCAGACCGTTCGCCAGGAGCATTCCGGCGGAGAGGCGGCCCTGGCGAATCTGCAGACCGAATTGGCCGAAGAGAAGGCCTCGGCGATCGACCTGATGCGCCGAACCGCGCAGCTGAACAACGATATCCAGGCATCTACGATCCGCAGCGAGAACCTGACTGCACGTAAAGATCGACTGTCGATCAGGGCTTCGGAGCTGGACGAAACGCTGGGAAGCCTCCAGTCCGAGCAGACCGAACTGCAGCAGAAGGTCACCGAGGCCCGCACCACAGTCGCCGACGCACAGCAGCGCCTGGACAGGGCCGACGAAAACTCACAAAAACTCAGCGCCGACGAGCAGGCCCTGAGAGTCCGTCTCGGCGAGGCTCGCGAAACGCGAAGCGCAACGGCGTCGCGAATCGACGCGATCACTGAAATGCAGCAGCGCCTTGAAGGCGTGTCGGCCGGTGTCAAGAACGTGCTGCAGGCGATCTCCGCCGGTCAGCTCCCATCGATTCGCCGCATGCTCGGCCAGTGCATAGACACCGACGTGGAGCACGCACCGGTAGTTGAAGCGGCGCTGGCGGGAGCCGATCAGTGGCTTGTGGCCGATAGTTTCGATCAGCTTCGAGCCGATCGGGACCGAATCGGCGAGATCATCGGCACGAGCGGGGCGGTTGAAATTGTCTCGCTGGATCGAGCGGCGCCGGCGGCGTGTCAGTTCGATGCGGCCGGATGTCCAGAGGTGATCGCCAGGGCGATCGATTGGGTCCAGTACGATCCGTCGCTCGACGCGGTGATTCGCTCCATACTGGGCAAGACCCTCGTCGTGGCCAATCTCGACGACGCAACGCGAGTAGCGGCGATGGGACCTGGCGATCTGCGATTTGTAACCACTCGCGGCGAAGTGCTCGAGCCTGACGGGCGGATCAGAATGGGCGCGGCCAATCGTTCGGCGGGCCTCATCGCCCGAAAGAGCGAGCTTACGGCGCTTGAGGAATCCCAGCGGAAGCTGGATGAGTCGATCGCTTCGCTGGAAGCCCAGTGCCGCGACGCACACGACGAAATCAGGCAGCTCGACGCGCACAGGCAGTCGCTGCGAACGGAAATAAACGAAGCCAACGCACACCGCGTGCGGCTCGAGGCGAACCTGGCCCAGATCGACGAGCAGGTTGACCAGGCCCTTCGCGAGCGTCCCGTCATCGCCGAAGACATCAAGGGCGTCCAGCAGGACTTAGCCGCCGCCAAGGCTCTTTGTGAGCAGGCCAGCGGCGAACTGACCTCGCTGAAGGAACTCAGCCGGACAAGAGCCCAGGAGTCCGAAAGGCTCGAAAGCGAAATAGCCGCCGCCACCCAGAGGCAGAACTCCCTGGCCTCGCGACTGACGGAAGTCAGAGTCGCGATAGCATCCGCCGAGCAGAAGAGGCTGGCGCTGCGGGAATCTCTGGCCTCCATGACCCGCCAGAGCGATCAGATGACCCAGGATCTCGAAGGCGGCAAGAACGAGATCGAGCTTATTCGCGGCAGGCGCAGCGACACCGAAAAGGGCGTGCAGGCCGCACGCGATGAAACCGACAAACTCTACAAGCGTCAGCAGGAGCTGAACGTCGAGGCTGTCGATCTGGAGGAGACCCGCCAGGGCCTGAAGGAAAAACACCAAGCGGCCCGCCAGGCGCTGGCCGAGCAACGAAAACTCCACGACGAAACCGCCGAGAAGATCAGCGCACAGCGCGTGAAGCTCGCTCAAGCCGACACGAACGTGGAGAACCTGATCACCCGCTCGCAGGACGAACTCGGCATGGACCTGGTAACCGCGTTCGGCGAATACGAGCACGACGACGAGCGTGACTGGGACCAGGTGCGGGTCAGGATCGAGGAACTCTCGGGCAAGATCAAACGCCTTGGCAACGTCAACCTCGACGCGATCGGCGAGCAGGAGGAACTCGAAAAACGACAGCAGTTCCTGGCCACCCAACTCAAGGATATCGCCGAGAGTCGAAAGCAGCTTGACGACCTGATCGTGCGGATCAATCGCGAGAGTCACGAGCTGTTCCTCAGTACGTTCGAACTGGTCCGCGAAAACTTCCAGGAGCTTTTTAGGAAGCTCTTCGGCGGCGGCCGGGCCGATATCATGCTGACCGATCCGGAGGATATACTCGAGTCGGGAATCGAAATCGTCGCGCGGCCTCCCGGCAAGGAGCTGCGAAAGCTTTCGCTGCTGTCCGGCGGCGAGAAGACCATGACGGCGCTGTCGCTGCTGTTCAGCATTTTCAAGGCTCGTCCCAGTCCGTTCTGCCTGCTGGACGAAGTCGATGCGGCGCTGGACGAAGCCAACACCGAGCGGTTCGGAAACCTGCTGTCCGACTTTGTTGAGCACAGCCAGTTCATCGTGATTTCGCACGCCAAACGCACCATGAGCATGGCCAACGTGCTCTACGGCGTTACGATGCAGGAGCCCGGAGTATCGAAGCGAATCTCCGTGAAGTTCGAGGACTCCGGCAGCAATCTCGACACGTCGCTGGAGCCGACGACGGCGTAGTCTCTCTCCAGGGCGTCACCGCCGCGAAAGGGCCGTTCATGATGAAATTGCGGCGCGTATCGGGATTCTGTCAACGCGGCGCGGCGATCGCATTTATCGCCGCGATCGGTCTCGTTACGATCTGCGCCCCGTCCCGAGCCGACGACGCCGAACGCCATGCCGCAGCGCGACTCATCAAGGAAACCATCTCCGGAGCCAAGAGCAGCGCAGAAGCGGCCGCCAGCCTGATCAGCGTGGCCAAAATGCTCGACGACAGCCCGGAAATCCAGGCCGACTTCTGCCGCAAAGCGTACGAATACGGCGTGAAAACCTCCGCCGGGCATGACGCCGCATTGGCGGCGATCGAGACCCTCATAGGCATAGACCCCGACAGCGCCGACCAGTGGCGCCAGAAGCGGCTGGTTCTGTATCGCACGATCTACTCCAGGAGCAAAGCGGCAGAGAAGCCCGCCATCGGCCTGCGAATAGTTGAACTCACCACGGAACTTGCCGACAGTAAGGCCCGGGCCGGGCAATGGTCCGAAGCGCTGAAGTTCTACACCTCGGCCCTGAGAAGCGCCACGGCTCTGAAGCTCGACAGCCGCATGAAACTCGCCGAAAAGGTCGAGGCCGCAACCGCCGAGGTGAACCGGTTCAAACGCTTCGAAGCAATGAAGAAAAAACTCGCCGCCGAGCCAGACAACCAAGAGGCCAGAAGCGATATCATCGAACTGTGCCTGCTGGAATACGATTCGCCGACGCGAGCGGCCCGGTTCGTCAGCGAAGACGACGACGAAATGCTGCGAACGTATATCCCGCTGGCCGTAAAACCGGTAAAGGAACTGGCCGAGACCCAGTGTCTGGAACTTGGCCTCTGGTATCGATCGCTGGCCGGCGGCGTGGCGGCCAAGACCCGCAAGACAGTAGCTCTGAACCGTGCGATCGAATATCTCCAGCGTTACCTCGAACTGCACCAAGCCGCCGACCCCGCCGGCGAGAAAGCCTCTGGTCAGTTGCGCGAGGTGCTGATCGAACTGCGCAAGCTTGGCGGAAAGTTTGGCCCGCGAGGAGCAGTTCTGATAGCGACTTTCGAAAAGCGCACCGTCTCGACAGCCGCCGGCAAGAAGTATTTAACCGACCTCGGCCCCGGCGGTTTGAAGGGGCTCATGGTCGGCGGTTCTCTCGTCGCCGGCCGGGCCGGATCGGCTATGAAGTTCGACGGAAAGGCCTATGTGGATCTGGGCAATCCCAAGGCCCTCCAGATCGCCGGCAGCCAGACTACCTGCATGTGGCTCAAGCCGGCCAATCTCAGCGACAGGCAGAACCCGCTGAACAAATGCTACGGCGGCGAGGGGACCTGGACGCTCGAAGAGAACGGCACGGTCCATTACTTCTGCGGATCGGCCGGCAGGAACGAGCAGCCGTACTCCGGATACAGAATGCCCAAACCGGTGAAGGCCGGGCAATGGGCTCACCTCGCGATCGTGCGCGACGCGAAGGCCAGGAAGGTCCACTGGTACAAAGACGGTGTTCTGGCCAAATCGTTTTCGCTGAAGCACACCGTCAAGGCGTCGAAGTATCCGCTGTGGCTGGGCAGGGGATACGTTCGCAGATACTATGGTCTGATGGACGAAGTAGCGATCTACAACCGAGCCCTGAGCCCCAGAGAGATCAAGACGATCTGCGAAATGGGCCAAAAGGGCCTGACGCTCAAGTAAGCCCCGTCCCTGAGGCCAGAGCCGTTGAGCCCTGTGAACGGGGCTCACGACGGTGCGAGCAAACTGCGGTCTCTATTTCACTTCCGTCGCGGTGAAAGTCAGTTCGTACGTTTTTTCCGGGTCGCACTCTCTTGGGTTTGGGATCAGCAGGAAGTTGTCGGTTATTGTCGGCTTGAGTTCGGCGCCCTTTGTGATCTTTACGTCCTTTACGCGATGCGGCAGGTACGCCACGATCGGGCGCCAGCCTCGCTGGGATCCGTTGGTGTTGATCGGCTCAAACGTTTTGGCGCCGCGATTGGGCTTGATGACGAACGTGAAGGTTCCCTTGTCTTCCGTGAGCTTCTGTTCCCAGGCTTTCGGGGCTTTGGCCATGCGGGCTTGCCACGCCGGGTCGCCGTAGAACGCTACGACGTCGCGATCGAATTTCAGGCCGCGGGCATCGCGGCCGGGGGCGGTTGTCAACTTGTGCACCAACGCGTGATGGTTGGCGAAGAACGCTTCAGTAAGCGTGTACCGCCCGGGCTGCTCGACGAAATAGTCCAGGAGGCCCCAGCCGCCGTAGCCGAACCACGTGGGAACGGTGTAGCCGACCATCTGCGTGACGCCTGCGGAGTTCATCCACGCCAGGGCCATCGCCTCGGGTGAGTTTATGTGGCCCATCAGGCAGTTGCCGATCGCCAGGTAAACCTTTGGATTCGGCGACTTTACCTTAAATACGCTTCTCTTTGTGTCCAGCCCGTATAGCACCCCGTTCTTGCAGCGGAACGATCCGTTGCGATAGCGAAAGCCGATCTGCCAGTCTTTCTCAGTTGCGTGGCCGGAGGTCACGAACAGTTGGGCCTTGTAAGTGTTGAGCGTTTCGACCAGCGCCTTGGTGGTGTCGGCCGGGCCTTTTTCTTCCTTGGCCTTTCCGCCGGGAAGTTTGCGGACCATGCGATGCTGCTTGAGTTCGCAGTACCACACGCCTTCGGCGCACATCTCCATCTGCAGCTCGGTTCCCGAAGCCGTTCGCTGGATCGTCAGCGGGGCGGTCTGTTTGGCGATGGTAAGCGCGTTGGCCGCGTCGTAACCGGTCAGGATGCCCCAGAACATGTCGGTGTACGGATCCTTGTCGATCATGCGGGTGAGCTGGTGGACGTATGCCACGAATTTTCTGGTCGCTTCGGCCGGCGTGGCCACGAAGCATGCGTATTTCGGGAAATCTTTTCTAAGCGCAGGCAACGCTTCGACGGGGGATTTCTTGTACTGGTGCACCGTAGCGCCATGTTTGGCTACTAGCGCGTCGACTACCTTCCGCCATTCGGCATCGGCGAATGTCGCGCTGGAGACGACTACGGCGTATCGGTCCTGGGTCTTGGCTGCACTGGCCAGTCCGCACGACCGTGTGATCGCCGCGACAATGAGCACGGCTTTTGCGATATTGAGAAGGTGGTTGATCATGGGTCGCGTTCCTTGTGGTGTGCCGGTATGCGATTGGTCGGCTGGGATTACCTGCAGTATACCTGAACTCTCTCGCCGCCGTCGATATTTACGGAAATATCGGTCAGTGCGTCGAGGAAGTCGGCGATGTTGTCGTCTGTTATCGTGAAGTTCATGCCGACCTGCGCCAGTGCGGCGTTGACTTGCTGTCGAACGGATTGCGGGATCAGCCGTGTGAGCTTCAGCCCGTAGGCGAACAGCCTGATCGGTATTCGCAGGTTCACGCGATCCTTCTCCTCGTCGGGTCTGGAGATGATTATGTGCAGGTATCGCGGTCTGCGGCGGGGCTTGGCGTCTACGGGCCGGGCGGCGGTCAGCAGCTCGTCGGCCTGGTCAACTGTGGTCTCGCCGCGAGCGAGCATTCCGAGTATTTCTTTGCGGTTGTCTTGCATGGCGCTTGTCTCGGTTACTTGTGGTAGATCAGTATGTTGTCGCGTTGGTTGTTCAGTTCGATGTGCGTACCGCGCGACTTGAAGAAGAAAACGGCGAAATGCCCGAACGCTTTGAGCATCTTCCATATCGCATGCGGATTGAAGATCGCCGCCAGCAGCATCAGAGGAGCCAGCAGCAGCGCCAGGATCAGCACGCCGAGGCACACGACGATCACCGGAAGGAACATGTTCCGTTTCTTGTGTCCGTCGCGGACGATTCGAACTCGTAATATTGATAGCGGGAAGAACATTTTCAGTGGGCCTCTACGCCAGTATCGCCGCTGGCCGGTCGGCGTGCAATGCCCGTTTTTCGGGCAATATGTGCAATCGGGTTGCCTGCGGGCCGGGAATTGCTACAATGCTCCAGCCCTCGCACATGCGCCGGGGCGATAGTATTCGAACCACGAAAGGCCAGAACGATGGACGTTAAACTCTCAGATAGACTCGCGCAGCTTCCCCCTTACCTCTTTGCCGACCTGCGTCGCAAGATAGCGGCCGCACGCGCCGAAGGCGTTGACGTTATAACTCTCGGCATTGGCGATCCGGATTATCCCACGCCGGATCCGGTAATAGAAGAGCTGGCCCGCGCCGCATCCGACACGACTGACGCGAACCGTCATCGTTACGGATGCGACGTTGCGACTCCGGCTTTTCCCGAGGCGATCCGCAACTTCTACAAGCGGCGATGGGGCGTTGAGCTCGACGCTGACCAGGTCGTATGCACCATGGGCTCCAAAGACGCGATCGCCAAGATGGGAATGGCGATCATGAACCCCGGCGACGTGGGGATCATTCCCGAGCCGGGCTACCCGACTTACAATATTTCGCACGTTTTCGCCGGAGCCGAGAGCTACCGCGTTCCGCTCCGACCGGAAAACGAATGGCTGTTAGACTTCGAGGAAGTTCCCGCCGAGGTCGCCGACAAGGCCAAGATCCTCTGGCTGAACTATCCCAACAACCCGACATGCGCGACCGCAACGCTCGAGTTCTTCGAAAAGGCCGTCGCGTTCGGCCGCACACACAACATCCTGATCGCCCACGATTCGGCGTACAGCGAAAACACGTACGACGACTACAAGGCCCCGAGCATTTTGCAGGTCGAAGGCGCCGCCGACACGGCGGTTGAGTTCTTCTCGCTGTCCAAGGCGTTCAACATGACCGGCTGGCGCGTCGGATGCGTCGTGGGCAACGCTTCGGCGGTCAAGGCCCTCTCGACGGTTAAAGACAATATTGACAACGGTACGCTGCGTGCGATCCAGTTCGCGGCCGCAAAGGCGCTCGACAGCGCCGAAGATATCATCCCGCCGATCTGCGAAGTGTACAAACGCCGCCGCGATATGGTTGTTGACACGCTCAACGCCAACGGCTGGAGCATCGAGAAGCCCGAATCGACGATTTACATCTGGGCCCCGGTCCCTGACGGTTACGACGGCGACAGCGGCAAGTACGCCGCCGATCTGCTCGACAAGGTCGGCGTAGTCGTAACGCCCGGCCGCGGATATGGCGAGACCGGCGAAGGATTCTTCCGCATCTCGCTCACGTATCCCGACGCTGTCCTGAAAGAAGCCCTGGATCGCATGATCGGCATTAACAAGTAATGCCCGAGACTTACATGGAAGTACGAATGGAACATACCGAGGGTTTCGCCCGCAAGGCCGAAGTCCTGCTGGACGAGGAGTCGCTGATCGTCTGCGACGGGGTCAGCACTCCCGAGGCCCGCTGCACACCCGGCGTGTTGGAGAACGTGCGCTTCAGCTATCCCTCGCTCGAGGGGTTCGAATGGCCCCAGGCCGTCAAGGACAACCCGAGCAATCGCGTGCGGCTCGAACACGTTCGCGGCTGGTCCTACGTCGGCTTCGGACGCGTGCTCTCGATCATGCCGGTGATTATCGATTTCGGATTCATTCAGTTGGAGGACCCCAACTGGTCCGACGACGAATCGCTCGAAGGCAAGTACGTCAAGGTCATGATCGACAGGCTCGACATGGGCGTTGACGACGGCAAGCAGTGGCCCGAAGAACTCAGATAGTAACGGGAGATGACCGCACAATGGCCCGGCGGACCGCTTACATAGCTCTCGGCGCCAATCTCGGCGATCGGGCCGAAACGCTTGGCGCTGCACTTGAAATGCTCGATCGCAGCCCGGATGTTTCGCTGCTCTGCGTATCGGAGATGATCCGCACCGAGCCTGTCGGCGGACCGGGCGGCCAGGATGATTATCTCAACGCGGCGGCCGGGATCGAGACCGATCTGGCGCCGATCCAACTGCTGGCGCTCCTGCATGACATCGAGCGAAAACTCGGACGCGATCGGCCGAACGAAGAGCGATGGGGCCCGCGGACATGCGATCTGGACATCCTGCTGATCGACGATGAAGTAATGGAAACACGTGAACTTACAATCCCGCACCCGCGAATGCACCAGCGACGGTTCGTGTTGGCCCCGCTGAACGAAATCGCGCCTGACGCGGTGCATCCCGTGTTGAACAAGTCGGTTTCGACCCTGCTTGCCGAACTCCAAGAGCGGGGTGACTCATGAGCGCATCGCTGATCAGCCTGATCGGTCCGCCGGCCGTCGGCAAGACCACCCTCGCCCGCCGGCTGGCCCGGGACACCGGAGCCACGCTGATCTGTGAGGATTTCGAGGGCAACCCGTTCCTGGCCGATTCTTATCTCGAGCGAAACGACGCTCGCCTCCAGGCACAGTTGTACTTCCTGTCGTCGCGCGTCGAGCAGTTGCTGGCCGCTAAATGGCCCGCCGACGGACTGGTCGTAAGCGATTACGGATTCTGCCAGGATCGCATCTACGCCGAGGCGATGCTCTCGGAAGACGAAATGATGGAATACGATCGCCATGCCGAGATCGCCGAACGCCAGGTGCATCGGGCGGACATTATCGTGCACCTCGATGCGCCCGAGCAGGTTCTCATGTCGCGAATCGCCGATCGCGGCCGGGATTACGAAAAAGCCATGACGCCGGAGTTCCTGACCCGTATGCGAATGGCGTATAATGATATCGACCAGATGTGCGGTTGTCCGGTGATCCGCGTGGACACGAGCGTTCGCGACCTGCGCGAGCCGGAGGCCGGCGACGAATTGACCGCTCAGATTCTCAGCCAACTGCCATGAAGACAGATCAAAGCATCTCCGAAGTTCGCCGGATCGTGTCCGAGGCCCGCACCGCGGGTCGGACCGTCGGTTTCGTGCCCACTATGGGCGGTCTGCACGAAGGGCACCTGAGCCTGATCGACGCGGCCGGAGCCGAATGCGATTTCGTCGTGGTCAGCATATTCCTGAACCCCACCCAGTTCGCCCCGAGCGAGGACCTTTCGACATACCCGCGCAGCATCGAGGCGGATCTTGCCGCATGCCAGGGGCGCGGCGCGGATCTGGTGTTCATGCCGGACGTTGAGACAATGTACCCCGGTGGGGCGGTTACGACAGTCAGCGTAAGCGAGCTGACCGATACGCTGTGCGGGCGAAGTCGGCCGACGCATTTCGCCGGCGTATGCACGATCGTTACCAAGCTGTTTAACATCATCGCGCCTGACAAGGCGTTCTTCGGCCAGAAGGATTACCAGCAACTGGCGATAATCAAGCAGATGGTCCGCGATCTGGACATGCCGCTGGAAATCGCATCGTGCCCGATCGTTCGCGAGCCGGACGGTCTGGCCATGAGTACGCGAAACCAGCGTTTGAGCCCCGAGGCGCGCGGCCAGGCGGTTTCGCTGCACGAGGCCCTGGAACTTGCGGCCGGGCAAATACGCCTATCGCGACCCGCCGCGGCGGCGGTTATCGCCGAAGCCAGCGCGTATATAGCCGCCGGAGCCCCGAGCGGCGAGCTGGATTATTTGCAAATTGTCGATCCCGTGACGCTCCAGGACGTAGAAACTACAGACGCTGACGTACTGATCGCCGTAGCGGTCAAGTTCCCCGGCGCAAGGCTTATAGATAATATGTTGGTGGACTCAGCAGCCCCGAGGCAATAGAATCGGCGCTATAGACAGGAGTAAATACAGTGCTGCTTAAAATACTTAAAGGCAAAATACATCGAGCTACCGTAACCGAGGCGATGATCGATTACGTCGGTTCGATAACGATTGACAAGGACCTTCTCGAAGGCAGCGGGATCCTCCCCGGCGAGTGCGTCGCCGTCGCCGATATGACTGACGGGGCTCGCTTTGAGACCTATGTTTTCGAAGGTGAGGCCGGAAGCGGCGTGATCTGCATCAACGGGGCGGCCGCTCGGCTTGTCAACCCCGGAGACGAAGTGATCATAATGGCTTACGGATATATGGAGCCCGAAGAAGCACGGGACTTCAAGCCGGAGGTCGTATTGGTCGACAAATCTAACAGGATATCAAGAAAACTGTAATCCCGGCTCGATTCGGGAAGGTACCAGATGCTCCAGACCATAATTGACTTTGGGACAATCGAACTGTTTGGCCTGAGCCTGAGCCCGCGGATATACGGTTACGGGTTGATGCTCGTGTTGGGCTTTGTTTCGGGTATCTGGCTGGCCCACTGGCGGGCCAAGCGCATGGGCGAGAACCACGAGACTGTCACTGTCGTGGGCATTCTTTCGCTCGTCGGCGGTATTGTCGGTGCTCGCGTGGCGTTCATCATGCAGCATTGGAGCGAGTTTTCCAACTCGAACAAGGGCCTGAGCGGTATTTTAGACGTGACTTCCGGCGGGCTGATCTACTACGGCGGAGTCGTGCTCGGCACGCTCCTGGTCGTAGTCTACCTCCATCGAAAACGCATCTCGGTCAGGCGGTATCTGGACATAGTGGCCGTCAGTCTCATGGTTGGCCTGGCGTTCGGGCGGGCCGGGTGCTTCCTTAACGGATGCTGCTACGGCGGGCGATGCAGCGAAGACTGGTCGCTGTCTACACGGTTTCCGATGTACTCCAAACCGCTCCTGAAATTCGACGGGCGCGACAATCCGTTTTCCCAGGGCCCCCAGGGGCCCTCGCCGGTCTACTCCCACCAGCTCGAACAGCGAGCCATAGAGCTACACAAGCAGGGTCACAAAGATTCGCTCGCACTGGCGAAGACCCGGAAGTTCGACGGACTGCTGAATCCCGATCCGGCGCTGATCGACACCGCCTCGACTTCGCGATCGGTCCTGTACACTACCGACGGCAAGAAGGCTTACGCGCCGGTCCTGCCGCTGGTGTCGCCGGAATCTTTTACGAAAGAGCAGATCGAGATCGCCGAAGCCAGCCATTCCCTTGCGCTGCGCCCGGCCCAGGCGTTGGGATTCTTCAACGCGCTGCTGCTGGCGGCGCTGCTGTGTGCGTTTTTCCGCCATCGCAGGCGCGAGGGGCAGGTTTTCGCCGTGCTGCTGATAATCTATCCGATTACCAGATTCCTGCTGGAGGGCATTCGCATTGACACCGCCCTGCATTACGGGATGACTCACAATCAATACACCTCGCTGGCCACTGTCGTCGCCGGCGTGCTGATGATGTTGCTCATAAACAAGTTGCCCGCCAGCGCCGGACCGACATGGGCCCAGCGTCTGGCGGCCCAGGCGGCCGGTGATGATCCGGCCCGAACCACGAAACGAAATAAGCGCAAACGCTGAGTTTGGCTTGTGATAAAGGAGGCTTCATAATGAAGCGAATTAATGTAATTGTCATTGCGATCGTCGCGGCCGTCGCCGGCCGGATCCAGGCCAAGAGCCCTGCGGAAATCTACCAGGAATTCTCCGGATCTGTCGGGATCGTCGAGTTCACCCAGGACAGCGGCGACGGTGTTAAGAACGAGCAGAAGGGCCCCGGGATCTGCATACACATCGACAAGAACGGCAGCGCGGTGTTCCTGACTACGGCTTTCAACATCCAGACGCCGTTTAAGAGCATCAAGTCGCTTCGCGTCAGGCCCGGCGGTCTTGACACCAAGGCGACGCCCGCTGCAGTCATGGGCGTTGACCCCGTTACCGGGATGGCGTTCATTCGCACAACAGCGAAATCCAACTGGACCCGGATTACGTTTGTCGGCAAGACCAGCGGTCTGAAGATCGGCCAGCAGGTCGTTTCGATCGGTCTGCAGGACGAATCGTCCGGATTCGAACCGTGCATGGGCGTGGCCTACGTATCCGGCAAGGTCCGCGTTCCGGAAACGCTGTATCGCGTCACGGGCGGAAGCCTCACCGGCACCTGCTCGCCGGTGTTCAATCTCGACGGAAAAGTCGTCGGCATTGTCGCTCGCCAGTTGCCCTCGACTTACCAGATGATGACGCCCAGGGGCCAGACCTATGTCGCCCTGACGGCGCAGACGACCAAGAAGTACTTCCTGCCGATCGACGAATTCGCCGGCACGATCTCGGCGATACCGTCGCCGAGTTCTCCCAAACGCCGCATATGGACCGGTGTAGTGTCGTATCTCCCAGTCAGCAAGGAAGACGCCACGACTTACGGCATAACCGTTCCGTCGGTAATGCTCGGCAAAGTCGTTGACGACTCGCCGGCCGCTCACGCCGGACTGAAACAGCGAGATCTCGTGATCGGCCTGAACGGCAAACCGCTGGAGAAATTTGCGAACCCGGGACTTGTCGGCAAGCGATTCCTCAACCAGTTGCAGTCAATCGCGCTGGCCGGCGGAAATCAGGTCACCCTGCAGATCAAACGCGGCGAGAAGAAACTGTCGGTGGACGTGAAGCTCGTTCCCATTCCCAAGCAGGGCTTTGAAGCCGAGCGGTACATCAACAAGCAGCTGGCTCTGGCCCTCAGGGAGAAGGTCCCGCCCGACAGCTACATCGACACCAACCCCACGGCCAAAGTCAGAGGTCTGATAGTGCTGGCCGCTCCGGAAAAAGGCCCCGCCGGTCGGGCCGGAATCAGGCGAGGAGATCTCCTGGTCCAGGTCGACGGACAGCCCACGGCCTCAGTCGTCGGCGTTCGGCGCATCATCGACAATTCAATCAACGCCGCGAGCCCCAAGGCCATCGTCCTTATCGTGCAGCGCGGCGACAAGACCTATCCGATCAGCATCCCTCACCCCAGGAAATAGAGCTGGAGATTACCTGTGAGATTATACTCGGTCATAGCCGCGTGCCTGATGGCAACCTCGACTCTTTGCGCACAGGACGCCGCGAAGTCCGAACCGCAGGTCGATAAACTCGCATCCCAGACGCTGCATCACAGCGTGACGCTGCTGCGACATACGGCCGATAAGCCGATCGCACGCGCCGCGCGAATGGTTGCTCTGGCCAAGTTCGCACAGCGTATGGCGCCTGACGATCCGGACATCAACAACACCGTGGCGTATATCTCGCTGGTCAGGAAGAAGTCCGAACAGTTCGCCGCGGCTATAGACAAGAGCTTTGCCGCAAGGCCCGGCGATCACGCCTTGGCGCTGCAATGGTTGGCGGCAAAGATCAAACCGCTCCAGGACGCACAGTCGCGATCGGCGTTTCTCAGCAGCGTAGTGGCCGACGAGAAACGAACCGACGCACTGCGCGCAGCGGCGGCGGTCCATCTGGCCGATATTTGCATCGGACAAGGATTTCGCCCCGAGGCCGGCAAGGCCTTCGACACCGCGGTCAAACTCGACCCGCACCTGCCGGCCGCCCTGGCCGGGCGACTGACACTGGCCGACAAAGCCTCGCCGGCCGATCAGGCGAAAATATGGGCCAGCGAACTTGCGATCAATCCGCATTCGATCGGGTCTGCGGTGCAACTCGGCGCGATGTTCGACTCGGCCGGACTCTACAAGCAAGGGGCTCGTTTCTACGATCTGGCCTGGTCAACAGGAAACAGGCTGGGACTGAGCCGAAAAGCCGGGCTCGATTTCGCCATCCAACACTGCAACGCGCTTCTGAACGCCGGCAAGCACCAAGAGGCGACCAAGATCATGGGACCGATCAGCAGGAGATTCTCAGACAGCGTTCTGCTTCGAGTGCTGCTGATAGAAGCTTGCAACAACAGCGCTCAGACCCAACGGGCCAAAATCTACGCCGGAGAAATCGAAGCGATCTTCGCCCCGAAGATTGTCGGCGGAAACCCGGACGCCTCGGCCGCAGCCGAACTGGCATGGCTCTACCTGATAACAGGCGCCGATATTCAGCAGGCCCTGGACTACGCCAGGAGAGCGTCGGTCCTGAAGCCCGGAGCCCCGGACACCGTCAGGGCGATGGCCGCCGCCCAGTTGCTCAGCGGCAGGCCCAGTATCCTGGAAGCCGGCAGGGCCAGCCTGCAGAAGATCGCAGATAAGGACGTCTTCGCAGCGGTCTTTCTCGCCGAGTACTACTTACGCGTCAGCCGCCCGAAAGACGCCGAGAAACTCGTCCTGTCGGGGCTGGCGATCAGTCGCAGCGGACAGGCGGCCAGGAGACTTAACGCACTTGCTGCGAAGCTGAAGATCGACGTGCCGCCGACCGAGGGAGCCAAGGAGCTGGCCGCCGTGGCCAAAGGCATTGACGACAGCGTCGAGGCTATCGCCCTGGCGCCGGAGAAGTTCCTGACCCTCAAGGCCATCTGCCCCAAACAGGTTGACGCCGGCGACGGCATTGTCATCCAGGCCGAACTGTCCAGCACGCATGACGGACCGCTGGCGGTGGGGCTCGGCGGGATCGTGCCGACGACAGTATCCCTGGACGTAACAGTAACCGGTCGCCAGGGCCACAAGTTCACAGACTGCGTCAGGCTGCTCCTGCCGGCCGGCAGATATCTGACCGGCGGTTCGAAGGTCTCGGTCTCCGGAAGGATTGATGTTGGCAAGTTCGGGGCGTTTCTCGTAGCCCATCCGCTGGACGATCTTGAGCTGACGGTCTCGCCGAGGCTCGTTGACCCCGGCGCCGAGACGCTCGGTCCGCACCAGACGCCTCCCCCGTCCCTGGTTACTGTTGAATCGGGAAAGATCGCTCGCACGAGCATCCTGGGCAAGTTCAATAAATCTACGACCGACGTCTGGCGAAGCACCTACAAGCACTGCCTGTCGCTTATCATGGGCGATTTGAAATCGGGCGATCTGCGAGTCAGGATGCGCGGAGCCAACCAGATAGCGTCCCTGCTGGTCGTCAGCGACGGTTTGAAGTCCCAGAAGATCAAGGCTCCGGCCCAACTGTCCGGACAGATCGATCGCCGCGTGCTGACCCTCATGGTGTCCGAAGCTCTCAAGAACCCCAGCGACATAGTACGAGCCGAAATGCTCACGGCCTTGGGCCGGGCCAAACTTGATCCGCCGCTGATCGGATCCCTGGCCAGCGTGATAGCCGACAAGAGCCCGCTGGTGCGATTCCGCCTGGTCGAACTCCTCGGCGCTTCAGGCCAAAAGGGACAAGAACCAATAATAAACCACTTCACAAAAGACAAGTACGACCTGGTGGCGGACCTGGCCAAAGCGCTGCAGAAAAGCAAATAGCAAATGCGGCGTAACGGCGAACGGCTAGAGGCCAATATCCAACAGCCAACAAGGTCCAGTTTAGCCATTTTACCGTGCCGTTCGGTTTAGGCCTGAAAGGC
>CAYMSH010000056.1:0-22280 GCA_964392945.1 uncultured Planctomycetaceae bacterium | reverse complement strand
GGGTCCACCTCCGGCAGCCTCGATGGTAACACTAATGCGGGCCACGGCGACATGTTCCTGACCAAGTACAACACTTCCGGTACGAAGCAGTGGACCGAACAACTGGGCACCAGCACCGACGATTACGGCGTTGGCGTGTCAGTCGACAGCAGTGGTAACGCTTATGTCACTGGGTGGACCGAAGGCAGCCTCGATGGTAACACTAATGCGGGCGGCTATGACATGTTCCTTGTCAAGTATGAAGTTCCCGAACCTGCCACTTTCACACTACTGACGTTGGGCGGTTTGGCGGTATTGAGGCGTAGGCGTAGCTGCTGAACCGTAAGCAGTACAAACACAACGTCACCTAAAAGCCCTACAGCGTAAATCTGTAGGGCTTTTTCATATGCTGCCTCTGGGACAGACAGCGACAACAAGAACGCCGCTACCGAAGTGGAGATTCACTATTGATTTCCTCTTATCCCTCTGCCCGGTCTTCCCCACCTTTTCCTACTGTAGCATAATGTAGTGATTTCTGCACGCACACTGCTCACCATGCGAATATTGCGAATGCCGACGACGGAATGCAAGGCCATTTCTAGCCTACTATTACGCTAGAAACGCCTACAGGGATAGAAGAAACAGAATCGCCCACATCGCCCTCATAATCCGGAGTTTCTTTTGATTGATACCCCGTAGATACATCAGATTGATACCATCTCCATACAGGTATCAATTAGGCGTTTGGTATCAATTCTTGGGGGAGTAGAAATGATGTAAGTCTTTATGGTAGTTATTAATAAATGTTACCACTGAATTACGGCCGCGGTTGCTCTACTGCCGTATTATGGGCCATACTCGCCGGGGTGTCAAGAACGTGTGAGATTCTGCTTTTACGGGCGACTTGGACAGTTTAGAATCGTTAAACGCTAAGTGAGCACGCGCGTATGCGCCCGATATAAAGGACATCAAGACTATGCCAATTCATCTTGGACCGATAACGCGACGTGATTTTCTTGCCGGCGCCAGTGGCGCAGCGGCCGCTCTTTTATTGGGCGGTCGGGCTGTGGCGGCCGAAGCCGGCGGGGTCGATCCGCACTGCTTTGCGCTGCTGAGCGATACCCATGTGCCGGCGGATCCCAAAACTATCCAGGCGCGACTCAACATGACAGACCAGTTCGTCAAGGCGATCGACCAGGTCGTCGGGATGAAGCCGGCTCCCGCCGGTGCGATGCTCTGCGGCGATCTGGCCCACAAGAGCGGTATGCCGGAAGAGTACAAACAGTTCACCCCGATCGTCAGCAAGCTGGCCAAAGCGAATCTGCCGACCCACCTGCTGCTGGGCAACCACGATCACATAGGTAATCTCTATACCGCCCTGGCCGCGGCGAAACCGGTCAAGGCTCCAGTGGCCGGCAAACACGTTTCGATCGTTCAGTCGCCGCGGGCCAACTGGTTCTGCCTGGACTCACTCGAGATAGTCAACAACACCCCGGGGAAACTCGGAGCCGAACAGTTGGCCTGGCTGACCAAGGCGCTTGACGAACATACCGATCGGCCGGCGATAGTAATGGCCCACCACGATCCGAGCCTGCTGCCGCTTAAGCGAAGGCCCAGCCGGCAGACCGGGCTGAAGGACGGCGACGCCCTGCTGGGGATTATCGCCCCGCGTCGGCACGTCAAGGCGTTTGTCTACGGTCATCGCCACGGCTGGCGGCATCGCACATACAAAGGTCTGCACATGATGGCCCTTCCGCCGACGGCGTATCCGGCCCAATCCAGCGCGTGGGTCAAAGCACGCCTGGAACTTACGGGAATGACCCTGGAACTGCAGAGCCTTGACGCAAAGAACATCGCACACGGAAGAAAGATCGAACTGACCTGGCGAACATAATCAACCGAGTCGAATGGGGAAAAGGTGAATTCAAACAGGGAGTCTATACATGCCGAACGCTAACGCCAGCGGCGACTGGACCGCGCCGTCTGGTGCGAGGGATCATTTTGGCCTGGCGATCGATCCGGACAAGCTGTTCTGCTGGCCGCCGCCGTATGAGATCGGAGTTGTTCTCTTTGCAGACACCAACGCCAGGCGCCGAGCGAGACCGTCGCCGGCCGGCTCGTTGGCGACCTCGCTGGGCCTGGGGGTCGCGGTCTACATCGCGGTGCTGACGCTCATGACATCGCTACTGGGAAAACCGACGGCGGGTTATCTCCCGATGGACCAGTTTCTCGGGGTCGGGCTCGGCTTTGCGGCCTGTATCATCGCGTTGCTGATCACTTGGCCGAGACTGGCGGTCTGCAGTTATGTAGCCGGCCGCGGCGCAGCGATTCTCAAGGGCCGACGGGGCGCCCTCAAGCCGCGCGACAGAAAGGTTCTCATCTTCGCCGAAACAGATGTCCTGTTCGCGTCGATCACCAATCTCCACACGAATAACACCTACACGAAAACGGTCTTCGACTTCCAGTGGCGCCGGGGCGACGAGACATCGGCGGTAATGAGAATCAGCGGCGAACATGGCTGCAAGGATGCGATCCCGCCGACCGGCGATTTCTCGTTCGCCGTGCGAGCCCAGGAACGCTGGCTTGGGGAGCTTATCGGCAGACACGGATCGAGCGTGCCCGGCGATGCGGCGATAGTCTTCCCCTGCCGCGACAGCCGCATCAAGGAGATTCGCCTCCATCGCGATCGCGTCGAGTTCGTCTACGGTCAGCACGTCGATTCGGAGTCGATGTCGGACATCGGAAACCTGGCGACGAAACACGGCGGTCTCCGGTTCGATCGGAATGATCCGACATGGTTCGGCGGCAAGGGCATGTTCCGCGTGGAATACTCAAATCTGGGCAACGCGATGCTGTTCCTGTATTATATGTCGCAACTCCTGTAGCCGCTCTGCAGGCCGGGCGAGCAAAACTGCTGCAAGCAAAGGACAGGCCAATGGCAAAGTCACGCAGATCCGGGAAAGCCGCCAAGGGCGGAAATCGTGCGCCGCGCGGAGTTACGTTCGCAGGACTGTTGTTCCTGTGCGTGTGCTTCTTCCTGCCCCAGATCAGGAGCTGCGGCTCGCCGGTCATACCGGCCAGCGAAACTTACCAGGAGGGACCAGGATGGCTGCTTGTCTGGGGACTGCCTTTTGTATTCGCCTTCTTGGCGGCGATGCTGTACGGCCTGTGGTATCTGATCAGGAAAGCCGGCCCCCGCGCGGTGCTGATGAGATTAACGTGCGGCTGGGCCATCCTTGTCCTCGGCTGGGGCTGCATCCAGATGGCGAGATTAGTCACGGAAACATCAGACGTCACGCCGCTGGTGCTTCTGATCCTGCTGTGCGGTGCGGCGATCGGGTCCTGTATATTCGCCGTCAGTATGCCGTCTAGGGCGAAAGGACCGATATGCGTGTTCATATTCGCCCTGGCCTCTGGCGGGTATTTCCTCTATTGGCCGGTGATGACTAACGCGAAAATCTACTACGGGCTGTGGTGCTCAGTCAGCGCCAGCGTTCTGATGGCGATCGGAGGGCTGTGGGAGGCCCTTGTCGCCAGATCGAAATAACCGACGGATTCCAAAGGGACTCAGGCGCCCTTGAATTAATTGAACATCGAAGGGACGAATAACGTGACGCGCAACAGGAAGAGAATACTGACATGGTTGTTAGTGCTTGCGATCCCGGCCGGAGCCGTGCTGGGGTACTTGATATACTACCGCAACTTTCCGGCCCGCCACTTCAGCGAGGTGGTCGAAGGCGTGCTGTATCGCGGCGGTCAACCCGATGCTGACGGATGGCGGGCGATCAAAGATGACTACGGCATTAAAACGGTCATATCGCTGCGTGAAGCAGGACCCGACACCGATTGGCGCAAGACCGAACTGCTCTTCTGCAAGGAAAACGGAATCGAACTTGTCGATATAGGGGTCTCCCACGATGTCATTGATGAGCACTGGCGGCGATTCCTGGAGATAGTCACCGATCCGAAACGTCACCCGGTGCTGGTCCACTGCCAGGCTGGCAGCGTTCGAACCGGCGCGGTGATCGCAGGTTACCGAATCGCCGTCCAGGGCTGGAGCTACGAACGAGCAGTCGCCGACGCCGAGAAATTCAGCTTCAATCTCTACAAGCGCGAACTGCACGAGAAGTTTCTGCGACGCCTGGCGGCCGAGCAGGAAAAGAAACCGGAAACACAAACCGCGCCCTGACGAAAGACGACCTCTGTCGATGCGATCGGATCGCTATTCGGCCAGGATTTCTATCCCGTTGATTTCGGGGTTCTGTGTGTTCGTTTCGAAATCGATGGCGAGTTTGTCTTTGACCTCAACGCCAGTGAACTCCTTGATCACGGGCTTGTTGGCGCCGCCGGCTTCCTTGAACACGTCGAAGTCCTTCAGGACAACCTTTCCGTTGAAGCTCACGTCAAAGACGCGCTCCCCTTCTGCGATGACCCCGTCGTACGTCTCGGCGAAGTGAAGGCGAACGGTGTATTTGCCCGGCGCCAGATCGAAAACGTAACCGGCCATGCTGTAGGCCTCGTTGAGGTAGACCATCGGGGCCTGCGTGCCGGGTATCTCGATTGTTTCGCGAAGGACGGTTTCCCCGCCGACAACACCCCAGGCCAGCTCGTCAGTCTTCTCCTGGTCAGCCAGCCATGTCTTGCCGCTCTTATCGACATAGATATCGTCGGCGCCGCAGTTGATCGAGTAAACAGGCTTAGCAGCGCAACCGGCCAGCAACGCGCCGGCGAGTATCGCTATCGAGAAAACACCGATCAAACGCGTGATTGAGAACTTTGACATGGCCGGAACTCCTTACATACGAATAACCCGAAAGAAAAGTGCAACGACAACCCGCACCCAAGCGGGCAAGAACATTGTCCGTCCGGGCCGGCGACATGTCAACACAACAATCACCCAGCACAGAGGCATTCCCTTTGATCGTTCGGCGATAGCCTGAGGCCGAGGCGTCTGTCATGACATCAAGAGCATGTCACAATCGCCCGGGCTGTGACATACTCCATCTGAGCTAAACAGCGTGGCGAAAACGAACACGCTAGAACACATAACCCTTTTGTTTGCAGCATGTTATATCGAACTGCCTACATCCGGAGTTCATTCCGGCCGCCGATTGCCAGCAGCGGCGCCGCTTGAAAAGCTGTGAACCAATTGTGACATGTCCCCGGCTGGTCGCCGAGGGTTATCTGGCCAGGGTCAGGAGCTTGAAAGCAGTTTCCCGGTCTAAGGCGCGTGAGGCGTCGAGGCCCTCGATCTCGAGGATGACTACCTCCAGAACGCAGAATATCTTCGCCCCGCCTCTGGGGCAACCGGCGATGACTTCGTCGCCCCGGCCGATCGCGGCGTGGAGGTGAAGCGTGGGCCAGTCGTTTTCGGCGTCGCGAAATACCGTTCCTACGCCGGCGATCTCTCGCGCGTCGTCGAACTCTGTGAAGTTCGGCTCGATCGGGCCTGTGGGAGATTTGGGGCCGACGACTACGCGTCCGCTGCGGAGTCCGCCGACTACGATCACGGCGGCTGAAGAAATGTTCTCTTTGGCTGCTATCGACTCGATCTCGTGGTAGAGGTCCTCGCCTTCGAATCCGCGTGCGACTATCACCCTGCCGATTTTGCCAGTCTGATAGTCCATGTGTCGGATCCTTACTCGGGTTTCCTGCCGATCATGTGCAGCATGACCGGCGGGAACACGTAGCGATGCCCCAGTATCCACGGCGCCAGGCGGAGCGTCTTTGCGATCTTCGCCCCGAGTGCCGACAAGCCCCGGAAGAAACCGGTCTTGAAGGCGTCTGAGACGCTGAACTTGATTCGCAGCAGATCGGTGTCCAGCGGGTGCACGTCGCCTGCTTTTTCAGTGCTCATCACGCAGTCGGCGTCGTCGAAAGTAAGCTCCGGACAGACCACCTTGACAGCCTCCGGCGTGAAACGCCAGTAGTCAGAGGGATACCCGTGGAACTTGAAAATGAACGGAACGCTTATATACGCAATGCCGCCGGGCTTCAGCAGGTGCGTGATGCTTCGCCCCATCGCCGCGGGGTCTGTGCAGTGCTCCATCACGCTGAGGCAGAAGATCGTGTTGAACTTCCGGCCACCGAGGCATTCGTCTATCTCTTCGAAGCTGCTTGTCAGATCGAGAACGTGGTCCACGCCCTCGCCGTCGAGCATATCGAGCCCGACATATTCGCCGGGCTCAACCAGCCCGCGCACGTTCTGGTGAGCGCCGTAGTCCTTACTTCCGACTTCCAGATACGGGGCCTTGAATTGTTGTTTGTACTTCTCGACTATCGCGAGTTGATTTACATCGCCCACTGGCCGGTGACTCCTATTTCTTAATGTAGGTTCCCTGGATAACGTTCTGGGAGATGTCTGTGATTTCTATGATGTCTTCGAACTGCTCGGCCAGTATTTCAGCGAGTTTCTCTGCAGTCGAATCGCATTCGATGGAGATCGAGGCGACATTCGAGGAGAACTTGCCGTTGACCTGCTTAACACCTTTTACGCCTTTGAGGGCCTTCTTGAGTTTGAAGTACGCCGAAGCCTTGATCTTCTCTACGGTGAGTTGTACTTCGCCGCGTCCGTCGCAGACGTCGAGCCAGAACCTAAGAATGCTGGCCTGGATCCGCGGGGCGACTCTCTTGCTGCAGATATCCAGAGCCCGAAACGCCGCACGCTTGGGTGTGGCGCGATCGCTCTGCTGGGCCTTCTCGGCCTCACTGTGAATCAACTGACCGGTGTCGCTGCGATAGCACTTGATGTTGCACGTGGCGCCGTAGCGGTAGAACCGCACGCCGGCGTAGTTCCATATCCCGCCGGTAGTGGCCTGGGCTGTCCCGGTTATGAACAACTGGGCTCCGTACTGCTTGGCGATAGCCTGGATCAACTCGGTCTTGTCGGCCTCGATCGCGGCCAGCATCTTCTTGCGCTCGATCTCCTTCAACTGCTTGCTGTTGACCAGCAGGAAGCCGGACCTCAGCAGGAGATTCTCGATACCGCTCTGCAGAGTCGACTCTTCCTGGGACCATTGATCGGTGCGTTCCCTGATGACGACCATAACTTTGGGGCGGCCCATCTCGGTAAGCAGATTCTTCACTACGCCCCAGGTGTCCTCGATGCCCTTGATGGAGACCACGACTTTGGCCTTCAGTTCGACCGCGCCGTCTTCAGTGGTCTTCGGGCCGGCGATTATCGTAAACGACTGTACGAATCCGGCCGAACGGGCCAGGACGGTATCCTTGACCAGTTCGAAGTTCGAGGTCTTGGACTGTGCGTAAATGTATGACCCGGCGCCCTTTTCTACGGCCTTTCGCTTGGCGTCGGAAACAGCCTCTTCCTTGCTGAGCCCGGCCCCCGCCACAGTCACTTCCACAAGATTGGCGCTGATTTTTCGGACCTGCGCGTCGGCCGGAGCGGCCAGGCAGGCGATCGATACGATCAGGGCGACGATAGATATCAGTGTCTTAGGCATAGCGAGAATACCTCTGCCGCGACTGGGGACAAGATCCCGATGCGCGGTGTCTCTGTATTACGGTTCAAGCGCCGTTTCGGCGAGACGATCCGGAGTCAGTCGATAACGATTTGCGGTCCGCCGACAGGGACAACCTCTGTCTGGGGCTGATCGTTTATCTGCTGAATTCGGGGCGGACCTACCGGCACGTCCTGCATTTCGACTCTTCGTTCAGTCTTGATATCGTCTCCGCAGCCAGTGATCATAGTCCCGGCCGCTATCACGGTAAGCAGCACCAAGAGGCATACTATTTGCTTGAACATTTCGTTTTCTCCGATGGCTCTGGTTTATTGTTAGGAGTAATCAATAGGCAGTCTGCTCTATCTGATTGTCAGGTTGAGCGTTCGCTGATAGTACAGGATTGAGTTCCACAGGGGAAGCAGTTCGATCTCGACATCCACTGATGCAGCTCCGTCAACGATCTTAAACGTCTCGTCAACCACGCGTGCTCCCTGCTGGAACGTGAGCATTGAAGTGCCGATCTGATCGTTCTGCGCCGCGAAATCCTGCACCGAGGTGTTTGAGGTTATCTGCAGTCCGCCGAGTCTTTCGGCCAGTTTTCGGCGAGCGTCGAGTTCGGCGGCTCTCTTGGCCATCAGCTTGGCCTGGGCGGCGCTGGCGGCGTTGGCGCCGACCGCTGCGTTGCCGGTCGCGCGAATCGTCTGCGTCGACCAGGGCGGGGCCGACGAGGCTACCGCAACGGTCCGCCTGACGACGACAGGGGTAGTGCTCTTGAGATACCGCACGTTGGGAACGCCCATGCCGACTTCGGTGATTATCGTGTCTTTGGACCGTATGACGGCGTCCTGGATCTGGCGGCTGGTGACGTTGTTGCCCCGGGTTCGCGTCGAGGTCCAGGACTTGAGGCTCTGGTAGAACTGGCGGAGCTTGATCTGCATCTCGACTTCGACGATCAGTTCGTCTTTGTGGTACCGACGCCCGACTTCCTTCATTCCGCGAATCATCGTGTTGAGTCTGGTGTTAATATCATCGTTCTCGGCCACGAAATCCTGCACCGTAGTGCTGGAGGTGATCTGCAAGCCCCTGAGCCGTTCGGCGAGTTTGCGCATGGCGTCTACTCGTGCGGCGCGTTCGGCCATCAATCTTCCGCGAGCGGTGCAGTACTGGGCCCAGTACTTCCTGGCCGCGGGAGTGGCTCCGGAGAACGTAGCCTGGGAGGCTCCCGGCGCCGGGGGAACCAGCGGATCGGGAATAAACTCTTCGCGAGGCACGCCCGAGCCGGTTTCACGCAGGACCTTGATCTGATTCGTCGTCGTCATCTGCTGGAAATCCGTGGCCTTGACCCTATTTCCCTTGTAGTGGGTGGCGTGGATGGTCTTGAGCGTCGCGATGATCTGGGAAAGCTTGATCTCCAGGACCACTTCGCAGCTGCCGTCTTCCATGTGCTTGACGGAGACTTCTTTCATGCCGCGTATCCGGGCATTCAGTTCGGTCTGTATGACGTCAGATTCGGCGACGAAATCCTGAACCCTCGTCTGGGCGGTGATTTGCAGACCCTTTATTCGCTCGGCGAGTTTCCGTATGGCGTCCACGCGAGCGGCCCGTTGGGCGAGGATCTTGTTCTGGGCCTTCCGCTGCTCGGACAACGCATCGCCTCGAGCCGCGACAACTCCAAACGCCAAAACGACTGCACACATCGCCAGTTTTGCTGCTTTAGTCATAATTTTGCTCCCTGAACTTGTTAGATTCGCTGTTTAGAGCGACTATGGTTACAGTGTAATTGCCCAGCCTTGCCAGCTTGACTTGTTAATTCTAGTGTCAATGTGCCGCACCGAGCCACAAGGTTACACCCGTAAGCATATGGCCCGCCGATCCGGGATTGTACTAAGCGTAGGTCCGTGCGGCAATAAAAGTCAAGGCTACTACAAGATTATCTATCGGTAAAAGGATCTCTCAAATCAAGTTCTACTGCAGAAAACGAAAGGCCCGCGGAATCAGAATTCACCGCACCGAATGACAAATCATTGTTTTTACGGATTTTCGTGTTGACATGGCGAGCCGTTGTGAGATAATACGCGGCTCGATTATGGAGTACTCAAGAATACGGACAAGCAAAATGAGCACCAAGACATACATGGCCAAAAACGGCGAGTTAACCCGCAAGTGGTTCGTAGCGGATATTTCGGGCAAAGTGCTCGGAAGAGCTGCGGTTAAGATCGCCACTATCCTGATGTGCAAGCACCGCCCCGAATACACGCCCCACGTTGACACCTGCGATTTCGTTATCGTCATCAACGCCGCAGACGTTCGCGTTACGGGCAACAACAAGCTGACTGACAAGGTGTACACGCGTTACAGCGGATACCCCAGCGGTTTGAAACGCACCTCACTTGCCGAAATGCTCGACAAGCATCCCGAGCGGGTCATCACCAAAGCCGTCAAGCGCATGCTGCCCAAGAATCGTCTGGGCCAAGCCATGCTGAGCAAACTCAAAGTCTTCCCCGGCGGCGAGCACAACCACCAGGCCCAACAGCCCGAAACGCTGGAACTTTAAGGTTAGGAGCGGCATTAAATGGCGCCAGAAAGCGATAAGAAACCAACCGCCGAAATCACCCTTGGCGACGAAACGCGGATTGACAAGCCCAAGGAGACCGCCGAACCCAAGGCGTCCTTCTCAATACCGACCCTGGACGAAGGCGTTCATTACATCTTCGGCACCGGAAGACGCAAGAAAGCCGTTGCACGCGTGAGAATCCGCCCCGGAACGGGAAAGATCCTCGTCAACAAGCGCGACATCGAAACTTTCTTCGTTCACGAGAAGGACCGCACGGCGGCCGTTTCGCCGTTACAGACCACAGGCATGACCAACAATCTGGACGTGTGGGTCAATGTACGCGGCGGCGGAAGCACCGGCCAGGCCGACGCAGTCAAACTGGGACTGGCAAGGGCCATCGCCAAGGCGATTCCCGACGCCGAACACACCCTGCGAGTATCAAACTTGATGACGCGCGACGCACGCATCAAGGAACGTAAGAAGTACGGACAGCGCGGCGCACGCAGACGCTTCCAGTTCTCCAAACGTTAAACAATATCGAATCCCCCAAGCCAAGGCCCCGCTGCTGCATTGCCGGGGCCTTGCTTATATAATGATGCTCTCGATTCCAACAGATCGATCGGAGCTGCAAAATGGCACACAGCGACAGCAAAATTAAAGTAGTCCTGATCGGCGGAAGCGGATACGCCGGCTTTGAAGTTGTTCGATGGCTCCAGCGGCACCCCGCCGCCGAAATCGTCGGGGTCTTTGGTCCACCGAACGAACTGGGACCCATGGACGAGTTCTATCCCCTGCTGAACGGCCAGACCGACCTGGTCCAGGAACTGTTCGATCCCGAGCAAGTCGCTTCAATCGGGGCCGACGTGGCGATGCTCTGCGTGCCGCACAAAGTGGCAATGAGCTACGTCCCGGCGCTGCGGGCCGCCGGGCTTAGAGTAATCGACTGGTCGGCCGATTACCGGCTCTCAGACGCCGACGTCTACGAAAAATGGTACCTGCCCCACACAGATCCCGACGGTCTCAAAGACGCCGTCTACGGTCTGCCGGAATACTATCGCAGTCAAATCGCCGATGCGCCGATCGTAGCCAACCCGGGCTGCTACCCGACCTGCAGCATACTGGCGATCGCCCCGCTGCTTGGCGCCGGGCTGATCAAGCCCGACGGGATAGTCATAAACGCTATAAGCGGCGTCAGCGGAGCCGGTCGAACCCCGCACCTGAAGTTCCACTTCCCCGAACGGAATGAAAACTTCGAACCGTACGGAGTGGGAACCCACAGGCACATGCCGGAAATCGAGCAGGTCCTCAGCGACGTGTCGCAAAAGAACGCAGAGGTGCTGTTCCAGCCGCATTTGAGCCCGATGGACCGCGGCATGCTCTGCAGCATCTACGCCGATCCGATCGGCGATGTGACAGACGCCCGGTTAAACGAAGTCTTGAACGATGCGTATGACAGCGAACCGTTCGTGCGTGTGCGAACCGACGTTCTCCCGGCCAGCAAGTACGTTGCGACGACTAATTTCTGCGACGTGTCGGCCAGTTGCGTCAAAGGCAAGATCGTCCTGTTCAGCGCCCTGGACAACGTAATCAAGGGCGCATCGGGCCAGGCGATCCAGAATATGAACATAATGTTCGGCCTGGACGAGACGACAGGGCTGTACTAGATCAACCAATTTCGCAATAGTCCGAATCCGTCTTGACGTCATTAGCCCCGGGCATGTACACTACAGGCGCAGCAGATGCGGGTCCCGAATAACGGACTCTCCGCCGATCGGCCTATAGATCGGTCCGGCAGCGTATAACGACCCGCCCTGGTTTGAGTTTCACGGCGATACCAGCATATGACATTCGTCGATGACGTTACTGAGACTCTTCAGGGTCGAGCAAAATCTGATGCCAAACACACTGGCCCAAAAGGATCGTTCTTATGGCAGGAAAGAAACGGCGGCGCCTCGGCGAAATACTCGTTGACTGGGGCGTATGCACTCCGGCGGCTACTAACGAAGCCATCGAACACGCTCACCAGGAAGGCCTGAAGATAGGCGAAGCCCTGATCGCACTTGAACTGGCCAGCGAAGACGACGTAACCAAAGCGCTGGCCAATCAGTTCGATATGGAATTCATCGACCTCGATCAGAATGTCGTGGTTCCTACAGAGCTGAATCTCATCGACGAGACCCTCATCAAACGCCACCAGATCCTCCCGCTGGCTATGGAGGACGGGCGACTCAAGGTGCTCATCACCGATCCGCTGGACCTGGAAACCCTGGACATGCTGCGTTTCAGGCTCAACTGCGAGCTGAACACGTGCCTGGCCAGCAAGTCGCGAATGCGCGAGTTCATCCGCCAGTACATCGGATCGAGCCAGAGCATCGACAAGGCGCTGGAGGAGTTCGACGACGACTCGCTCTCGCTGGACAGCGACGAGGCCGACGGAGCGGTCAACGAAGAATCCGCCCCGATCATACGACTGGTGACTATGCTGCTCAGCGAAGCAGTCAACACCAGGGCCTCCGACATACACATCGAGCCGATGGCCAATCGCGTCAGGGTCAGATACCGAACAGACGGCGTCTGCGTCGTGCGCGACGACATCCCAAAACGAACCCAGGGCCCGGTGCTCAACCGAATCAAGATCATGGCCGGGATCGACCTGGCGGAGAAACGCCTGCCCCAAGACGGGCGAATCAAGATGCGAATCGGCGGAACCGACATCGACTTCCGAGTATCGGCGCTTCCCAGCTACCACGGCGAGAGCATTGTCCTTCGTATCCTCAGGCCCGAATCGGTCCGTATGGGCATCCCCGCACTGGGCTTCGAACAGCACGACTACGAGCGATTCCTCAAGATCATCAAGAAGCCAAACGGAATCTTCCTGGTCACCGGGCCGACGGGATCAGGTAAAACCACGACTCTCTACGCCGCAGTGAACGAACTGAACCGCCCGGACCGCAAGATCATCACCGCAGAAGACCCTGTGGAGTATAATTTCACCCGCGTTAACCAGGTCCAGGTCAACGAAACGATCGGTTTGAGCTTCGCTTCGATACTTCGATCAATGCTGCGACAGGCGCCCAATATCATCCTCGTCGGTGAAATTCGCGATTTGGAGGTTGCAGAGGTCGCTATACAGGCAGCACTGACTGGACACTTGGTCTTCAGTACGCTCCACACGAATGATGCGCCTTCTGCAATAACTCGTATGATCGACATGGGCGTCAAGCCGTTCCTCGTCGCCAGTGCAATCCAGGCCGTCATGGCTCAGCGACTTATCCGCGTAATATGCCCCGACTGCAAAGCTCCCGATCCCTCGCCGGACAAGAGCGTTCTGCAGGCTCTTGGATTCCGTCCCGAAGAGTTGGACGACACAACCTTCTACAAGGGCACGGGTTGCCGCAATTGCAACGGAACCGGCTACCGCGGAAGGCAAGGCATATTCGAGATGATGGCGATGGATGCGTCGCTTCGCGAGCTGGCGTTTAACCGCGCCCCTCTTGGCGAATTGCGAGCCGCCGCACGGGCTGGAGGAATGATCACGCTCCTGCAGGACGGCAGAATGAAGATCAGAAATGGCGTAACGACGCCCGACGAATTGGTTAGAATTACGCAAACTGCGGAATTGGTCAGCGGCTAGGCTAATAATCACTAGGGAGGGAAGTCGACCGCACGCGCCCACTAGAGGCCAGCAGCAGGAAAGAAACGAATTATGGCGACTATTCAGATTGACCGTCTTCTTGAAACTTGCATCAAACGAGGCGCCAGCGATTTGCACCTCCACGTCGGCAGGCCCCCTACCCTTCGTCTTCACGGGAGGCTTCGTCCGCTGGAGACCAAGATCCTCGACCCGGAAGACACCCTGAGCTTGATGAAGCAGATAACGCCTCCTCGAGCCCAGGAGGAGCTTTCCGAGCAGGGAGGCACCGACTTTGGTTTCGAATTCGGAGACGCCGGCAGATTCCGAACATCGGTCTTCCAGCAGAGGGGCGACATCTCCCTGACGCTGCGACTGATTCCCTCCAAACTGCTGACGTTCGACGAAATCGGGCTGCCGACTATCACCCAGAGCCTGTGTCGCCGCCCTCGCGGGATGTTCCTTATCACCGGTCCGACAGGCTCAGGCAAGACCACGACAATGGCCACAATGGTCAACTACATCAACGAGAACTTCGATAAGCACATTATCACGATCGAAGATCCTATCGAATACTACCATCCTCACAAGAAATCGATGGTCAACCAGCGTGACGTCGGCGTTGACGTCCCGAGTTTCGGCGAGGCGTTGCGCAGAGTGCTGCGAATGGACCCCGACGTGATCCTCGTCGGCGAGCTGCGAGACCTTGAGACTATCGAATCGGCGTTGCGAGCGGCCGAAACCGGGCACCTTGTGTTCGGAACGCTGCACACGACCAGCGCTCAGGGAACGATCACGCGTATCGTCGATCAGTTCCCGGTCAATCAGCAGGAGCAGATTCGCGTGCAGTTGGCCTCGTCGCTGATCGGCGTGCTCTGCCAGACCCTGGTCCCGCGTCACGACATCCGCGGGCGAATCGCGGCGTTTGAATTCATGATGGTCACCAACGCAATCGGCAACCTTATCCGCGAAAACAAGGTGTTCAGAATCCCCAGCTCCATTCAGACCGGAAAGAAATTCGGAATGCAGTTGCTGGACGATCACCTGCTGGCCCTTTTCAGAGAGGGCAAAATATCGATCGAAGACGCAATCGACAACAGTCACAGCCCCGCCGAGATGCAGGAAAAGACCGGCACGGGCGTGCAAATACACGGCGCCTGACAGCTTAAAACATCGAGAACATAAATATGCCAACCACAGTTGATGTAGCCGCGTTGCGAGGAAGACCCCTGGGCAGAGTCCTGGTCAAGATGGGACAGATCACCCGCGATCAGGTCCACGAAGCCCTTGACGTGCAGAAGCAGAAAGGCGGACCGATAGGCCAGATCCTGATCGACCTGGACTACATCTCCGACGACATGCGCACGATGGCGCTGGCCCACCAGATGGGAATGGACACCGTTGATCTGAGCGACAGCGAGATTGACCACGAGATCATCGCACTGATCCCGCCGCAGATGGCCAACGCCTACAAGATCATCCCGCTGGAGTATGACCAGGAGTCCAAGAGCCTTACAATCGCTTTGGCTTCGGCGGATAACTTCCGTGCCACTGATGACTTGCGAACATTGATGGGATTCAATGTCACCGCGAAGATCGCCAATCCCACGCAACTTCGCTCGGCCCTGCTGAAGTATTACGACGTCGAGCCGGAGTCTATCGGCGATCTGATCAATGAAATCGCCGGCGACGAGCAGTTGACGATGATAGCCGGCGGCGAGCACAGTATCGACCTGGACGAATTGAGAGAAGTCGCCGACTCCAATCCCGTTAAGCGACTGGTGAACATGGTGCTCCTGGAGGCGATCCGAAACCGAGCTTCCGACATCCATTTCGAACCGTTCGAAAACGAGTATTTCATGCGTTACCGTATTGACGGAATGCTGTACGAAATGCTGCCGCCTCCCAAATCGATTGCGATGGCGATCGCCTCGCGAATCAAGGTCATGTCGAACCTCGACATCGCCGAGCGGCGCCTTCCCCAGGACGGTCGCATAGAGCTGATCGTCGGCGGAAGACCCGTTGACATGCGAGTCTCGGTCCTTCCGACAATGTTCGGCGAGTCGGTCGTTATGCGTGTTCTGGACCGCGGAAACGTGAGCCTGGACCTCGAGCGAATCGGATTTCGAGAAGACGACTTGGAGTTGTGCAGACAACTGATCAGACGCCCCAACGGAATCGTGATCGTGACCGGTCCCACCGGATCGGGCAAGACCACTACTCTCTACTCGGCGCTTAACGAACTGAACGAACCGCACACGAAGATCCTGACCAGCGAAGATCCCGTCGAATACGACATCGACGGCCTGATCCAGGTCCAGATCAACGAGGAGATCGGACTGACTTTCGATCGTTGCCTCAGGAGCTTCCTGCGACAGGACCCCGATATCGTGCTGGTCGGCGAGATTCGCGACCTGGAGACCGCGGAAATCGCAGTCCAGGCCGCACTGACCGGCCACCTGGTGTTCACCACGCTGCATACGAACGACGCTCCCTCAGTCATCGCACGACTGCTTGACCTGGGAATGGAGCCGTTCCTGATCACCGCAACAGTCGAAGGCGTCGTCGCACAGCGGCTGGTCCGATGCATCTGCAGCCGATGCAAGGAAACCTACGTACCCGACGAATCGATGCTCCTGGAACTGGCCCTCAAGCCTGAAGACGTAGCCGGCAGGACCTTCTCCAGAGGCGTCGGATGCGACTACTGCAGGGGAACCGGATACAGCGGGCGAATGGCGATATTCGAGATCATGCTCTACGACGATCGAATCCGCAACCTGGTCATGGAGCGTAAGTCCACCAACATGCTTCGCGAGGCCGCACGCAAACGCGGCATGAGAACGCTGCGAGAATCCGGTCTGCTGGCGATTTACGACGGACTTACGACGATTGAAGAAGTCGTGGCTCAGACCCTGAGCGAAGATATGGAATAGTAATGAAGTACATTAACGCCGCGTGCGAATCTCGATAGTACTCGCAGCGGTTACCATCGCAAGAGCCCACCGAGGCTGCAGGAGATTACGATGCCGACTTTCACATACGAAGCGATGAACAGCGTTGGCCAGCCCGTCAAGGGCACCGTTGACGCCGCCAACAGCGACGAGGCTATCGCAAAAGTGCGAGCCCAGGGCAATTTCCCCACGAAGATCAAGGAAAGAGCCGCGCGTAAAGGCGGCCCGCGCAAAGCCGCGGCGGCCGGCCCTACAGACAGGGGCGGCAGCGCCAAGAAACGTGGCGGCGGAAGAGCGCCGACCAAGATCATCTCGCTGTTCACTCGCCAGCTGTCAACGCTTGTAAGCGCCGGACTGCCTATCGTCAGGAGCCTGCAGATTCTCGAGGAACAGCAGAAACCAGGTCCGATGCGAGTGTCGGTTCGAATCGTCAAGGAAGACGTAACCGAAGGCGCCTCGCTTTCAGAGGCGATGAAACGTCATCCGAGAATATTCAACGCTCTATACACCAACATGATCCGCGCCGGCGAACTCGGCGGCGTGCTGGACATCATTCTCGAGCGACTCTCGGAGTTCATGGAAAAAGCTGACGCCCTGAAGCGAAAAGTCAAGGGCGCCATGATCTATCCTATCGCCGTTATCTCTTTCGCTCTGTTGATCGTAACCGGACTGATGGTCTTCGTAGTTCCGAAGTTCAAGGAAATATTCTCACAGCAGGGAAAGGCGCTTCCGGCGATCACCCAGGCCCTGATGGACACCAGCGACTGGATCATAGGCGGCGGATGGATTGTCATTATCGCCACACCGTTCGTCCTGGTGTTCGGAATCAAGATGCTCAAGAAATCCCCGGCCACGGCGATTCACGTCGACAGGGTCATGATGCGCATCCCGATCCTGGGCCAGATTCTCGCAAAGACATCCATCGCGAGATTCTCGCGAACGCTGGGAACGCTGCTGACGGCCGGCGTTCCGATCCTCGAAGCGCTGGACATCACCGCAGACACTTCCGGAAACGCTGTCTATCGCGAGGCGATGACCAAAGTCCACAACGCCATCCGAGAAGGCGAAACCTTCGCCACTCCGTTGCGGCAGGCCAAAGTAGTAGACCCTATGGTCGTCAACATGATCGACGTTGGCGAGGAGACCGGCGAACTGGACAAGATGCTCACCAAGATCGCCGACACCTACGACGCGGAAGTCGAAACACTCGTCGCTTCGCTGACAAGCCTCATGGAGCCGGTCATGGTCATCGTGCTGGGCTGCATCGTAGGTTTCATCGTCGTTGCGCTGTTTATGCCGATGATCGGCATGCTGGACAATATGTCGAACTAGTAACCGGAAAACGCTGAAGGAAGCATTGTGATGAAAACAGGTAAGTCGGAAATTCAGAGGCGGCCCGCCCCGTTGCGACACAGGGGCTTCACCCTCGTTGAATTGCTCGTGGTCATCTCAATTATCGCGTTGCTGGCGACACTGCTGATACCGACAATACAGACGATCCTCCAGCAAGTCTACGTCGGACGCTCGGCGTTCATGGTCAGGAGGCTCCACGACGGAGCCATGCTCTACAGGGACAGGACCGGATTCTTCCCTGGCGAGATAAAGGACAGCAAAGTCCCGCACGCATCAGGCTACCCGCGACAGGCGATGGACGCCGGGGCCCTGACCGGCAGCCAGGTCCTGGCCGCGTGCGCGTTTGATATAGACTACGACGATCTGGACAACCCTAACGCAATCAACATTAACCAGGTGTCAAACTCTTACGTGCCTTACAGGGAAGACGACCTGATAAGCTACGACACGAGCCTGACCAACACCCCCAGTTTCAAGCACAATACGATCTCAGACGGATTCCCGACTGACAAGGCGATGCCGGTATGCTACTTCCTGGCCAGCAACTCACCGACGCAAAACAACAAGACAACACAGTTCAACTTCCTGCATAACAAGGTGTACCTGGACGCACAGGGCAATGATCCGCAGCTTACCCAGACGCACTTCAACACCTGGCTGGACTCCAAGGCCCCGTCTCCCAACACGGTCTTGAACAACGGCGAATTCATCCTTATGGCTCCGGGTCTTAATCGCCAGTATATCCTCAGGAAGTTCCAGGACCCCGCCGATCCGGAAAAAACGCTGTATGAAACAGACTCCGACGACCTGGCCAACGATTACGGGGGAGTGGAGAACTAGATATGACAAACGATAAGAAGACAGTATCGACGCCGTTGCCCGAAGCGTCACAAAGCGGCGGTTTTACGTTGATAGAACTGCTCGTGGTGATGTTCGTTATCACGATGCTGCTGACCATCGGCGTGCCGGCGATAATCAAGATTCGCACACAGTCGAAGATCAACTCCTGCCAGGTGACTATAAACATCATCGACAAGGCGATCGAGATGTACCACGGAGAGCACAACAGATATCCGAGCGTCAAGGGCATGCCCGCCGAGCTTTATGGCCAGGCTTTCAGCGCCGACCCCAATATCGATGGCGGAGCCCTTAAAGAAGTCGAAGACTACCAGCCTGGACCGGGATATCGGCTCCAGCCGCGGGGCAGGATCTTCGAGCCCTGGAACGGAGTGGACAAGCTCAAACGTAGCGGAGATTACGACAGTAACAACAGGGTCTTCTTCCAGGACGCATTCAACAGAACGATCTGGTACTGCCTCTTCAACGCCGAACCGGAGGCCGGCAAGAAACCCTACGACGACTCCGAATTCGACAGGGCGGCCTCTGAACCGGGAATCTCGCTGATCGATATCGACGATTACGCCAAGAACAAAGAGAACAAGTACTACCGCAGAGATTACATCCTGATGTCTCAAAGCGCTGACGGAAAGTGGGGCAAGATTCGCGGACCGGACAGCGGCGATGATCAGGGCGCCCTGCCCACAGACGATGTAACTAACTTCAGCAAGAAATAGAAGAAGAGACCACAATGACGACACGAACACGCAAAACACGCAATGTAAGGACCCGCGGTTTTACACTGGTCGAGCTGTTAGCGGTAATGCTGATTCTCGCGGTTCTGATGACCCTGGTTATCGGAGTGTCCCAGAGACTGTTCAAGAATGTCTATATTGAAGAAACCAAGGCCAGCATGAAGATCATAATGACCGCACTGACGGAGTATTATGACTCGACGAAGACCTACCCCACCCAGGACTCCGGCAACGAAACCTGGATCACCCAGCTCAGGGGCAACGACAGGGCCATGAAGCAGATCGCAAAGCTCGAAGAGAAAGTCTGGAGCGCCGATAACAACAAGCAGTTCAGCGACGCCTGGGGCAATGCGATTGTGTACAAGCGAACCGGCGGACTGGCCGGTGCGCCAGGGTTGATCTCCCCGGGAGCCGACGGCGACATCAACACAGAAAATGACAACGTGCGAGACAACAAATAACGACACGCATATACAGAGACCAGCAATGACGCAGAAAACATCAACAGACCCGCCCCAGGCCGCATCGCCGGCAAGCGGCAACCGCAAACAGCGGGACGGCTTTACGCTGATCGAACTGGCCGTGGCGCTTACGATCGTCCTCTTGATAGTCAGCATGGTCGTTCCAGTGCTGACCAAGATGCTGTCGTCCAGATCGTCATACGAGGCCTACAACCTCGTGGCCGCTCAATTGACCGCCGCTCGGGCCGAGGCGATCTCGTCAGACACGTTCGCGGGAATTCACGTCCAACTCGGCGCCCAGCCGGAAATAGAGCAGACCGCTTACTCGATGATAATCAAAGTCTCTGCGGCCGAGATTCTCCAGAACACTCCGAAATTCACGCGACATCAGGCTTTCATTCCACAGGAACTGCCCGGTGGAACGGCGCTGGGCAAATTGACCTCCGACTTCGTTAGAGATCAGGAAACCCCGCCGGCAGGCACTGAAGCAGACGGCGAGTACATCAACATGACCGACGCTCGCCTGAAGGAATTCTGTTCTTTTTCCATTGTCTTCACTCCCGACGGAACTGTTTCGACGCGCCCCAAGGGCTCGGGAGTACAGTTCGACCCGTCAGACGGGGCTTTCACAGCCGGCGACACGCAGTTGTGGGATTTCGGCCTGGCCAACGGCAAGGTCGGCGTCACCGCGTTTACGATATTCAACCTGCCGAAGTTGCTGACCTACGCCGAACCGGCCGACAGGGAGGAGTATCTCAACGAAAACGGGATATATCTGCCTGTTAACATGCATACCGGACAGATGTTCGACCTGAAATAGCAACATCCCGGCGTAGAGTCGCCGGCAATGGACATAGAAGATGATAAAACCCACCCAGATATCACAACAGCCCGCAAGGCCGACGCACAGAGAGTCCGCGGGCTTCACGCTGATCGAACTGATGGTTTCGATCTCGATCATGGCTATCATCATGCTCGCGTTCGGCGGGCTGATGACCCGAACCAATATTGTCGTCACCCAAGGCGAAAAACGCATGCGCGCCGACGCCGCGGCGTCAGCGATCTCCAGACTCATCAGGAACGACATTCGCAAGATGAGCAAGAACGGCTTCCTGCGAATAAGCGGCGAGAAACTCGTGTTCGTCATCGCCGGAAAGACACAGAGCGCCTTTTCCGAACAGTCCGGCGACGGAGCGATTATCATCTACGGCCGGGACGACGGATCCAATGTGCTCTACCGCAAAATTCTGGTTCTAGCCAAGAACGCCCCGACGACAGATGAGAACAAAGTTATCGACTGTCTGCTGTGGGACAACGCCGGGACCAAGACGCCTCTGGACCTGGCCGAACTCCAGGTCATGAGTACAGGCAAGATGACATCCATAATGGACCAGGTAGTCGCCGACATTGACAATGATGACCTGGCGTATCCTCCCAGGAGACTCAAACAGGTCAACCAGACCATGTGGATGGTTCTGGCCGGCGGATGCAAAGAGTTGTCCATCTCGTCCAGGCCGACGAAGAAGAACGAATGGAAGGAGGGCGGCGGGACGCATACGCGGCACAACCAGAGCAGTTGGCCCGCAGCGCTGAAGTTCAAGTTCAAGCTTTCGGCCGACTCCCTCGTCGGAGCTGCGATCGCAGAAGCCGGCGATGTAAGCGGCGATGTCGAATATGAAATAGTCTGCCCCATCGGCCACTGATCCGTCCGGGGCTCAAGTCAATATCCAACCTGCCGGCAGGTTCCTTGTTGTTCTGTTCCCGATGTACATCGGGATTCAATCCGTTGCCGGCAACTCCCCCCGCTAATCCGTCAAGAACAAAAAAAGGCGCTGCCGACCGCCCCTCCTACGGCCGACAACACCTTCGTCCCCATCTTCCATCTGCGTCGCGGTAATGCCGCAGCATCAACCGCCTCATTTGGCTCCCGGCGTTATCCGCCTACAACCGCTTTGGCTCTCGCCGCGGTCTGGTTGCGGACCACCCTCTTGCGTTTTCGACGACGTCCCGGTTCCGGAACGTCAGGACGCTCAACTCGTGTCGGATGCGCAGCTACGACCTTTATCGCTTCGTCGGCGGTGTCGGCGAACAGATCGGCGCGGATTTCGTCGGCCAGACCGTCGGCGCGATTGAACACGCCGCCTGTGACCAGCACCTGCATGTTTTCGCACGGTTCAACTTCGCGGACCAGTTCGATCAGCTTGCGAACGGCCGGCACGTCTACAGGTTGAACTCCGTAAACCGTCAGAATATCCGGCTGCACGCTTCCGGCCAGCTGCAGAATCTCATCGTTGGCCAC
>CAYMSH010000055.1:0-22470 GCA_964392945.1 uncultured Planctomycetaceae bacterium | reverse complement strand
TCGATCGTTTGGATGAGCTCCTCGATAATGTGCTTGTGGAGGGGGATGTCCTTGGTGAAGCCCGCACTCTTTTCCGCTTTGGGGTCCGGGTTGAACTTTTCAAGCGCGGCTTTGAGCCGGGGCAGATAGGGTTTGGCGTTGGCGCCAAAGCTTCCTAGCAGAGCCATGCGGCGGGCCCGCTCCTTGCAACGCGTCGCGGTGGGGAAGGAATCGATGAGGATCTCGGCCGCCTCCTGGATGTTGAGCCGTTTGAGCAGCCCGACCCCGTTTTCGGTGCCTTGGGAGCAGCCGCGGTAGACGGTGTATTCCGGGTCGGTACCGAGGGAGACGTGCACGACCATGTCGGCGACATAGTGAAAATCCTCGAGCGGCATTTTCGCGGCGATCAGGGCCATCGCGCCCGCTCGAATACCGGCGTTGTCCTTGTCCGCGAGCATCTTGTTGATGGCCTTGTAAAACAAGGACTTGTCGGTGATCAGATTCTGCGTGTAGGGGTTGCCCAGATTGGACAGAGCGCCGCCGGCAGCGCGATCCAAAATACCTCGCGGATCGTTATCTTCGTCGTCGGCGATAACTTTAACCAGATCCGGGAAGTACTTCAGGGAGGGCTTGTGCAGTTGCCCACCTCCGTAGAACTCCGCCCTGCCGAACTTCTCAGTCGGCTCGATATAGCGTGCCCAGGCTGCGCTGCCCAACACGCTGGCGGCAGCGGCGCGGAGTTCGATGCTCGCGCTGCGATCGCGCATAATCGTCGCGACCTCATCGAAGATTCCGGGGGTTTTGTCCCACAGTCGGCTCACGCCGGTCAGCGCCAAGGCGTTGCGTTTGGCCTTCATTCTCTTTCTGGCCGTGGCTTCGACGTCTTGCAGCTTAAACTTCAGCAGCTTCCATGTGGCGGTGCGTCTGATTATCGGTGACCAGTGGGTATCGATCACCTCCATGAGCTGATCGATATTCATCGGGATCAGTTTGTTCACGTACTTGTGAACGTCCATTGTTTCTTTGATTTCCTTGGCGTTCAGCACGATCTTCGGATCGACGCCCTTTCCGGTGATGTGGATTTTGCGCCGGCTGGTGCAGAGGTTCAGGAGGTAGGAGCCGGTGTTGCCCAGGCTCTCGCCTTCTGACGATCTGTAGGTGTACCCGCCTTTCCAATTGAGGTTCATCGGAATCAGCCAACTGGCTTTTTTGAAGAAGGCGGCCATGGCGTCGGGCCCGGCAATGTTGGCGCCCAGCCCGGTCCACATCAGATTGAAGAAGTAGGTGGCGTGGCCCGATTCCATACCGTTGTATCCGGCCATGGACATGCGAGCGAAGAACCTTGCGCCTTCGACATGGCCCGCTGCGGCCAGTGCGACCGCTAGCGAGGCGCTGGAACCGTTGTTGTTGTAGCAGCTCCTGTTGTGGGGTCCGTGGTTTCCGTAGCCCATCGAGCCCTTGTGCATGTAAATACTGACGTAGTGGTTGGTGGTGCGCGCGATGGCCGCGGTGATGCGCGGCGAGTCGATACCGCACTTCTTGGCAAGAATCAGCGAGATGAACAGCGGCATGGTAGGCTGGTTCATCACCCCGTAGCCGTGAGCGCGGCCCAAACTCCGGCTGGTGGCCATCTGATGTCCCCAAAGGCCGGCGGCGTCCTGCCCCGAGGCGATGCCTTCGGCATACATCCTGATGGCAGGAAGCACATACTTATCACCGGTCAGCAGATAGTATTCGGTCAGGACCAACATCTTGTAGCCCCAGCGCCAGGCGACGTAACCGCCCGAGGTGTTTATCAAGACGTTTGTGTCTTCCGGCTGCTTCTCTTTGTGCAGATGATCGCGGACGTGCTTGATGTACTTTTCCTCACCGGTGGCCAGCAGGCCTAGCAGGCCGACGCCCAGCCCACCGTACGCTCTCTTTGAGGCAATGTGTTCGGCGGCCTCGGTTATCAGCGCATCGGTCTTGGGGCAATTGTATGGCGCCGTGTCGTTGAAGGTGTCCGGGCCGACAACGCCTAGTTGCAGGGTTACCCGATGCATCTTTCGCCCACCGTTTTTGCGCCGCACCATGAGGACCAGCTTGCCCTTGTTCTTTTCGGTGCGAGCCTGGGCGATGGCGGCGGCGAACTCGAATCGCACGCGTTTCAGGAACGGTATTCTTCCCGCGCCGACGACCTGATCGCCAGGCCAGAGCTTCCCGTCGGCGGGCGAACCCTTTTCGACCGACTTCACGGTGAATATCCGCGTACCGGCGATCAGGGCGGTGATCCCGGTCGGACCCATGTACTGTGTCGCCGGAGGAGTGATCGCGTTTGCGGGTCGCCAGGCCAATAGGATCGCGCCGAGAGTGAAGACTATCGCCAGAGTTTTTGCATTGTTTTTCATGTTCGTTCCTTTTCATTGCGCCTATAGGCATCTTTCGCGGAGCGAAAGGCGACGATGGTCACTTTTCTTTTATCTGCATTTTTCCCATTGTCAGGATTTCACCCGTCGTCGCATCATAGCTGGCCGACCCCTTCGGCCAGCCCAGATTGATGCCGTTAACGGTCTCACGCATCCCACAGGTATACGGACTATCTTATTTGAAGCTGACAAACCGGCTCCATAGGACCTTGTCGCCTTTGATGCAGATGAGCATGCCGTCGCACCGAAAGACTAAGCTCCCATCTTTCCGCTTCACGGGCTTAAGCGTGTGTTCACGCGCGGCCGGATGGATCACCGTGACATGCTCGATGAGTTGTCGTTCGAGTGCTGCATCCTTAAGTGCCAGGTCGCTGATCGCGTAGAGGTCCGTGCCGGCGATCAGGAAACTCATGGGCGTCTCGGTCCCCATCTTCCACTGTCGCGATTCCAGCAACCCCCCGCGCCGCGCATCGAAGCGGTAAAGCGTGTTCTTCGTTCCGAAGTAGATCGACGAGCCGATCATCTGGGCGTGCGGTAACTGGAATCCGTCGGCGTAATCCGGGGAGATTTGTCGCGCCCATCGCAGCTTGCCGGTGTTGACGTCCACGGCGTAGAGGCAGTTCGCGCCGACGACCAGCAGAAGGTTTTCGTGTATCCCCAGCAGCTCACGGCCCTCGAGGAGCGGCGTCCGCCAAAGTCGCCGGCCGGTCGCCTTGTCGAGCGCGAACAGGTAGCCGGTATATTTGGGCATGCAGATGACCTTGTCATCGGTCACGATCGGCCGAGCGCCCATGCACCAAGGTGATACGGGCTTATTGTCGCCGGTGCGCGGCCGAGACCAGAAGCCCGACCGGAAGAAATGAATCCACTCCATCTCGCCGTCGCGGCAGTCGGCGCGGATGACATGACCAGCATTCGTACAGAAATAGATGGCGCCGTGACTAACTCGCGGCAGCACGCTATTAGCTTGGGAAGACAGATGGTGGTCCACCCGGGTGGTCTTATAGGAGCGCGTCCAGAGGTGCTTGAGATCGCGTTCTGCAAAGCAACTGAGGACTACATTCCCGCCGCCACTAAGTTTCCCATAGCTATAGACACCAGGTCGCGCGAACTGGACGGCGTACGCCATCCCGTCGGCGGTTACGGGACCGCCAATCGTCCGGTAGCGGAAGCGTGCATGGAGATCGTGCGGATCGCCTTCACTAGCGACCGCCCCGTCAACGCGGCGCAGGGCCCCCAGTCTATGCTCGCTCTCCCAGGGCATAACGACATGCTGACCAGCGAAACTCGCCTTACCGCCCCCGGTGCCTTTGCGTTGGATCCACAAGGGCTTCGCCGGGTTGTTCGCAGCGTACATTGCCAACATCGAGGGGCTGCTCACCAGCAGTTGGTTGCCCTCGCGATGCATGTCGACGCTGAACGCAGGCGCCTTGGGTGAGGTGATCCGCACCGGCGGAAGGTGAACCGTGTGCAGTTTGAGCGATGCCAGCGTGGGCGAAGGGGTCGGCTTCGTGTCGCCCTTCACGAGCGCGGCCTTGATCGCGGCGGCTTTTTCTTGCTTGCCATACCACGGCCAGGTGGCGTTGGCGTCGATGCCTTCGAATGCTTTCGCCACGGCGTCGGGCGTGGCAAACTGGGCGAGGCTGATCCACAGCCCGACCTGCGCTTGCTCGCGAAGCGTCTTGGCCACGGCGTAGCGGAGCACGTCCTGAAAGTTGCGGTAGGCGGCCTGCGGCTTGCCCGCGAAGATGTGTCGCCGTGCCGATTTGAGCAAGATCGTCTGGGCCGACGCTGACCACGGGTAACGGCGAAACAGCGCCAATTCCCCGCCGGGCTCGACGCCACTTCGGGTCACTTTCTTGAAGCCTTGCTCCTGTACAACGCGCAGCTCGGCGAGTGCTTCAGACGGCTTGGGCAACCATTGCGTGGCCAACACCTGCTCTGCATTGAGGAACCCTCGCCCATCGCGCCAGGGCAACTCGCCGGCCTTTTTCGCCTCGGCATATAAGCCATCGAGCTCCTTCGCCGACGTGTTGGACGGATCGTCCAGCGCGGTTTCCCAATCCGTAGCTTTCGAAGCGACGGCGCCCTCGAGGTCCAGCAGGGGCAGCAGGTTGGCCGGGGGCGTCAGGGATCCGGGCACGTCCGGGCCCCTCGCGTGGTGCTCAAACTGCGTGGTCTGTCTACGCCAGGCGTTTTGGGTGATCACGGACAGGTTGAACTCTTTGCGGTTTGCGTCCCACAGGCGGCGCACCTCGTCATTAGGAGGCACGCCGGTCATCTCGGCGGCGACTTGCTCGTAGAGCTGGGGCGTCTCGGGAAGATCCATCAACCGCGCGCAGCGGGCACGAACGATCCGCCAGTACGGGTCGGCGGAGTTCGCCACGGGAATCCGCTGGTAGAGGGCTAGTGCCTCGTGTCGATGCGTCGGGTCCCGGTAGGTCATGAGGAAGTCGAAGCTGAAAGCTCTTTTCACTTCCGGCGAATGTACCGATATCTTGCCCATGCGCTCTAGCGACAGAATCCTCTTCGCGGCATAGTGTTCGGATTCGGACGGCCTGCTTATATCGAAGAAAGGTCGACTCTTGAGCATGCCCCCAAGATGCTTCACGGCTCCGGTGAAGTCGCCAGGGTTTTGTTCCACCGCTTCCCTGGGATCAACCCGACCGGCCGCGAAAGCGGTTTGCCCGAGGAGCAGCGTGACCATGACGACACATGGGCCGAGAAACAAGACCGTCCTACTTATGCCAGTGCGTCTCATTTGTAGCTCCACTTCACCGGTTTTCCATCCTTGTCGGCCAGCTTCAGCGCAAGCCAACGCGCCGAGGCCCCCGCCGACCCCCACCTCGTGTCATTGGCCGCGACCTTGACCAGCAGACGGTTCTTGCCCTTACCGAGCGTGACCGTCGCGGTCTTCGTGGCGATTCGCTGTTTTGCGTTAACTTTAGATTCCAGACTGAGTACTTTCCCGTTAAACCAAACGCGTTGCTGGGCGCCCGTGCTGAAGAGAAGCTCCAGGCGGGCCTGTTTCTTGTCGGGGAGGATGATCTCGGTGTAGGCGTAGGCGACGCCTCTGCCGCGCGGTATCTGCAACTGCGAACGATCGCCCAGGGCCATGAACAGGATCCCGTCTGCGTCGCCGACAGTGGCCTGGACCCAGCCGATCTCGACTTCCTTGACGTGCTTACCAGAGCGAGGGTCGCTCTGGATGTTGTACTTGACCTTGTAACGCTTGGTGAGATCGACTTGCTGCTCGGGCGGGTAGGCGACCTTGAACCCATCAACGTCCGCGCCCGGCGCGGCGAAGCCAGAGGGGAACGCACCGATGACGTTCCAGCGGGTGACGTAGCCGCGGGCTTCGAGAATCTCGGCGGACTTCTCCTCCGGAACCATTCGGAAAACGGCCTGCATCAGGGGCTTGATGCCGCTCGCGCCGTATTTGTTCTGCATTTTCTGCATGACGCCGAAGGCCGCTTCGCCGTTGTCCCGCGTAATGAACGGGACAAGCGTATCGATAGCGGCCTGGCGGGTCGCCTTGTCGGACGCGAGCAAGCTCGGGGTGAAGTACTTCAGGATGCTGTCCTGAGGGACGCGTTCTTTTGCGGCATTGCGTAGCGCCTTCAGCGTGGCGACCCGTACGCGAGCTTCCTTGTCCGTTAACGTTTTCTCGAGAGTTTTGTACAGGTTCACTTCTTTGCACTGGGCCAGGCAACTGACCGCCGCGATCCGGACCTGCGGGTCGTCGTGGGCCAGTTGCGTTACAAAGAATGCACTGAAGCGGTCCGCCTCAACACCGCTCAGCGCGGACAGACCCAGCAACAGCGTCGTGCGGTCTTTCGTTTCGGCCAGCACGGTCTGGAGAGCCTTACCCAGCGCGGGTTCTTTTAGGTAGCCGGCGACGAGGCTCACCACGGCCTGGACCTTCTTATTATCGCCCGACGCCAGTGCCATGCGGCAGGCGGTGACAACCGCGTCACGCTTGAAGGTTTTGAGTTCCGCCCACGCGACGGCCAGCAGTGCCGGGTCGCTGGACGATGCGATCAGGTCCAGGTAGATCGGCGCCAGCGCGGGGTTGCTGACGCCCTTTAGCCCGGCGAGGATCTCACGTGAGTGCTTGCCCTTGGCGATGTGCTGACCCAAGCGTGCAAGAGCAGGCTCGGTTCCGATCCACCCCAGCGCGCGGACGGCGGGCTCGATCTGGCCCTTCGGGATCTTGGCGGTGAGGGGCTCGGCTCGACCCCAGGCCTGTGCCCCGTGGTGCCGGGCGTAAGCGGCCAGCGCGGTAAACTGGACTGACGGCGTCTTGTCCTCGAGCAGTTTCTCAAGAATTGGCGCAGCTTGGGCCTTGGGCAGGTCGGCGCACACCTGGACCGCCGCGACGCGGACCTCGGTGTGCGGGTCCTGGGCATGGGCCTTGGCCAGGGCGGCGGCGTTGCCGGGTTTGATCCTGGACATCGCGATCATCGCCTGGCCTCGCAGCCAGCGATTGTTCGGGTTCTTGTCATCCAGGACTTTCTGCACCGCGGGCCCGGCATTGGGCACGTCGTAGCGTGAGAGATAGTCCAAGGCCTCGGCCTTGAGAATCCAGTCGCCGGTCTCCAACTGCATGAACATCTGAGGGGCCGCAGACGGTACGGGTTCGGGGCGGCGGGCAGCCTGCCCTGCCGACAGCGTCGAAACGACCAATAGGATTGGAAGTATGTATCTCATCATTGGCGTTTACTTTTGGTAGATCGGCAAGAACCGGTACGGCACGCCGAGGGTGAGGATCGCGAAGCCGGTATCGACCGGGTTCCCCCAACTGCCGTCCTCCTTTTGCCTGGCCAGGTGGGTTTTCGATATCTTCTGGTACCACTTGTTGAAGTGTTTGTCGCCCGCCTGATACATGACCTGCGCGGCGTAGTAGTGGCCGTAGAAATGGTTGCCGCCGGAGTGCTCGAACTTGGAGTTCGGCGATGCGCCGAGGTAGGCCACGCCGCCGCGGGTCGCCGGGTGCTTGTGCTGACCGCTGAGCATGAGTGAGAGCGTCGAGCAGGCGGTTCGTGCGAAGTTGGCGCCTCCCATCGGTGCGCCGCCACCGAGTTGATACGAGAAACCGCCGGTGGCCCGGACCTCGCAGGCGACGAAGTAGTCCACCGCAAGCTGGATCCGCTTTTGAGGCACGGCGATGCCCGCTTCCCGCGCCGAGGCCAGCGCCACGAGCTGCATCGACGAACAGGACGTGTCCGATCTCTCGGAGGGATGCGGCGCGTAGCGCCAGCCCCCATCTTTACCCTGGGCGTTGAGCGTGGTGTTCACGGCCCGGATCAGCGCCGGTCGAATTCGCTTGTCCTTGCTTTGTCCCCAAGCTTCGGAAAGCGCGAGCAGCGCCAGGCCGTGTTCGTACATCCCCCGGTCCTTCGGGTGGTGGAAGTAACCGTTCTTCTGGACCGAGAGGATGAAGTCGATCGCCTTGGCGGTGTGCTTACCGTATTTCCCTTCGCCTGGCACGTGCCCCTGGAGCATGAAGGACATCAGGCCCAGCGACGTGCCGGCAGTGATGTTGCCCTCGCCCCAGCTACCGTCTTTGTTCTGGGTCTTGGCGAGGAACTCCAGCCCGCGGTTAATGGACTGTTTCACATCGGCGGGCAACCGCGCGACCTTCGTGAGTTGTTCAGATTCTTGCCCCTTTGTCGGGAGCGCAACAAGCGCCGCGATACAGACCGCGGCGAAGAAAACGGTTAGTTTTTTCATTTGTATGCTCCTCAATTAGCAAGCTCTCTATTTGTCGCCTTTCGCGGAACAAAAGGCGACAATAAAAGGGGGACAATTATTCTGCGATTACCTGGTAGTAGTCCGCCACCTGACGGCGAAACTCCGGCGGTAGTTGGCGGACGTAATCCTGAATTTTAACCTTTTGCCTTTGGCGTTGCATCGACTCGCGTGCGAGCCGGTCCTTCGCGACTTCATCCGTATTGCCTTCGGTATTTGCGCCGGGGGCCTCGGGCGCCGCGTCGCTGCCAGCACTGGGCGGGCCTTCGTCGGTGATGAAGTCCCCAGGTTCCGAATCTTCTTCACCTTCTTCAAGGCCGATGACTTTATTCGCCGCCGCAGCAGACGACACATCCGGCGCCGAGCCCACTGTCGTGCCTTCCGGCTGAACCATCAGCGCGGTGGAGGTGATCCCCTCGAATATCTCCGGCATATCCTCGTCTTTCATCGCGGCATCTTCCTCTTCACCGTCGGGGGGCAACATCCACAGGTCTTCCGGGACGACCGGTGATTCGGCCCAGAACGGATCGTCCCCTTCTTCTTTTTCTTCTTTCAAGGCTTTGGCCGTCCCGTAAACCGACTGCAGGAGGGCAATGATCTTATCCTGGGCGGTCAGAGCCTTGTTCTTCTGCGCCGCCTTGAGTGCGACGATCGCGTCTTTCTTCCGCGCTGCCTTGAGGGCAGCCAGCGCCTCGTCCTTCTTCGCCGCCTTCAGGGCGTCGACCGCCTCCTGTAGCGCGGTCATCAGCGGTTCGACCAGATATTCGCCTTTCTTGCTGACAAACAGGTCGGGGGCTTCGAAGGAATAATTGGTTGCCTCGTCCTGGATTTCGATCTGCCGCGCTTCGTAGAACGCGGATTTGCCTGCGAGGTCTTCTTCGGCGGCGGTGTCTTTCCGCAGAGCCTTCTGCTTTTCGATGAGCTTCTCAAGGCCCGCGACGAATTCGGCCAGTTCGAACTGACCTGCCGACAAGATTTGCAGCGCCGACTTGAACGAGGCGATCGCCCGATCCTGCGCGCCGACCGCGGCGAGAACTTCCAAACGCTCGATCTGCTCAACAGCCGCCCGCAGCACCTCGCCCGTGCTCGGTTCGGGGGTCGTGATCTTACTGATTATCTCGCTGGTGGGTTTTGGTGGACTCAACACATTATAGGCCTGCTGGAAGCGTGACTTGGACGCATCGTCCATCGCGTCTTTACCGGCCTGTTGAAGTTTTTCAAGGAAGGTCTGGCAGCGGGTGATAATCTTCGTCTGATCCTGGATCAATGGTCCTTTTCCCGCGCCGGCGATATCGGGACTGATGAGTATGCCTTTTCCCCATTCGACCGTCCGGTTTCGCACCAGGGTTTGGATCTTGATCAGGTCCTTTAACTCGCGCACAAGTTGCTCGGAGGCCAACAAGGTCGAGCTGCCGGCCAACACTTCGGCCAGTTCGCTCAGGATCGCGTCGACTTCCACATCCGCCGACGTCGTGTGGCGGCGCGACTCGGCCTGGTCGAAACGGGCGTTCCGCAGGTGAGCGGCCGCGGTGGGCATACGTTTGGCGGCCACTTTATCGATGGCAACCTGGAAAGTTGCAACGTTCTCGGCGTCACCTTGTTTGAGCAAGCCATTTGACTCCAGATCCGCCAACAGCCAGGCAATTTCGCCAACCACCTTGTCCAGTTTTCTCGACTCGCCGGTTTGCGTTTTTTCCAGTTTGCGCAGGCGACCTCCCGCCTCCACATCATTAGCTGCCAGCGCACGCCGCGGCAGACCGGTAAGCAGGACGGTAAAGCACAAGGCCGATAATATAAACCGATGCATTTTCTTGTTCATGGCTTATCCTTTCCGTTTTCGGATAAGAGCTGTTTGATCTGCTTGGAAGCATTCCTTTCGGAAATGAATGCCCCTTTGACTACCTCGTTGTGTTCGGTGAGTTCACGACGGTACCACAGGATATATTCTTCGTTGCTGACTATGGATATATTACGTACTGGCGACCTGGCGATACGCTGGCCTTTTTTATCCGGTTTCAGATCGGTGGTTTCCAGGTGATAGATGATCTTCCGGCCCGGTTTAAGATCAGGCACATCCTTTGCCAGTGTCCAGGTATGGGAACTCTCAGCGCTCAGGCGGCCTTTCGCATCCTTCAGCAGTATGCGCTGTTCTTTCGGGGTCTCCGGTTGTCCGGGAGTGGTAAGCGTGTAAACCAGCCATGTCTCGCCAAGCCCGTAATCATCCTGCGCCTGCCATCCGATCAGGGCTTTCTTGCCCATGGTGGCCAGTCCGTTGGCCACCTTCCCGCGGAACACGATCCGGGGCTTGGCGTCCTTGATTGCTTTAACGCTGTACTCCACGTCCTTGAATTGGAAGTTCTCACCGCTGGTGTTTTCCGTCCATTCAAAGGTATAGGCGATTTTCTTGTCTGCGATGAGTGAGAAAGAGACGTCTTTCCCGCTCTTACCGACCTGGGCCTCAATGCGCTTATCACCGCAGACAACTCCGAGTTTCCCGACAGCTTTGTCGCAGCGAAGCCGCCAGTCGATACGCGTTCCCTCGGGCACTTCCAGGTTGAGCTGGTCGGTGATCTCCGGCGGGCGTTTCAGGTAGGCGGGGAATTGCAATTGCACTTCGGCTTTAACAATTCTTGGCGAACGCACCACGGTGATTTGAAAAGACTCGGACTGGTAATCGCCCATGGTCACATAGTATTGCATGTTCCGATCGGCCGAGTCCAGTTCGCGGGCAAAGGTCAATCCGTTTGCGAGCTTCTCCATGGGCAGTTCAGCCCAGTCCGCGTTTTGGCCCTGAGTTGGTTTGACGTGGAGGATCGCATCGTCGGGAATCACACCGCCGGCGGTAACCGACACTTCGGCGGTCCGGCCGAAGGGAACGATCATATCACCACTTATATCCACAAGCTGGGTTCGAATAGGATAGCTCGTATCGATACCGGCAAGACGTTTGACCAGCACGCTGACATATTCCGACCAATTAACGCTTAACCCCGCGGCGGCCGCAAGTATGATCACGGCGCAGGCCAAGAGTTTCTTGAGTTGCGAGAAATCGATAATGTCGCTGAACTTGAGCTTGTTGGATTGCTGAACCGCAAAGTTCCGCATGGCTTCGAGCAGTTCCGGGGATGCTTCACTGCGGCTGGTCATGTCGTTCATCTGCGTGTAGGACACCAGCGACGACATTAGTTCCGGGTGCCTTGCCTCCACTTCCAGTGCAATTCGGGTGGCGTCGTAAGGCTGCAGAAGTTTGAGCCAGTACCGCCAGATCACCCATACCATTATGATCAGTCCGGTGCATCCGAGAAGCAGCGAAACGGTTGCGGGCGTCCGGATCTTAAAGAGCAGTCCCCAGTCTATAACAAGCCCCAGGAACAGCAGCATCGCCAACCATATCACGCTGCGGCAGATACCGCGTATGTGGCAGAAGCGACGTTCTTGTTTCCAGGTGCGTCTTAGTTGTTTTTCAATGGTCATATTTGTCAGAGTCCCAATATTACAGCAGGTTTCCCTTTCGCCTCAGATACCATTCTATACCGACCGCCAGGACCAGCAGCAGGTAGATCAAGGGGGTATCCCAAAGGTCCAGCTCTCTACTGACAACCCTGGACATTTCCCGGGCGGGCAGATTGTCGATGAAGCTGGCCAGTTCGTCAGGTCGAATAACTTTTCCGCCCGAGGCTCGTGCGATATCGCGTGCGATATCTGGCTTTGCGGAGGTGTCGCGATCTTCCAGCAGTTTTGAGACCACTGAGAACTCGACCTTGCTTGAGATTTCGGCTTCGTGCTCCTGGGCCCGCAGCACGTAGTCGCCTTCCTGACCGGCGGGAACCGAGCCAACGTAGACGCCCGAGGTGGTGGGATCAGGCAGAAGGGTAAGTTTGCCAGTGGAGTCTGCATAACCGTGTCGTTCGATGATCACCGCGTGAGATTCTTTCTCCACCGGCTGGTAGGACTCGGACAGTACAGTTGCGTAAATGCGAATTGATTCGCCTGGGCTGTAGCCTGGTCTTTCGGTCTGCAGTGATATCCGTTTGTTCTGTCCCAGCAGTCGGGACATGGTGAGGAACTGGATGGCCTGTCCCCAGAAGCGGGCATGATGCGTGTCACCGGCTTCGAGTCGCAATCGCCAGAGATTGTCAGTGGCGACGAACATGCACTTACCTTTTCCATATGCGTGCCATGATACTAGCGGGTAGTCCAATTGGCCCGCGTTTTCGCCTGGCAGGTGCAGCAGCACACGTGCTCCGGGTTTGGGGCCGTCGAGGCTGGGGAGTTCGTGCATGGACTTTACTTTGGACCAGATTCGCTGATTGGCGTCCGATGAATCGTCCAGGACGGTTATGGGGCTCTGGTTCTTTTTATTCAGCCGCGGATACTGGTTAGCGCTGGCCATGCGTTTCTTACCGGCGCCGATATTGACAGGCAGGAGTTGTGCTACGGGCGTATTCTGGTAACTCGACGGTGCGTTCAGGGAACCGGCCAGCATAATCAGCGAACCGCCATGTGCCCTGATCTGGGTTTCCAATAACTCCAACTGCCCGTCCTTGAAGTACTTGGACGAGACATCGCCGAGTATGATCAAATCGTACTCGAAAATGTTTTTGACGTCTTTGGGGAATCCGGACATGAAGTGAGGGGATATTTTCGCCAGGTCAGGATCGCCTTCGGTCATCAGGAACCGCGTTTGCATATGCGGGTTGCGCAGCAGCACCCATCGCAGGTAGCGGAACTCCCAGCGAGGCATGCCTTCGATGTACAGCACCTTTATCTTATCTTCGATAATCCGCATGCGATGGGATTGGGTATTGTTTTTCGGGTTGGAATCGGCGCTGGTCCCATCCAGTTCAAAGTCGAGCCGAAGAACGCCGGAACTCTGCTCCGGTTTAACGTTCATCTCCACGAATTGCGTGCCGTCGGCCAGGACAAGCGGTTGGGTTTGGGCTTCCTGATCGTTGATCTTGAGCTTCAGCGTCGAACTCCTTCCGTGAAGCCCGCGAGATTTCACTCGCACCCGCAACGAAACCGGATCGCCTTTGAAGACGGCTGCCGGGGCGATGATCTCGCTGATCATGGCGTCGGGCGGCGCCGGCAGGCCGATGCTGATCGGATAGACAGGCAGGCCCTTTTTCTTCAGTTCACCGGATACGCGGACAGGATTCTTGCCGTTTACCCATCCGAAATCACTGAACACCATGACGCCGGCAATTGGCGTCCCGGTATATCGAGAGACCGCTTCCTGGACGGCGGATCCTATGCGGGACTCCTCCCCGTCGGCCTTGCGGTCTTTCAACCATGCCTCGGCGTCATCGGCTCCGCCCTCGGGGGCAAGGGTCTTGTCAAAGCTGAAGAACCTGACATCGAAGCGTTCACCGGCCCGTCGCAGCAGATCAATCTGCGGATGTGCGAAAAGGGCCTTCATGAGTTCGAGCCGTGAGGCTCCTTGCGACTGGGCCAGAAGTTTCTGGATCACGTCGGCCGAGACTTCCTCGTCGAGAGGGAGTCCACCGAGTATTTGTGCCGCTTCGGTGATCGCTTCGGTCGTTACGCGTTTGTCTTCGGCCGCCATGCTGCGTGATGTGTCAACCAGCATGAGCATGGTGGGTCGGTAAGTTTTGGTGTATCGCACTTTCGCGACCGGCATGGCTACGATGGCGATCAGAATAACAATCGCCAGCAGGTGCCAGAACCCCATGAACTTCCGCCCTTTCGACGGGATGTTCCTGACCCAACGGTAGTAAAAGACGGTGTAGACAATTGCCGCCAGAAGCAACACAGCCAGCAGAACTCGACTGCCGCTCATCAGCAGTTGCATGTCCAGGATGCGTTGTCCCTCGTCCAGATTTAGTAATGCATCAAGCATGATTTACCCATATCGTCGATCAATAACGTCGTGACGCCGCAACGCGACGCCCCTTCAACGAAGCCGCAACATCACCAGAATCGGCGTGCTTGCGGCGCGATAAGTAGTTCGCGGCCAATCCCTGCCCAAAGAAGCAGACGATGCCCAGCGTGAGCAGCAGGAGGCTTATGTCCCGTCCGTTGCGGCTGTTTAAAACCGAGCCGGCCAATCCTTCGGAGGTAACTTCCACGGGAATCCCTTCAAGCCACTGCTTCAGTGCGACGACGTTCGCCGCGCGGATCTCGGATTCAGCGGTGTCTACATTCACCGCCAGGGCTATCGCCTTGTGACCCGAATCGGCGGCGATTTGGTATATTCCGGATGTTTCGGGGGTGATAACACATGCCGTCGATCCTTCAATATGGGTCGCCTTGACGGTCAAAGACGCTTCCCGCGGATCGGTGATGGTGACTTTGTCGCCGATTCTTCGCCCGGGCAAGGGCACGGTCGCCGACTCGCCGACAATGTTCTGGGCCAGATCCGTGGAATTTGAAAGCATTGTCGCCGACTGCTGCAATAAGATTGTGAATAGGGGTTGCAGCGGGAAATTGCTCCAGGTGCGATCCACCGAGGAAGTGAACAGCAGCACGCGCCCGCCCCGCTTTTCTCTGTGCTCCAGCAAAAGAGGCAATCTTCCGTCGTCGAGCCCCAGGATGGACTCACTGCCCTTGAGGGGTATCGCACGCACGGTCTTGTTGAAGCTTGCCGCTGCGGTCAGGTCCGCAGGTATGCGACTAACCACTCGCGCCAGCGGATGATCGCTTTGGGCAGTGGCGATCCGCCAGCCTTCCTTGGGGTTCGCATGCTCGGCGGTTTCAACCAGACGGGCGGGCAGCACCTGATGCTTACCGCCGCCCAGAATCTTGTTGTATTGTTCGGGATCGACCTTGTCGCCGAGAAAGAATATTAACCCGCCGCCGGCCTGGGAGAACTGATGCAGGCGCATGCCCGTGTCTTCGGAAACATCGGGCACATTGACCATTACTACTATATCGTAGTCGCTGAGTTTTTCGCTGAGCATATCTGACGCGTCGATATGAACGACCCTGATAGGAGCTTGTTCGTCATGGTGTCGGAGGCGCAGGGCTCGCACCAGGTAGTAGCCTCCTCGCGGAGTCTTTCGCGTGCTTTCGGCGAAGTCCCCATCCACGCACAGCACCTTTACGGAAGACTGAATGCTGGCGATGGCATGGCGTTCGTTGTCGTCGGGCAGGTCGTCTTTCGATAGGCGTGCCGTAAGTGCGACGTCTCCGGCTGAGTCGAAGGACATGAAGAAAGAAACCGAACGGGTCTCCCCCGCTTCCAGTGGTCCGACATCCTCACGGGTCTTCAGTTTACCGTCGGCGAAGAACTCGACGCTTGCCCCGTCGGACTGGTGAATTCCGGTATTGCGGATGTTGGCGGCGAATCGTGCCGAGCCCTCACGCTGTAGGGAACCGGCGGAATAGGCAAAGTCGGTTATTACCAGGTTTTCACCGTCGCCGGCGGACACCGGCGCCAGAATGACACGGGATTCGTCGCACATCCGCCTCAGGCTGCTTCTACCCTGATCGGACAATCCCCGCCAATCGCTGTCCTGTGCGTCTGTGATAATATAACATTCCCGCGTCGCGGTCTTCAGTTCGGAAACCAGTTCGTCGAGGCGTTCTAAGTTCCGTTCCAGGTTCAACGAATGCGGGAAAGCTGTGTCCAATTCGTCCAGGGCGCGGGCGAAGACGTCCGGTTCGTAGCTGGTGCGGCGGAACAGCACTTCAGGGTGCTTGCTCATCAGGATAATGCTCACCGGATCGCCCTGGCCGATGGTCGAAAGGACCTCACGGGCCTTGCCAACCGCTTTTTCAAAACGGGCGTGCTCACCGTGATTCATACTGTATGACGCATCTATACCGATCACGACGCCCACGCTCTTACCGCCAACCCCACTATTACCGGAGGTGTTTAACAGTGGTCTCAAGAGGGCCATCGCTATCAGGATCAGCGCCAGGCACCTGAGAGCCAGTAGCAGGATATCTTCAACTTGTATCTTCTGAGATCGGGCGATCAGCGCCTTTTTCAGAAGCTCCATGGCGGCCCATGGAGTTTCAAATTTCTGATTTCTGCTCCACAAGTGTATGAGGATCGGCACGGCCGCGCCAAGTGCGGCCAAGCCCGCCCACAGAGGCAGTGAATTCAAGAAGCTCATGGGTTTGCGCCCTTCGTAATCAAGCCGTTGCGCCATTCAATGCCGCATGGATAGGAAATCGCCTTGGGACAATCCGTGGTGATTTCGATCTCGCCGGACTTGCCCAGATCAATATCGATATCCACACCGGTGGATTTCGGATCGATGGTGTAAGTCCATTTTTTGTCTTTCGTTCGGACCTGCGTTGTCATAGGTGTGCGGCTGTTGGCTACGGGAGCCAAAGTCGCCCGCAAACGCCTGCTGTGGGCTGATTGAGGCAGTTTGTAGCGTATGACGGTGTGAGGAAACATCCGCAGAATGTCGCCGGCTTGTCCCTTAACGCGGGAAGGAGCGGGCGGCGGTATCGGGCCGACCTGCTGGCGAACTTCGCCTTTCAGGTCGGTCAACCGGGTGACTCCGGAAAGGCTCCGCGTGATGCGAGTGATGTCCGTGACGGCCAGTTTCACCGGCCCAAATACGTCATGCGCGATTACAAGGTTATCTTTGTCCAGGGTCAGCTTACCGGAGAGCTTGCCTCCGTCAGCAAGCATTACGGTGTCGGTCGCACCCGGCTTGACCCGGTTGAACACGTAGGCGCGGACGCGTGCCCTGGGCAGCGGTACCGAACCGAGCAGCGGTGATTTGATTGCAATGTTATTTTCGCGGATCCACATCAGCTTTCCCGGAATCTTGCTGCCCTTGGCGTGTATCAGTGTACCGGGCTCAGCCTTGATCGACGGTCCGGCCTGGAACACCGCCCGGGCGACCTGACTGACCGGAATTCGCATTTCATCGAACATCGCATGCCGTATGACCAGCTTGTCCTCTTCGAGTTTGAGGATATCGGCCCGAAGCACATCCCCGTTGATCAGTTGCAGCCTCTTGCCGGAGATATCGCCGGCCGATTTGATACCGGCGTCGAACAGGAGCAAGTCCTTCAAGGCGACGGGTTTGCCGCCAATTTTGAGTTGTCCGTTTGCAATCGCTGGTGTTCCGGCCAGTCGGCCCGAGATTGTTTGGGCTCGCGCGGCGGTCTTCGCCTTGGACGGAAGTTTGGCGATGATGCGCACCGCGCCTTTGGAGTTGGGGCTCTGGCAAATGCAATCAAACGTAATATACCCGAACGCGGCGGTGCTTGTGTCGAGCACCTGGATTTGTGCTTTTTTGCCTCGAAACGCTTTGACGTCAAACGCGACCCATTCCAGTTTGTCATCGTTTCGCCCAGTGGCGGTCCGCACGACCTTACCGTCGATCAGGAGATTAATGCAGGCCTCGTTCGGCATATTACCACCGCTGAGCAGGAAGGTCACGTAGTCGAGCTTCACCTCGAAGGGCGGCGTGACCAGTTCCGACACGTGGTTATCGAAGATCGTGGTCTTCCCCTCGGCGAAAATCACATCAGTCAGCGGTTTAATGAAGCGCCAGGTCGTGTGGACGCGACTGCCGGAAAAGAGCCCGAAACGCCCAGACCGGAATTCGTTATGAATGGGGTCGAACCGACCAAACACCTCGAGAAAACCCCCGGCAGCCTTTCCGCCCTTGGGCGGGCGGCCTCCGAGATATTGTTCATCCCAGATCCTGATGTCCCCCTTGCCAACCAGCGAAGGGAGCGGTTGCGGGCTCCAACGCCCGTAAACCGGCGCAACCATCAGCAGAAGTAGAAAGATCGCAACAACCGTAGGATGCGCACTCCTGCCCGTCCGGGCAAACCCGGGCAAGAGTGCCCGGCCTACAATCCTGATTTGTGATATCAACGCCATGATCATCTCTTGTTAATGAAGCCGCGTTGCAACAGGTAGCCCGAGAGCACGTGCTCGATCGGTTCGGCCGTGTTGACCAGGACATAATCGACCTGCGCCTTGACACAAGCGCTCCGGATGTTCGATATAAAGCTGTTTAGTTCCTTCAAGTAGTTGTCGCGGAGGCGATCGGGTTGGGTAACGATCTCTCCTTCGTCCTCCAGACCAATGAACCTGGACGTTCCTTTGAACGGGAAATCAAGCTCGTATGGGTCCAGAATGTGAAAGACGACAACATTGTGCCCTCTGAAGCGGAGGTGGTTGATACCTGAAATAAATTCGTCGGTATTGTCCAGCATGTCGGAAAACAACATGACCACCCCTCTGCGGGACATACGGTGTGCAAAGTTATTCAGCACCGCTCCCACATTGGTGCGGGGTTTGGGTTCAACCTTTCGGAATTCACGGGAAATATCGCTGAGAATGCTCCGGCTGCTCTTGGGGGGCAGGTAAGACTGCATCTCACCATCAAAAACCGCCGCACCCACCATGTCGCTCTGATCGGTGATCAGGTACGCCATACTGGCGGCCATGAATTTGGCGTACTCCAGCTTGCTGATTCCGCCTGACGCATAGGTCATCGACCCGCTGGCGTCGATGAGCATATTGGAGACAAAGTTCGTTTCGGCTTCATAGAGCTTGATGTAATACCGATTGCTCCGTGCATAGCACTTCCAGTCGATATTATGAACCTCATCGCCCGGGACATACTGTCGGTATGCCGTGAACTCGCTGCTGATCCCACGCGAAGGGCTTCGGTGCATTCCGATGCGAACGCCCTCGACAACCTGTCTGGCGACAATGTCAAGAGATCCGATCTTCGAAAGTATATTAGGATCAAGGTAACTACCCTGCATTTGCGGTTTTCCTGTCTTTACTGTGGAGATCCGCGTCGGCGGGAATCGCCGCCAAGAGTCGCTTGATCACCTCATCGGTGGTGATTCCATCAGACAGGGCCTCAAAGTTCAACCCCAACCGATGGCGGATAACAGGAAGAGCAAGGGACTGGATATCTTCGATCGCCACATTGAAACGTCCGTTGAGAACCGCGCGAGCCTTGGCCGCCGTAACCAAATTAATGCACGCACGCGGACCGCAACCCCACGATATCCAATTCTTGACGAAGTCCGGAGCATCTTCCTCCGCCGGGCGGGTTGCGCGAACCAGCGTCGCGGTATACCTTACTATGTGTTCGGCAACGGGAACGCGAGTGACCAGATCCTGAAGCGACAGAATCTCTTCCTTGCTCAGGACCGGCTTGATCTCTTCGGTTTTGCGTCCGGTTACGCTGTGGATAATATCGACCTCTTCGTCAAAACTGGGGTACTCAACATGAATCTTGAACATGAAGCGGTCCAACTGTGCTTCCGGAAGGCTGTAGGTTCCTTCCTGCTCAAGGGGGTTTTGAGTCGCCAGGACAAAGAACGGAAGGTCCAGCGTGTGGTCTTCCCCGCGTGCGGTGACCATTTTCTCCTGCATCGCTTCGAGCAGTGCGGCTTGGGTTTTGGGAGGCGTGCGGTTAATCTCGTCGGCAAGGACGATATTGGAGAAGATCGGACCCTTGGCGAACATGAACTGACGCGTGCCCGTTTCAGGGTTGTCCTGCAGGATCTCCGTACCGGTGATGTCTGATGGCATCAGGTCGGGCGTAAACTGGATACGGTTAAAGGAAAGCGACATGGATTTGGCGATAGAACTGATCAGAAGGGTCTTGGCCAGACCGGGCACTCCCTCGAGCAGCCCGTGGCCGCGCGAGAAGATAGCAATCATGACCTGATCGATCGCCTCGTCCATCCCGACAATATGTTTGCGCAGTTCCTCCAGCATCCGCTGGCGCGCCTGCCCTAATTTCTCCACGGCCTGTACATCATCCATTTGCTCTGTCATTCTTTCGTTCCTTATTAGGCATTTTCGTCAGAAGGAGGACCAGTTCGATCCCGCCCCCCCTGCTACCGGTATGTTCTCGGCCAACAACAATGTTCTTTCAGTATTTAATACGACCAGCCGCATATTGCCCTATTGCCCTATTGTACGATATTCGTTACCTGATTAGAAACAACCGAACCGACCGCATGAGGAGATCGCGCCCGCAATCAATACGCCATCACTCACTGGGTTTCAGTCGTGCCATCAGTCAGGCGAACTCTCTTTCTGCAGGTTATCAACTCTGGATAGAAGGTAGGATCGCAAGCGGGGCTGGTACAAGTAACGCTTGCTCTGTTGCGGGACTCACTATAGCTTTCCAGTTCTGTGTTTGTTAAGAGAGCGAACAAACGTGGCCATAGCAGCCACGATCGTTTGGTTCGATCCAACTGCGTTCTTGCAACCTACCACCTAAACTGAGACGATTCTGCGTTCTAAACAGCCTCTTGTATTTCTTTCCCAGAATAAGACAAACAACAACAAACAACGGATTCATCTCGACGTAGGCAGGAGCAACTGGCCAGGCCAAACGGCAACGACAACGGTCCCAACCAAACCGGTCTGCGAAACAAGAAACGGGCGAGCCCGTTTTTTTGTGGCTCGCCCGCAAGTGATAATCTGCGTGGTCATGACTCAGGCGTGCAGGCCCGAATCACCGGGTATGTTAGACTCAGCGGCTACGGCTGACAATCACGTAGGTGAAACCGAAGGTTGATTAAACCGAAGGTTCAGCGAACCGAGGTTAACTAAACCGTTGGAGCAACAAGCTCCCACCGACAAGTCTTGAGGAGAGACTTTGCAGTTATCATTATTCAGTTGTAGTTGTCGTTTACTTTCGGCGGCGTCTGCGGAGAATCGCCAGTCCGCCGATCGCCATCAGGCTCATCGTCGCCGGTTCGGGCGCCTGGGACATATCCGGACTCGCCGGGACCAGATTGTAGTTGTTGCCGAAGCTCTCACGCAGCATTACGAAGTCGTCCAGGTCGGCGTCGCCGTCGCCGTCGAAGTCCGGATCGAACGCGAATCCCTCGGCGATCAGTTCGGCTCCGGCCAGTCCGAACGCCGTCTCGAAGTTCGCCAGGTCAGTCGCGTTGACGAATCCGTCGCCATTGGTGTCGCCGGGGTTCTGGCCGGTCATCAGACCGGTCAGGTAGATGATGCCCGATCCGCCGTCGGTCAACGTCAGGGCGCCCACGGTCCAGCTCGCATCCAGGTCCGTAACGTCGAAACTGCCTGCATCATTGCCAAATCCGCTTATGTCTACCGAAGTGCCCGCATCGTAGGTGAACACAGGCAATTGAACCGAAGTACTGGCTACATCGCCGCCGGCGTCGAGGATCTTCAGGATGAAGTCGCCCAGCACCACTTCGCCGCTGCCGCCGGCCAGGTCGATCACGTCAGTTCCGTCCTCGCCGATTTCCCACTCGTAAACCGAATCGGTCACCAGCGTCAGGTCGCCTCCGACGGTCAGCGTGCCGATGCTGTTGCCCGGCGCCACGATTGACGCCACCACAAGATCGCCCCCGACGACTCCGCTGCCGCCTATGGTTCCTTCCTGAACGACGATCTGTCCGCCGCCGGTGGTCAATACATTATTGACGCTCATCAGGCCGTCGCCAAGCTTGTCGTGACTGAAACCGCCCAGGTTCAATGCGTTGTTGAAGATCAACTCGCTACCCGCAGCCACCGTAATCTCGCTGTCGCTGCCCATAGAAACCGGCAGTTGGAACTCGTGCGTGCCCTGGAGCACCTGGATCGTCGCCACGGCGTCGTCGGCATCTTCCAGCGTCAAGCTGCCGGCGCCCGAAACCACATAGCGGTTGGCGTTGTCGAACGTTATGGCGTTGACGGTCACGGGCGTGTCGGTGACAACCGTGCTGGCCGCGGTGATGGCGCTGCCGAAGAGCACAGATGACTCGACACCAGTGTTGCCATTGGGCGCCGAAGCGGTATTCCAGTTGGCCGCATTGTTCCAGAAGCCCCCGCCGGTTGCTGTCCAGGTCGGCGGCGGGGCGATGGTCGTCAGACCGGTGAGCTGCAGGTCCCATAACGAGGCGCCTCTCTGGATCCACTCAAGTGTGCCTGTCCAGTCTGCGGGCTTATCGCCGAGAACAATCGCCGTCGGATTCACAGCGCCGGCCAGCGATCTGATCAGATAGACGTCGTCGCCGTCGGCCGAGCCGCCGCCGTCAACTATGTTAACCGTCAGCGATGCGCCCAGCGTCGTCAGGCCCTTGACCGTCAGATAACTGTCATTGTCGGCTCCAACTCCGCCGAAGATCCAGTCGATTACGGCCGCGTCGCCCAGGGTCAGGTTCGTGGAGTGATCGTCGCCGTCGCCGCCAAGCTGGCCGCCGTCGCCGAGATAGCTCTGACCCGCGCCTTCAATGGAGAGTTTGCCATCGACTGTAACCTCGACGTTCGACGTGGACTCGGCCGCGGTCGAACGGACCATCGAACCGCCGCCGAGGCTCAGTGTCCCGCCAGCCTCGACGTTGACGACGTTAACCCCGCCTGTGACAAGCAAACCGTTAACGTTCAACGTTCCGCCGT
>CAYMSH010000054.1:0-22537 GCA_964392945.1 uncultured Planctomycetaceae bacterium | reverse complement strand
GCGAAGCTGGACATCTTCGTGTCGCGATAGATCAGTTCGCGTCCGCCGAAGTCGTCGACCAGGAAGATGCCGTAAGCGTTGTCGGAGTTTACGCTTCCCTGGCGGGCCTGTCTCTGGGGCGAGTAGGCGCAGAGGTACAGGTTTTCGTTCAAAGGCCAGGGCGCGGTGAACGGATTGGGCCAGCCCTCGGATTCGGAGAACTTGGCTTCCGGCGTTACGCGAGTCAGCGGTTTGGGTCCGTCTTCGCCCTTGGCGATGTCGATCACGATCAGCGAGCCTGTCGTATACGAGTGGTGACCGGCGGCCACGGAGACAACTTTCTCCGTACCGGGAATCGGTCGCGCTTCCACGATCAGTTGCGGATTGGCGGTGTAGTTGCCGTAGTAGTGCTTCACGTCAGTGCCGTCAGGTCGTGTGGACCAGAGGCTCTGGTATTTCACGTCGTGGCGGTTGATGTAGTCCCAACGCGTGTAGACGATACGTCCGTCGTACATCACGCAGGGGTCCCACTCGTTTGCCTCGCCGTACGAGATCTGGTGGATGTTCGATCCGTCCGCATTGGCGCGGTACATCAGGTACGAAGGAGTGTATCGCGATCCGTGGCAGCGGCCGAACGCTTGGGCGCGGGTCGAGATGAACACGAATCCGCCTTCGGGAAGGAAGCACGGGTCCCAGTCTTCGACCAGCACGGTGTGCCTGCCGCCCCAGGTCTTGAACGCATCTTTCTTGGTTCCGGTTAACTGCTTCAGGTCGCTTCCGTCAATGTTGCAGCCCCAGATCCAGTAGCGGCGTTCGTTCCTGTTGGGGTTCGTTGCGTCGCAGTAACCAAACAGGACCTTCTTGCCATCGTACGACAGATCGGGGTGCAATGTGGTTCCGACCGGCAGCTTCTTGGCCAGGATTTCGTCAGCCTTGGGCTCGGTCTTCCAGTTTGCCAGGACCGTCAGGCCGGCTCCGGGTCGAGCGTGTCTTCCAAGATACTGATCGCACTGGTGGGAGTAGCCCGTCGGGGCGCGCTTGTTGACCAGCAGCTTGTCGAAGTTAAGCGTCGGGTGCGACAGGATCAACTCGCGTCTCAGCCAGCGGATCTTGAGGTATGTTTCTTGTCCGGAGCCCTTCTTGAGGGTTTCGAATGCGGGTTTGAGCTTCTTTGCCGTCGCGGTGTCGCCGACGAACTTGAAGGTCTTCTCCGTCAGCTCGACGGCTTTGGCCACGTCGGTTCCGAAGTCGCGAATCCACGCAGCTTCGATCCGGGCCTTGTGGGTGTCGGCGAACTTTATCTCTGCCGGTCCGCGTCTGCGTCGAGCGGCTTGTGCGATCGAGCCGCTCGTGGCGACAACCGCTACGATTGCCGCTGCGATCAGACAACTCGACACAACTTTCCTGTTCATGCGCATCATAGTCATTACCTCTGGCTTCGTTGGAAACTCGATGAATACGGGCCGCCTCAAGCAGCCCGAAAACTAACCGGTCGGTACTCACAATTCCGACCAACAGCATATTAATTAACGTATGTTAGAAAGCCCTCTTGCCTAATTCCAGTAATAATGTGAAGTGCGGCGCGGGATCGAATCGGCGGTCCGCCGCCCGCGCAAAGAAACGGCGCGGCACCCCCACGAGCCGCCGCGCCGATGAGCATCATACTGAATTCTCAGTACGGGTCCGTTTCAATGACCAATACATTATAGTCGCCGGATGAATCGATATCCGAGAAAGTCTCACTCATGAATGAACGCATACCGTATCGGAGGCTTTAAATGCTTGCTCCGACTACACGTTATGCGCTTCGGTGTCCGCGGGATCCACTCGAACAAATTTGGTGTTATCGCTTGTGGGCGCCGCCTTTGTTCTTATTCTTCTTCTTCGGACGGCTCCAAGGCCGCCACTGGAACGTTTCGCCTTCAAAACGCGGCCGCAAGTTCCCGGCGTGGATGCCCATTCCCTGCTTGGCGAATTCTTTTGGGCTGCGGGTTCTAAAATCGGCCAAGGTCTTGGCGCTGCAGGACTTGCCGGCCAGGTTGTCCAGCTCGCCGGGATCGGCCTTCAGATCGTAGAGCTCTTCTTCACCCGATGCGTGATGAATGTACCGCCAGCTCTGGTTTATCATGCTGAAGTCATTGCGATCGCTGATCTGTATCACGGTCCGATCCCTCGCCGACTTCGGATCGCAGAGAACCGGCGCCAGGGAGATCCCCTCGGCGTCTTTGTTGGACGCCAACCGGGCCAGATCCGTCAGCGTCGGGTAGACGTCCAGCAGGCTTACTGTGGTGTCTACGATCGCTCCTTTAGCGACGTTCGGGCCGGCGAAGATCAGCGGCACGTTCGATGTTCGCTCCCAGAGCGTGTGCTTGGCCCAGGCGAACTTCTCGCCGAGGTGATACCCGTTATCGCTCCAGAGCACGATGATTGTGTCTTCCGCGTGCGGGCCGGCGTCAAGTGCGTCCAGGACCAGGCCGATCATGGCGTCGGCGTATGACAGAGCAGCCAGGTATCCCTGCACCGCTCGCTTTCGACATTTCGCGGCCACTACGTGATCGTGGACTCGCTTCTTGCGCCTGAGGAAGTGTTTCTTCGTTTCGGGCCCCAGATCGTTCAGATCGCCGGGGTGCGGTTTCGGCGCCTTGACTTTCGCCAGCGGGTGCATGTCGAAGTATTTCTGTGGCGCGTAATTCGGTTTGTGCGGCGCGTACAGCCCGAAGCCCAGGAAGAACGGTTTGTCGCGTCTGGCTCCGAGGAACTCAGCGGCCCACTTGGTGCAGATGGTGTCGGCCATCTTGGGTTCATCTTCGTTTTTCAGCGGTCCGAACTCCATGTGCGAATCTACTATGGGGCGTTTATCTGCAGTCGCCGTTTCGATCGGCTCGGCTCCGGTCATATGCCGCACAACCGGGCTGAACGGAACGCGAGCCGGCAGCGGGGCGGGCGATCCCCAGGACTGCAGTCCCCAGCCGCGTTTCTTCAGCGCGGGGTTCCATATGAAGTATTCGTCCCAGCCGCGCATGTCGATGAAGCCGGGCATGTGATGGTAGAGCTTACCGCCCCCGACGACGTAGTAACCGTGCTTCCTGAACCAAGCTGGCAGATCGACCAGCTTGGGGCTGTTCTCCTTAACGAAGTGCGGTTCGTCGTGGTAGAAGCCCGTGGTGTGAGGCCGCCTGCCGGTCATCAGCGATGTTCGTGACGGGGCGCAATAGACCGCGTTTGCGTGCGCGTACCGGAAGCTTGTTCCGCGTTTGGCCAGTCGATCGAGATTCGGCGTTTTGGCCTGGTTGCCGCCGAAGCATCCGACCCAATCGTTCCAGTCGTCCACGGCGATGAACAGCACGTTAGGGCGCTTGGCGGGATTCTTCCCAAACGCCCGCTGACCGGCGATCGCCGCAGCGACTCCGCCGGCCGCCATCGCCAGGAACCCTCTCCGAGTTATGTTGCTGGATTTCGTCATATTGTATCGGTGTCCTGTGTGCGGTCACTTTGCGGCGAAGACGCGCACTTCGACCAGATGCACGCCGCGGTTCAGGCTGTGGTGGAGCATATTCACTCGTACGTAGCGGGCGGTTATCGCATCGAAGCGGTGCTCGTCGCCCCTGGGGTTGGCGGGCTTATTGTTGGTGCTCATGTCCGCGACTCGGCGCCATGTCTCGCCGTTCTCGGACACTTCCACGGTGTAGCGATAGAAGCGACCCGAGCCCCAATAGGGGAATACGTGAATGCGATTGAGTCTGGCCGACTTGCCCAGGTCGATCTTCAACCATGCCGGGTAGGGGTCGCACTGCCAACTGGACTGCAGGTTATCGCAGTCGCCGTCGACCGCCAGTTCCGGGCGGTAGGCTCGCAGCGCCGCCGAGGCGGTTACCGTTTTGCCTACGGCGATCCCGTGGATTGACGGGTCGATCTTCAAGGGCTTTACCGGTGGTCTGATAAGCCTGGGCACAAATGCGGCGCGGCGCTGGGCGCCGGTCAGCAGGCGCGGCGGATCAACGGGGTAAGGTTTGCCGCCGCCGGCTTTGTATGCGGCGAATCTGCGGGCGTACTCCTTTAGGAAAGCTCGCCGCACCAGGTCGAAGCTCAACGGTTCGGCCGGGTGATCCTTCTCGTCGGCCAGCAGGAACGGTTTGCCCGCTCGGGCCGGATCGTAATTCCCGTCGGTCACTATGAAATCAAATTCGCGGCGATACTCTTTGAGAATATCCTGATAGTTATTGTCATGCACACCGGATTTTGCTCGCCATTTGATCGACGCCTTTGTGACATCCGGGGTGAAGAAGATCAGCTCGCCCCTACGGAAAGCCTTCTTCGCGTCGGAGGTCATCGAGATGAACTCAACTGAGTAAGGGATGCGGAGAACGATGTAACGCGGCGGGTGGTGGAAATCGCTTTGCACCGTCAGTGTCGCTCCGCCGTCATTGAACCCCAGTGAGCTGGTGACCGGTCCCATTTCCGTCGGCGCGTTGCGAATCGCCGCCTTCCCGCCCGGTTTGATCCAACTCGGCGAGATCAACGAGTACAGGTAGAGGTCCCGCTTGTCGCTTTCGATCCCGGTCCGGCCGCCATATTCGCAGACCATCATGTTGCGGATGAACAGTGCGGTTTTGGCTGCGGCCCAGGCGTGGGGCGGGGGGCAGTTGGCCGACGGGGTGCGATTCGACCAGGGCACGACGAGGTTTTCGAACCCTTCGTGCGTCGAGCCGTTGTGAAGCAACACGTGGTAGAGATCCAGCAGCGCGTGTTTCGCATCGCCTATCGCGCGGTACTGCTGGGCCTGGTTGAGCGTAACGTACTGGTGCACGTGCATGCCGTTTCGGTAACTCATGACGCCTTCGCGGTACCTTCTCCTCCGGATTTCCGCCAGCGTTTTTGCCACCCGCGGATCATCGCCGGCCAGAAGCTCCGTCGGGTAGACGAGCAGATTGTTCTCCCAATCCTGGTTCTGGAGCCTGCCGGCGGTCCAGTCATACAGGCCCGATCTGATGTATCCTTCCTCGTGATAGATATGATCGATCGCCCTGATGATCGCGCGGCGGTAGGTCGCCTCAGCCGCGGTCCAGGCTTTGGCGTCGTCGGTTTTGCCGAGTATTCGGGCGGCCCGGATTGAAGTACGAAGCGCCAGCAGGGCAAAGAGGTTGTGGCAGGTGTGGTATCCGGTCACCATCGGCGCGTCGTAGGGAATGGACGGGCGAATCAACCCATACTTGTTGTGGGTCTTGTGGTCTTTGACGATGAACTCGGCGCCCTTGCGGATCGCGGGATATACCTTCGCCCCGTACACCTTGTTGCGCGTCATGACCAGGTGATACGCCAGGGCGAAGAGCCCCTGCCCGTGGGAGGTGACGATTGCGTTGTTGCCGCGATTGTGCACGTCTATGAACATGCCCGAGGAGTGCTGCTTGCGGATCAGCCAGTCGACGTTCGGTTCGCTCAGCGCGTGCAGACCGGCTGTATCGTACGCCAGCAGCATGTCGATGTAGTCGTTGAGAAACAGAGCATCGTACGCTAGCCCGCTGCCCTGTCGCTTGCTGCCGCCCTGGGATCGGGTCGCCAGGATCAGGTGCACCATCGCCGCACGATAAGAATCGTTGACGCGCTTCTCGGGAACTTCGATTTCAAAACCGACCAGCAGTTTCTTCCAGAACTGCACAGTCCGATCGAGTTGGCGTTGGTAATCGGCGGCGGAGACCGTTGCTATGTGACTGGCTTTGGTCAGCGGAACGCGCGGCATTTTGAAGACGGCTCGGAAGGTCTGTCCGCCCTCGAGCGTGCGGCGGTATATGCTCAAGCCGGTTGCCGCTCTGTCGGTGATGCTGTGATCGGCGGCGCTGTAACCGCCCTGGCGAGGCGCCCCGACTGCGGCGCAGGTTTCGGCGCCCGGTGAAAACATGTAGACCACTTTTCCGTCGCGGGTCAATTGGTTGTCGCCAATGACAAAGCGGGTGGTCGGCTTGACAGGCGCCAGCGGCTTGCCCAAGCGGAAGTGTCCCGCCGATCCGCGGATCGCCGCACCCAGCACGCCTTGGGCAGGCGTCGAGCCGGAGTTGGTCATAGTCAGCTGCGCGAACTGCACCAGATTGCCCCGCCCGAGCTCCGGAAGATCAGCGCTGAAAAGCTCGAGGTGATAGTCCACGCTTCGGTCTTTCCAACTGTAGCCGACCACCGGAATCCACCCGTCGCGGAATGTCTTGTTGCGGGCCATGACCGGGCGCAGCTCTTTACCGTAGAAGAAAGCAAGCTCGGCATATCGCGTGTAAATCGCGCCGTCATAGGTGACCTGAACCGGAGCGGGGACAAACGGCATGCCGATCACGGTTGTCGACTGGGCCGCGTAGCACCACTCCTGTCCGGCCCGATCGATCACGGGATCGAACATCGGCTTGCCTGCGTGCGCCGAAGCGGCCAGCAGAAGGCAGAAAGTCATGACCTGAAGTTTCACTCCGCCGGTCGCCATCGCCAGGAACCCTCTCCGAGTTATTCCGCAAGATTCCATCCGGTGTCATCCTTTGCAATCGGCCGGTGCGGCCGTATGGAGGATGGTATCGTATCGGTTGGCGCTATCAAAGCAGTTTCCACTACAGCCCGGCCCTCGGCATCGGATACAATCTCCGGCTGAAAACGCTCGCGGCGATCGCGGGCCTGGAGAATTGATATGTCGCTTACCGAAGCGCGAAGACGTGTTGATGTGGCCCGCGAGACTGATGCGACGCATCTTAGTCTTTCCCTTGGAATAATGTCGGGAAGTTCAGGCAGCGCCTGGGAGCTGGCATGCCTCGAAGTGATCCATCTGTGGCACGAGAATCTACTGTCACTCATGCCGCAAGTTGCTGAGCTTTCGAGTCTGACTTCGCTGGATCTCAGTGGAAACGGGCTGGCCGAACTTCCGCCGGAAATACTTTTGATGACCGGGCTTACGTCCCTTAATCTGCGGGGCAATGAGTTCCAGGAGGCGCCGCCGGAAATTAATCGGCTCTATAATCTCCAGAAGCTCGATCTGAGCGACAACAGGCTTACGCACCTGCCGGGCCAAATTGCGGATCTCAAGGACCTGCAGCATCTCGGTCTGGCGGCCAACTATATCTGCAACGATTTCGAGTCGCTGCTGGACCTGCTGGCCGAGCTGCCGTCGCTGACGGCGCTGACCCTCGGCGGAAACGAACTGGCCGAGCTGCCGCCATCGCTGGCGCGGCTGGTTAATCTAGAGGCGCTGGATCTGAGCGGAAACGATCTGCGGACCCTTCCGCCCGAGATCGGGGTGCTTGCCAAACTCAAGGCTCTGGCGCTGCCGCGGAACTGCATTGAGACTCTGCCGCCTGAAATCGCGCAACTGACGAACCTGGCGACGCTGGACCTGGACGGCAATGATCTGACCAGCGTGCCGGACGAAGTTGTCAACCTGTCGGGGCTGACGGTCCTGACTCTGCGCGGCAACAGCATCAAGGATCTGCCCGAGGCGATTGTGCGTTTGGAGAATCTGGCGATGCTGGACCTCGCCGGCAACGGTTTGAGGGGACTGCCCGGTCGGATCGACGGACTGTCGGGCCTGAAGCGACTCGATATCAGCGAAAACGATATCAGGACGCTCGGTCCGGAGATTGCGAATCTTACGGCGCTGGTCGAACTGGACCTCGATTCCAACGATCTTACCGAGTTGTCCCCGTGGATCATGCGCCTGACGAATCTGGGGACGCTGCATCTCGGCGGCAATCGGTTCAATGACTTCCCGCTGGAGATAATCAACCTGGAGAATCTCGTGGACCTGGACGTCAGCGACTGCGGACTCGGCGAACTGCCGATTGAGATCGCTCGCCTGACGAAACTCAAGACGCTCAATCTTTCCGGCAACGATATCGATCGGCTCCCGGCGGGGCTGGTTAACCTGGCCGCCCTGGAAACTCTCTACCTTAACGACAACGGTCTGGAGGGTCTTCCCGCCGAGGTGACCCTGCTGGGCGGTCTTACAGAACTGCACGCAAGCTTCAACGCCCTTGAAACCCTGCCGCCGGAACTGGCGAATCTGAAATCGCTGGCCAGACTGTACCTCGACGCGAATCGCTTCTGTGTGCTGCCAGCGGTGCTCACGAGCCTGCCGAACCTGGCCGAGCTTTATCTCGACTCGAACGAAATCACCGAACTGCCCGCCGAGTTGGTGACCAACAGTAACTTAACGGCCCTGTGCATAGACGGCAACCCGCTGACCGAGCCGCCGCTGGCCGTAGCGGAAAAAGGCATAGAAGCCATGCTGGAATACTTCGGCCAGGCCTAGCGGTTCGGCCTCAGCGTTTTGACTTCGCCTGTTTTGTCAGTGATGCGACAGTATTCTTCACGGCTGGGTCTTTGGGATCGGCTATCCCGTCGATGTTCAGGTAAATCGCCGAATTGTCATGGGTCCTTACGATCACGTATTTCCCAATCGCCAGGTATTTGGCGATCTGCGGGTCGGCCTTCAGTACTGCGGTGTGAGCCGCCGAATTGGGGATCAGGGCATGTATTCCGCACGCGGTGGTAAGCGACGTATCGAACCATACGCCGCAGATCATGGCGAATTTGCGTGCTCCGATCTTCCGGACTTTGACCGACGAGAATTTCGACAGTTTTCCCGACTCGGCGCGTTTCAGAAGAGCGATTAACCACGGGTTGATCTGCCCTCGGACGTTGAACGGATCTTCGGGTGTTTCGAGGATGCGCGGGGGTCTCCAAGCGACAGGAACCGGATCTATCTTGATCGGTTTGCGTTCTCGCGATGCTGCTCGCAGGCTGTCTAAGAGCTTGGCGATCGCCTTGTGATTGGCTCGGTTCTGCACGATGAGAAAAAGCCCGTTGACTACCCTGATGTTTCCGGTATCGCCGCCGTCGCTCAGCCATGAACCGCGAGCGACTGTCTCCTTCACCAGCGTTTTTATATCCGTGATGCATTCGCTTCTGCTACGCATCTCATCGATTCCCCCGCCGGCGCCCGGATCGAAGAGACCGGTGCTGGCGCTTGGGTCGAAGAGACCCGAGCCGCTGTCTTCTTCTTCTGACCATTGGCCCTGGCCATCTCGGTTCTTGTCAAGTTCGAAGACCGACGGGGCGTCTCGTGACGTGGAAAAAGAGTCGCTCGCCATCACTATCGGGGTGATCGGCCCTGGCGAGTTGTCTCCTGCGACTTCATGAAAAACGTCGTCAGGCTGACTCCTGCGAATCGAGCCTCGTGCTATCTCGTAGCCGCTTTCAATGTCCATACGCTTTCGATCGCGGTCGAGAGAGTAGGCGATCAGATCCTGGATATCGTATGTGCGAAGGTACGCGTTTGTCCCGATGTCGCGCTTGGAGGAAATCGTTATTCCGCTTTTGTCGACGGAAAAGTCCAGCCCTCGCCGCCAGTCGTTTTCGCCGTTAGTTCTCGTGCGGCTGGAAGCTTTGTCCATGACGCTGTCCAGGGCCTCGCCGAGTGTTGCATCCGTCATTGTCAGGTTGATTGGCGTTGACGGTTTTATCCCCTCGATCGCCAGCTTCTCCCAGCGCACGTCGAAATTCTCTCCGTTCGGATCGAGCTTGGCCAAAACGTCTTTCAGGGCGGCGTTCTTCATCGCTATCTTCGGTATCTTCCTGGTGAGAATTTTGTCTTCCGGCCGCTCCTGGATCGCGGCCTTGAGCTTCACGGGCTTCACGGGCTTCCTGGGCGCCTCGGGCTTCGCCGGCGGTCTTGTGTCGAGGTCCTTCAACGCCAGGCCCGTGGCTTCGGTCTGCATGACCAGTTCGTGCCAGTCTGCTCCCTTCAGGACCGCATGGAGCACTTCGTCTGTGGACTCGGCAACTACTGTATCGACTTCGAAGCTGCTCTTCAGCGCCAGATACTCGTTGATAAGCGAGGCCCCTTCGCGCGCCTCGAATTGTCCTGGCCCGGCGTTGGCGGCTGCTTCGAAGAGCCTGCCTGCGGCGGAAATATTACCGCGTCTCTGGAGTTCGCGAGCCTGCTGGATTACGGCCTTGCTGTCACGCGGATCGCCGCGTTCGAAGAGGAAAAACCTCTCGGGCATCGGGAGCTTGGCGACATCGACCGTCAGTTTGCTTACCGTTAATTGCGTGAGACTCTTTTTCGGAGTTACTGAACTCCCCGGTCGTTTGATGCCCCGTTGGATGTAGTCTTCGTCCGACTCGAGCACGAGCAGCGCCATCGCCCTGGTGACGATATGTTCGGTGCGGCTGAAGTCCATTAGAGCGCGTACTTCATCGAGTTTGACGTCAGCCCTGTTCAGTTTGGCCCACATCCTGTCGGCCCGCTGGTGAGCCCATACCTTTCGCATGTTCCCGGCTTGCGGCTCGATTGTCTGATCCCTGGGAAAATCCAGCACGTACCTGGATGACTGTATCCCGGTGCGGCGATGCAGAGCGACCTCGATTGTGCGTTTGCCCGGTCCGGGCCACGTGCCGGTCACGAGCATGCCGTTTACCGGGTCGGGGCTGGAGAATCCGATGTCCGTCAGGTCGGCGCGCCCTTTGGCGCGTTTTGAATCGCCGGTTACGAGCTGTCGCAGCGTTACATTGGTGACCGGATCGGGTATGCGAGTTTCCTTCAGGAGGCGTTTGATGGTCTTGACAGTATCCTCCGGATCGTCACCGTCGATGTACTCGCTTTCCCCGCCGGTGGACTCAGCGAGATAGCGGAGAATGTATGTTTGATTGTAGACGGCGCAGACAAAGAAGCGGCAGTTGGCCGGCGGGCGTTTGAGAAGCTTGTCTTTGGCGCTGAGGAACGGGCTGGTCTCCTTTGTCGGTTTTCGCGCCCCGACGCAGTCGGATCCGTCGCTGATCATGAATACGTTCAATGTCTTCCCGGCGTCCTTGTTCAGCGATTCGACGGCGCGCAACGCTGCGGCGAGATCCGTACCGCCGTTCGGCGTGAATCCCGCCAGCCAATTTATCGCCTTGAGCTTGTTGTTTTTCGAGGCGGCCAGCAGGTTCGCGTCAAGCAATCCGACGTCTGAACCGGCGACGATCACGTTGAACTTGTCCTTGTCTCCCAAGTCGTTGAGAATGGTCTTGACCGCCAGTGCGGCGGCTCCAAAGGCTTGGCCCTTCATCGACGCCGAGGCGTCCAGGACAAGCACCATGTTTCGACTGACAGGTTCGGGCTTAGGGGCCTCCCAGGACGAATCGAGGACCGCGGCGTAGTACTTCCCGCCGTTGGGCCCATTGAAGGACATCACGTTGGAAGGTTTGACTTTCGGGGTGAATGCGAACGCCGCGGGTTGCGTGATTTTCCGGTTCTCGGTGCGGAACCCCAATTCGATTCTATCGGCGAGGCGCTGCACGCCAAGTTTGTCGGAGATCGCCTTTACGTCTTTGATCTCGCCGCCGCTGCGCAGGGTTGCGGCGAACTCGAAGTCATCGGCCTCGACGAGCGTTCCGTCCAACAGTCGCATTGACCTGTATATGCAGTCCCCGGCGCCGCCCCCCAGAACGCTGGTGAATTTGAATTCGATCTTCTGAGTCTTTTTCGGCAGGATCGGGAACACCGACAACCGCCACGTATCGGAACCGAGATACTCCAGCAGCGCCGGGTCTTGCTCGGCGTTCCGTATCTCGCGGTATATTCGCCTGGCCGCCATGCGCGGATGGAGCACCGCCGGACTGCGAAGTCCGTCGACCCACATCGCCAGGTCGCTGACCGATCCTCCCGGCGGAAGGCGAAAGCGCATAATTACTTCCCGCTGTTGATTGGTGTAGTTGACGTATGTCTGGCTGATTGTGGTCGTGGCGGCGCGTCCGACAATGTCCACGTGTTCCTTGTGTGACTTCAGGGCGACATCCGTATCGCCGCGGACCGGTTGGGCGCATATCGCCAGAGTCGCTAGAATCGCCGCAATCAAGCAGTAAGAGTATTTGCGATGGGAAATGGTATTCACAGCGTGCTCCTTTTGATTGAAGGACAACCGTTGAACAGACAGCCCCGATCCCCGAGACTGCGATGCAGGCGCGTGATGTTCCCCAACTCCAGGGCGTCGAGACGCGCCAGTAATAACTATAACTCCAGATGCGATCGGTGTCGAAGGGAAGTTTCCATAGTTTCGCGTTTGGGAGTATAATTTTGGCGCCAGCCGGGCCGTCTGGTCAGGAGTTCGTTTATGACATTGCAGCGGAAGTTGCCTCTGATAATTCTGGTGATCGTGATTGTCCTGCTTACGCCTTACTTTATCTGGCATGCGGAGATGGACGCCTACTTCGCTTCTGAAAGCTACCAGGAGTGGCTGCTGTCGGTGCGCCCTTACGCCTGGGCTGTGGCGATCGGGCTGATAGTCGCCGATTTGTTCCTGCCGATACCCGCCGCTCCGATAATGGCCGCTATGGGCGCCCTCTACGGTCCGATCGTAGGCGGGCTTGTCGCAACCGCCGGTTCGATGCTGGCCGGACTGCTGGCCTACGGACTGGCTCGCCTGTTCGGAATGAAAGCAGCACGCCTCCTGGCAAGCGACAGGGAACTTGACGATCTGCAGCAGTTCTTCGACTCCTGGGGCGCCGCGGGGATTATCGCATCGCGAGCGCTGCCTGTCGTTCCGGAAGTAATGACGATTCTCGCCGGACTGGCGAAAATGCACTTCGGGCGATTCATGCTGGCCCTCACCCTCGGATCAGTTCCGGTAGGCTTCGCATTCGCCTGGATCGGACAGGCCAACGGGCTATCGTCATTGATGCTGCTGCTGTTAACGATGATTCCCGCGCTGGCGTGGTGCGTTTATGTGGTCATCGCGAGTCGTCGGCGAGCGAAATCCCTTAATAGAGACACCCAGGGAAACTAACAACACCTCATCGCCGGCGATCTTTATTGTGAGGACGAGGCCCCCGGGGTTACCGAACCTATCGCGACTCGGAACCCCATATTGGCCGCTCGCCAGTGAGCCTGGGCTGCACGGCGATATGCTGAGCGAAGTTGACCCGGACGGCTTCCCCATCCGCCGCCGCGGAGTTTTCGCGGGCACCATTCAGAGACGTTGCCGTGCATGTCGTAAAGCCCCCACTTGTTTGGTTTCTTCCGGGCTACGGGGTGTGGCGAATTGCCGGCGTTGTCTTTGCACCAGGCGTATTGGCCCAGGGCTTTTTCATCTTCGCCGAAGCAGAACCGTGTTCCGGCCCCGGCCCGGCATGCGTACTCCCATTCGACTTCCGTGGGCATTCGTACCGGTCGGCCGGTCTTCTTGGCGGCCCATTTGCAGAACGCGATCGCATCAGCCCAATTCATACACATCACGGGGTGCTTAGGCGTCGATTTGAATTCCAAGCTCGGTTTGCGCCATGATGCGCCGTTGACCATCACCCAGGAGCCCTTCCAAATCGTGGCCGAATTGTGTTGCTCGGCAAACGTCTTGTAGCCCGTCGCATCGACAAAGGCCGCGAACTGCTCGATCGTGACTTCCGTCGCACCCAGGTAGAACGCCTTGGGGATCACCGCGACGTGTTGCTCTTCACCGTAGCCGCGGCCTTTCTCGGACTTCGGACTCCCCAGCACAGCCTTACCCGCAGGGATGCGGACAAGCTTCATTGTTACGCCCTTGGCCAGGTTCAGCGTCAGCGCCCCGCCTGCGGCGACAGCGGGGGCCCCGTATTTCTTGAGCTGCTTTTCAATGCTCTTCAAAGCGCTTTTGACCTTGTACAACTGGGCGTCCTTCTTCGTGTGAGATTCCAGGAACCGCCGATAGTATCCCTGCGCCCGTCGCAGAACCACGGGCTTTCCCCCGGCGTGAGCCTTCGGAGACAACGTCCGGTAGTACCAGTCGCCCAGTTCCAGGCAAATCGACTCATCGAGGCTCTCGACCTCCCTGACTGCAAGCGGGACATATGTTCTAGTAACTTCGTCAAGATCGTCAGCGAGCAGTTTCTCCGCCTGGGCCGGGTTGTCCAGCGCGACAACGTAGAGGAGAATCAGCTCCTTGCGGACGGCCGTATCCTTGGCGTTCTTGCTGAGTTTGGCCTGTAGCGACTTGATCCTGGCTTGTTGGGCCAACACCGCGTTGGCGCGCCTGGACTTGGCGATTATCTCCGCCGCTCTGGGTGACTTGATGTACCTTGCGATCATCAGAGCCCGGCTGTAGAGCGCCTTGGCCTCGGTTCCTTTGCCTTCGGCGACTTTTGCGTCCGCCAGGACCTCGAGCATGTCCATATACGGCTGGCCGGCGGTTTTCCTGGCCGCACCGTAACTCTTGTCGAAACGGAATTTGACAACTTCGAACCGACGCTGTCGCCAGAGGTCCTTCTTGGCCGGGACCGCTTCTTCAAGCATTTTCAGGGCTGTCAGGGCGGTATCGCAGCCGGCGATTCCCCTCGAACCGAATTGAGACGACTTCTCGTACAGCAGGATCTGCAAAGCCGGCGAATCGGGCATGTCTCCGGCGGCCTTGAGTAACTTGGCGGCGAATCTCACATCGTCAGTCTTTGTGCCGCTAGCCGAGACCTTCTTTGCTTCGTCGCCGAAAATTGACTCGAAGTCGTCGTCGGCGTCCCCCAGAACAATACCGCCGGGAAGTGCGACCGCCAGTACGGCAGTGAGTATCGATCTTATCACTGGTTTCATGATTACCGCCTTTGATATCGGGTGCGACGCTATACAGTATACCGCCTCGGTGAGATTGGAGCTACGTCGCTCGTGAGATTCTCCGATACCGCATCGCCAATGAGCGCCTCGGCGTTCTTTCTGTGTGCTTATCTCGCGTGCATAGGGTTCAGTCCTCGTGTAGGATAACGTCGACCTACCCGGAACGTTATGCATGAGGAGGCGATCTGAAATGACAAACGCACAGGCAAAGCTTATTACTGCGGGAATAGTGTTCGGTCTGGGCGCCATGGCCGCGGGTATCGGGATCCTGGCGATGGCGACGGATCGTTACGGCGGCGACGGAGGCCCCATTCCCGGCGGGATCGCGATGCTCGCGGGATTCGTGCTGGGCATTGTCGCACTGAAGCAAATGAACGAACAGGAACGCAAGCCCAACATACAGCCGCCCGTCTAGCTGCAACAGACCTGATCGCAGAGCTGCAACACCAAGAATATGGACTTCCAATGAAACTGGAAACGCCTCTTCGATATACACTGGCCGTAATCGCAGTGCTGCTGGCCGGTTCGCCGGCTCCGGCGGCAGGGGAATCTGAGCGGATATCTTGCGACGTATGCGTTGTCGGCGGCGGCAGCGGGGGATACGGCGCAGCACTAGCCGCCGCTCGGGCCGGGGCCAAGGTCGTGCTCGTTGAGAGGCAGCCGATCCTCGGCGGTACGAGCACTTCGGCGTTCGTGACGAACTGGGAGCCCGGGCCCGGTTGCTCGTTTTCCCGCGAACTCTACGAGCATTTGAAGGCCTCTCCTCAAGTCGTTGCGATAGCGCCTCGCGTTCATCGCTACAAATCAAGCGAACCTTACGGTCTTTCATACGGAACGCCCGACAGCGATCTGACGTACGACGATACGCTGCGCCGCGCCGGGTCCGGGCGAAAGTACAGCGTCGTGATGAAGCCCGAAGCGTTGGCCCGCACGATGGCGGCGATACTGAAAAAAGCCGGCGTGCGGATCCTTTTCGAAACGACATTCAAGACCGCCGAAACAAACCGGAGAACCGTTCGATCAATCCGAGCGACGGGACCCGGAAATCGGACGACTACGATTGTCGCCAGAGTCTTTATCGATTCGACCGGCGGAGCGCACCTGTGTCGCGCGATCGGGTGCGAGACAATGTTGGGCTCCGATTCACGATCTCGGTTCAACGAGCCGTCGGCCCCGGAAAAAGGCGCTCGCGTTCTCAACGCGATTTCGCTGTGCTACCGTATTCGGAAAAGTCCCAAGCCAAAGCGAGCCGAAGCCCCCTCCGGCAAGGTCGGGTCGTTCGGAAAGACCGCGTTTGTCTCCGGCGTCAGCGATCGCGAAATGATCGTCAATCCGCTTGGTCTTGTTCCCGGATCGGTTCTCGTCGACAAAGGATATCCGTATGCGATGGCCCTGGCACGGCGCCGAGCGGCCGCCCATTGGCGATGGCTGCAGACCTATCCGCATTTCAAGGAATACGAACTGAAGGACCTGGCGCCCAGGCTCGGTATCCGTGAAAGCTACCGCACGGTTACGGACTACGTTCTTACCCAGCGTGACCTGGCGGCCGGGCTGGCCGCACAGAAGCATACTGACATCATCGCGATCGCCGATCATCCGATGGACACCCACGGTCGGGGCGGAGGTCTGCGGAATGTTCGCACCGCGTATGGGATACCGTACCGCTGCCTGATACCCAAAGGATACGACAATCTCTTAGTCGCCTGTCGCGGAGCCGGATTCAGCCATATCGCCGCATCGAGTTGCAGACTCTCACGCACGATGATGGCGCTGGGGCACGCCGCCGGAGCCGCAGCGGCCCAAGCCGCACGAGATGGAAAAGGCGTTCGCACGATTGACATATCGCGGCTCGTTCGTTCAATGGGAGCCGCCAGGCAACCCGCACAACACAAATAGAGATCAATGGAGACTGCATGACGTTACTGAAATCCAAAATGCGTTATCGATACTTGCCCGTGTTGGTCGTGCTGCTGCTGGGCGCTTCGCTGTGTCCGGCCGCCGGCAAGCCGCAGCAGATCAAACCCGCCGGCTGTCTGCCGAAGACTACGCCTTGGGACTTAAAGGCGTTGAGCAAGGCGCCGGAGTTCAAGTGGGCCGAGGATGAAGGCAAAGGCGCCCGCTCGTTGTACTTTGCCGGCCCGAAGTACAAAGGCAAACCCACTCGCGTGTTCGCCTACTACGCTACGCCGGGCACGCTGGCCCGGGACCCCGACCAGGACGAGAACCTGCCGGCGGTCGTACTCGTTCACGGTGGCGGCGGAAAGGCGTTTGATAACTGGGCCAAACTTTGGGCCCGCCGCGGATACGCTGCGATCGCGATGGACCTCGGCGGCTGCGGACCGGGCAAGAAACGCCTCAAAGACGGCGGACCGGACCAGGGCGGCGGGACAAAGTTCGGCGCGATCGATCAGCCGAACACCGACCAGTGGACCTATCACGCCGTGGCCAACGTCATTCTGGCCCACTCGCTGATCCAATCGTTCGACGAGGTCGACGCCGATCGGACCGCGATCACCGGGATCAGTTGGGGCGGATACCTCACGTGCATCGTCTCTGGGCTCGACAATCGCTTCAAGGCGTCGGTCCCGGTCTACGGCTGCGGATTCCTGCACGAAAACAGTTGCTGGCTGGGCCAGTTTGAGAAAATGTCCGACAAGCAGTCGGCCAAATGGGTGAGCCTGTGGGACCCATCATCATACGCGGGCTCTGCGACTATGCCGGTCCTGTTCGTCAATGGCGGCAAGGATTTCGCCTACCCGCCGGATTCACACGCCAAGACCGCCGCACTGGTAAAAGCGCCGGGCAAGAACATGCGATTCGTGCCGAACCTGCGCCACGGACACATATTCGATCGACCCAAAGCGATTGAAGTTTTCATCGAGCATCACCTCAACAAGGGCGTCGCGCTTCCGCTGGTCGGCCCGGCCGGGATCGCAGACGGCAAGGCGACTGCGACGGTCAAAACGAAGACCAAACTCACCGCAGCCGCACTGCACTATACGACCGCCAAACTGGCGGGCAACAACCGCGGACGCAAGTGGACCGAAGCGTCCGCGACGATCAAGGACAACCGCATCACCGCCGACGCGCCGCCAAGTGATGCGACGGCCTGGTTCATAACCGTTACCGACGAGCGAAACGTGCTTGTCTCCAGCGAACTGGTGTTCCCCGGAAAGAAATAGAGATGAGACGGATACTTCTACTGGCTGCTCTTGGATTGTTGATCGCCCTGGCTGGCGTGTCGTCCGCCGGCGAGCCGTTTGGGATTCGCGTGATCGACAGCGTCAGTGGGCGGGGTGTTCCGCTGGTCGAGCTCCAGACCGTTAACAACATTCGCTTCGTAACCGACAGCGCCGGCTGGATCGCTTTCAACGAGCCGGGGCTTATGAACAGCAAGGTGTTCTTCCGCGTGCGGAGCCACGGTTACCAATTCGCCAAAGACGGTTTCGGATTCGCCGGTAAGGCGCTGGAGGTTCGCCCCGGCGGGTCGGCGACTTTGAAGATCAAGCGCGCGAATATCGCCGAGCGGTTGTGTCGGCTGACCGGCGGGGGGATCTATCGCGACAGCATTTTGCTGGGCAAGAAGGCGCCGCTGCGACAACCTCTGCTCAACGGGCGCGTGCTGGGTCAGGATTCGGCGCTGGCGGCGATCTATCGCGGTAGGGCGTATTGGTTCTGGGGCGACACGAATCGGCCCGGATACCCGTTGGGTCATTTCCAGACCGCAGGAGCCACGGTGGAGTTGCCCAAGAGCGGTCGGATCGATCCGACTGGCGGGATCAATTACAAATACTTCACGGACCCTTCGGGCTTCAGCCGCAAGATGTGCCCGGTTGAAGGCGACGGATCGATCCTGGTCTGGCTGCACGGGCTTGCGGTGTTCCCCGGCGCTGGGGGCGGCGAGACGATGATAGCGCATTACTCGCATTTGAAGGGCCTTGGCAAGCGGATCGCACACGGGCTGGCGGTCTGGAACGACAAGAAGGAGATTTTCGAACCGGTCCGCCAATTCCCGGCCGACGAGAAATGGCGCATGCCTCACGGCCATCCGATCCTGGTTACCGAGAAGAATCGCAAATGGCTCGTGTTCAACAATCCGTGGCCCGTGGTTCGCGCGCCGGCGAACCTGGCGGCCCTGGGCGATCCGAAAAAGTACGAGGCGTTCACCTGCCTGGCGCCGGGCTCCCGTTACGTCAGAGGCAAGAGCAAGCCCCAGCGTGACGCCGGCGGCAAGGTGGTCTGGGCCTGGAAGGCCAACACCGACCCCCTCAGCCAGAAAGCCGAAAAGCAACTGATCTCCGACGGTCTGCTCAAACCGAGCGAGGCCCGCTTCCAGCTGCGCGACGGGTCAGGAGCCGAAGTGCGACTCCACCGTGGCTCGATTCGCTGGAACGCTCATCTTAAATGTTGGATCCTTATCGGCGTCCAGTCCGGCGGCTCGAGTTCGTATCTCGGCGAGGTGTGGTTCGCCCGGGCCGAGACTGCTGCCGGACCGTGGCGTCGCGCGATCAGGATTGTCACGCACGACAAATACTCGTTCTACAATCCGGTCCATCATGCGTTTCTCGATGCGGAAAAGGGGCGCATCATCCACTTCGAAGGCACCTACAGCGACACCTTTTCAAAGACTCCAACTCCCACGCCACGCTACAATTACAACCAGATACTCTACCGCCTGGACCTGGCCTATCGGCGGCTCAGAGCCGCCGGCAAGTGATCGGCGCAAACCGCCGAACGTAGATACGACAACTTGATTTGGCGCGGGGCGCACCTAGAATTACCTGGAGGGCGGTTCTAACGGGAAAGGGAATTGCCATGAGTCTGCTGGATCAGTTGCGCGAGATGACGGTTATTGTCGAGGACACCGGCGATATAGATTCGATCAGGCGCGATAAGCCGCGCGATGCTACGACTAACCCGTCGCTGCTGCTGGCCGCAGCCCAGGCGCCGCAGTACGAGCATCTCGTTGACGATGCGATCGCCGTCGGCGGAGTCGATGTCTCCGATCCGCAATCCGACATGGGTCCGTGCCTTGAGGCCCTGGCGGTTAACTTCGCGTCCGAAATCCTGTCGATCATCCCGGGACGAGTTTCTGTCGAGGTCGACTCCACGCTTTCGTTCGACACCGCAGCGACTGTAGACGCCGCACGCCGCCTGATAGCGATGTTCGCCGACAAGCAGATCGGACCGGAGCGAATCCTGATCAAGATAGCCTCGACGTGGGAGGGTATCGCCGCGGCCCGGATTCTCGAGGACGAAGGGATCCGCTGCAACCTCACGCTGCTGTTCGGATTCGCCCAGGCGATGGCGTGCGCCGACGCGGGTGTAACGCTCATCTCGCCTTTCGTAGGGCGAATACTCGACTGGCACAAAGCCGCGCTCGGCGTAGAGAGCATTCCGCCGGCTGAAGACCCCGGCGTGCTGTCGGTCACGCACATCTTTGATTACTACAAACGGTTCGGGTACAAGACCGAGATCATGGGCGCCAGCTTCCGCAACACCGGTGAGATTATCGAACTTGCCGGCTGCGATCTGCTGACGATCTCGCCGAAACTGCTGGCCGAACTAGAAGCCAATAACGATCACCTTGAGCGAAAGCTCTGCCCCGATCACGCAAGATCGCTGCATCTGGACCAGACCAAACTCGACGAGAAGACGTTCCGCTGGATGATGAACGAAGATGCAATGGCCCCGGAAAAACTGGCCGAAGGCATAAGGAAGTTCAGCGCCGATCTTGTTAAACTGGCCGACTACATGCGACAGCTGCACAGCGCCGATCAGGCGACGGGATGATCGCTCAGCGGAGGTGTGGCGAGAAAGGACCGTTATATGAGACATGCGCTTCTGGTATGCCTGCTGCTGGCGTGTTCGTGCTGCGCGGCATGCGCCGCGGACAACACGGCCCGGCCGGTTTTTTCGTGGGATACTGTTCCGGTCTATATTCACTTCGGTAAGAGCAGCGGGCCTCTTACCGACGACGAGATAAAATTCGTTGCCCGCACATCGAATTTCGTTTGCTTCGAAAAGGGTCACGCCAAAGGTCGATTCGGGTCCACGGAAAAGGGGATCGCCCACGACGCCAAACGGCTCAAGGCCCGGAACCGCAAAATGAAAGTGCTGTTCTATTGGAACGGATTTCTCAACTACCAGTTGTATGACGCCTGCAAGGAGTTCAAGAAACACCCCGATTGGATTCTGCGAGACGCCGGCGGCAAGCCTTTGTACAAGGTTCGAAATCTCGAGCAGTACAACCTGCTGAACGCCGAGTTCCGCAAATGGTGGGCCTCGATCGCCGCCAAAGGCGTAAAGGAGTACGGTTGCGACGGTGTTTTCATGGACGCACTGCTGCAGCCTCTGCGGCCCAAGTGGATCAACGCCGGGTGGGGGCGCGGTAACCAGCGACTGGTCAACCCCGCGATTATCGACATGATGCAGCAGGCCAGGAAGAAAATGGGAGACAAGGCGATCCTTCTGTACAACGGCCTGCGAAGTTCCGATCGCAGCAGCGACATCAGGGGAAGCGAGTTCCTGCCGCATGCTGACGGCGTAACTGTCGAGCATTTCGGGGCGTTCCAGAGCCGGAAGAAGGAATCTGTTGCCCGGGACATTGCCGCGATCGAGCGGGCCGGGAAGACCGGCAAGATCGTCGTCGTAAAAGGCTGGCCCGATCCGCAGTTCATCTGGATCAACAAAGCCAAGATGAAGCTCCCGGCCAGACAGCTCGCCAAAGAAGCTAAAGAGAAGATCACGTTCTCCCTGGCGTGCTTCCTTGTCGCCGCCCGGGAAAACAGCTACTTCTGCTACTCGTGGGGTTACCGTGAGAAACATGGTTCACTGATCGACTACCCGGAGTTTCACAAACCCCTGGGCAAACCCAAAGGCGACGCGACAAGAAACCGATGGACCTACACCCGCTCGTTTGAGCATGCCGAAGTCCGGGTGGACCTCTCGACGAGAAAAGCCAGGATTGACTGGAAGCCGAAACCCTCCCAGCCCACGGCGAAGGTGCGCGAACCGTAGAATCGGCGGGGATCTGGGTTGAAACCTGTTTTTCGGTAGTCCTGGCGGCGATCGCGTCGTTAGAATGCCTCCAAGGCGAATAGTCTCTGGAATTGGAGTAAATGTGATGAGCAGTGAAGCGATTGGGTCTTTGGCGGATATCTGGCCGATGCAGGCCGAACTGAACAAGCGTGCGGGTTTCGACACCGCCGGGCTCGGTGAGGCGCTTAAAGCGGCTGAGGCTGACGGGACGCTCCCGGACGAAGGCGGTCTGCGCACCGAAGTCGGTCGCGCGATCAAGAATTACGTTGATGCGATGGCCTCTGAATGTCACGAATTGCAGGAATGCCTTTCGTGGAAGCACTGGTACCGCGAGGCCAAGGAGGGTCGGCAGTACGAACTGCAGGATATTCAAAACGCGCGGGTCGAGGCTACTGACTTGCTGTTCTTCCTGATCAGCATCTGCCAGACGCTCGGCGTGACGCCGGAAGATCTGTTCCGGCTCTACTCGCAGAAACTCGGCATCAACCACAAGCGCCAGGACGAAGACCGCTCGCAAGCCGAACACGCCTCGCACGAAGATGAAAACCGCGACGTGGTATGACCACGGGGAACTGCAAAATGAACAGTAAGTGTGCGATCGTCTTCCTGTTGGTCTTGACGGTGTTTGCAGGCGGTTGTCGACCCAAGGGCGGTGATGCTCCGACGCCGAAGGAGCAGGGCCCGGCGACCAGACCCGAGCTGAAGACCGATTCGCGGCCCGCTGGGCGAACCGCTTCTCGGCCCGCTACTCAACCTGATTCCCGCCCCGTGGGTGAGGAGGTCATCAGCGTTTCGACCCCCGATGAGTTGATCTCGGCGATAGGCCCCAACCGAACGATCAAGCTCCGTCCGGGCGTGTACGATATTTCAAGCGTCGCCCAGAGGCAGATGGATTTTCTTCTATGGGCCAAGGGTCATGCCGGTTACGAAGTGCTCGTT
>CAYMSH010000053.1:0-22736 GCA_964392945.1 uncultured Planctomycetaceae bacterium | reverse complement strand
CGGGAGACAGCGTCGAGATCAACATCAAGACCGAGAACCCCAACAAGCAGCCGGTGGCCGGTAAGTTCAATGTGCAGGCGTGGCGCATCCGCCGCGTTCGCAAGGCCGACGGCAAGTTCGAAGAGAAGCTCGACCAGAAGCTCTACGACAAGCCTATCGAAGTCGGAGCCACCGGCAGGGCGGCTCTGCGATTCATCCCGGACGTTACCGGCAATATCAAGGTCATCGTCCGCCAGGTTCTCAAAGACGACAAGGCCAAGCCCGTAGAGGGTTCGTGCACGCTCTGGATCGCATCGAAGACCGGCGCCGAGGCTCACTACGCCTACAACGCGCTGCAGATCGTACCGTCCAAAGACCAGTACGAAGTCGACGAGACGCTCAAGGTCCTCATCAACACCAACAAGCCCAACACGCGAGTGCTGCTTACCGGCGAGGCCGACGGTCTGATCTTCCACAAGGTCATCTACATAAAGGAGAATTCCAAGCTCGTTTCAATCCCGATCAAAGACGCACACAGTCCCAACTTCTTCCTGACGGCCACCCAGATCCGCGACAACAAGGTCCTCAGCGACGTCAAGAAAGTCATCGTCCCGCCGACGCACAGGTTCCTGAAGGTCGAAGTCACCGCCGACAAAGGCTCCCTCGGCGGCGGCAAGGACAACACCTACCAGCCGCGCGAGAAGACCACGCTGAACGTCAAGATCACCGACATGCACACCAAGAAGCCGATCTCCGGACAAGTAGCCCTGATGCTCGTTGATTCCAGCGTCTACTACATCCAGTCGGAGTTCCGACAGGCGATCGAGAAGGATTTCTACGGCTTCTCGCGGCATCAACGCGTCTCGACGACCAGCAGCTATCACGGACCGGGTTACCTCACGCCGTGGCGCAATTATTACGGATACCACGGGCGATACCGACAATCCGGTATGCCCGGATCCCCAGTGCTCGATATGGCCGAGGCCGCAGCGCCGGCAAAGAGTGTCGCCCGCGGCGGCATGAAAAGGGACGCCAAGAAGAACAACGACAGCGGCGGACAGCCCAAACTCGCCGAGACCATTGTCCGCAGCAAGTTCCGCGACACGGTGCTCTGGACCGGGATGGTCACAACTGACGCGGCCGGCAAGGCGAAGGTAAGCGTTTCAATGCCGGACCAGCTTACGACATTCGCGCTTCACGCGATTGCTATCGACAAGGAAACACGCGTCGGTCAGGCTCGCGCAGACATCATCACCGCCAAACGCATTATCTGCAGGCTCGAGTCGGGGCGGTTCTTCACCGAGGGCGATCATTCGTACGTCACGGTAATCGCACACAACTACTTCAAACAGGCCCAGGACCTGACTGTGGATCTGGCGGTCAAAGGCGGATTGAAACTCCGCAAAGCCAAAGTAGACGGCAAGTGGATCGACTACTCGTCGGGGCAGGGGCTCAAGGTTAAAGTTCCCGCCTCCGGTGAGGTTAGAATCGACTTCAGGACCACAGCCCAAACTCCCGGCGACGTCGTCATGACCGCCCGGGCTCGCGGCGTGCGCGAATCGGATGCGATTAAGCTTACAAAACCAATCGTCCCATGGGGCGCCGGCAAGATCGTCTCGAACGCCGGAACACTGCGTGGAAAGAAACCCGGAGCCGACTCCACGCAATCCAGGCAGTTCGTCGTGAACGTTCCCAAGGCCATTAAGGACGGATCACAGTCGCTTACGGTAACGCTGAATCCGTCTATCGCGGCCGTGGCGATGGATTCCCTGCCGTACCTCGCTGCGTATCCGTATGGATGCGTCGAGCAGACCATGAGCCGCTTCCTGCCGCTTGTCGTCATGCGTAAAACCGTCCAGGACGCCGGCGTGAGCCTGGACGATATCCGGAAGTTTATCGACGCCGAATCGGCCAAGGACCCCAAGCTGGCCGCCCGCTATAAGTTCATCCGCAAGCGAATGGGCCGCAGCCCGGTCTATTCCGACAGCGAGGTCCAGAAGATGATCGCCGCGGGCATCAAGCGGCTCAAGAGCTTCCAGCATTCAAACGGCAGTTGGGGCTGGTGGCGGAATGACAGCGGCAACGGGTACATGACCGCCTACGTGCTGTACGGGCTGTCAACCGCACAGGCGTGCGACATCAAGATCGATCAGAGAATGATCGATCGCGGCGTGGCGTACCTGATCGGCCAGGCGTCCAAGCCGAAGCTGAAGCCCGGCCAGGGCTACTGGTGGTATCGCCATCTCAACAACGATAACTCGCGGATGTACTCGATGTTCGTAATCTCTCGCATCAAACCCGCGGTGCTCAAGGAAAAGGCTCTCGCCGAGCATCTCGATCGCATCTGGGAAGGTCGCGACGAACTTACCGACTACGGACGCTCGTACCTGGCGATGACGCTTCACGCCGCCGGGCGCAAGAAGGACGCGAAGATCGTTATCGAGAATTTCGACAATACCGCAACCTTCAACGCCAAGCATAACGACGCCCACTGGGGCCGCGAGTCGGGCTGGTGGTACTGGTATCACGGATCCGACGAGTCAACCTCCTGGGTGCTCCAGGCGATGCTGACTGTCGATCCGAAAAACAAGTACGTCCCGCTGGCGGTCAACTACCTCGTTCGCAGCCGACGCGGGCTCTACTGGCGGAACACCAAATCCACCGCGATGGCGGTCCTGGCCCTGGCGAGATACGCTAAACAGGCCGGTGAACTTGACTGCGATCAGACATACGTGATCAGCGTCGACGGGCAGATCAGCCGCACCGTTCGCGTTACGAAGAAGAACCTGTTTACGTTCGACGACCGCATTGTCCTGGACGCTGAAGCGATGGCCCCCGGCAAGCACACCGTCAAGATCACCCGAAAGGGCAAAGGTTCGCTCTACTGGGGCGCTCACCTGAAGTACATCGACACCGCGGCCCGTATCAAAGGCGGCGGAAACCAGATGGCTATCGAGCGGAAGTACTTCAAGCTGACCCGCGAGAAGTTCACCAACACCCGTAGAATCTGGAAGAACGGAAAGCACGTTACCGAAAAGTTCCCTGACACGCGTTACAAGAAGACTCCGCTCAAGTTCGGAGCCGAGATCGCCAGCGGCGAACTGATCGAAGTGCAACTGAACATCACAACGGATCACAACTTCGAGTACATGATGTTCGAAGACCCCAAACCGTCCGGCTGCGAACCGCATCGCCTGACAAGCGGCGGGACCTACGGCGGCGGAGTCTACGCCAACATGGAGTTGCGGGACACGCGAGTGGTCTTCTTCGCATCCTGGATGCCGGAGGGCAAACGCTCGATCAACTACAAGCTCCGCTGCGAGCAGCCCGGCACGTTCCGAGTGCTCCCGACATCCGGCGAGGCGATGTACTCGCCGTTCATCGAAGCGATCTCCGACAGCGGTCTGATAACGATAATTGAGTAGCCGGCGGGGATGCCTGGCGTCGGGTTGCAGATTGGACCCTGACGCCAGGCCGCCGCCGCTATCGATCAATTTCTAATCGCTGTACTCGACGATCAGGGCTTCGGCTTTGGCGGCTTTTGATTCCGCGGTGACTTTGATTTCCACTGACTTTGTCGCATATTTGAAGTTGTGCGACTCGATCGTAATCGTCTCCGGCCCGATCGTTACGGTCTTCTTTTGCATGTATTCCAGGCGAATATCCCTGGCTCCGAAATTATTGACTACCAATATGTTCATCCCCGTCCCGAGCACTTTTGACGGGTGGCGCCTGTAGATCTCGGTCCGGCCGACCTTCAGGGCTACGAAATGCTTCCCCGCTCCGCTGACCGACTGCAGTTGACTGGACTGCCTGTTGTCACATTTGAAGTTCACGTTCCCGGCAAGTTTCTTCAACTCGACAACGGGCGCCTTGGCTTTTACGCTGCGAATGGGGAACTTGCACGAGCCGACAAACGTAAAGATCATATCCGACTCGCGCGCGTGAACGAACTTGTAATCCGTGGGCCTGGTCAGGTGGAAAAGCCTTCCGCCGCTGGCGATCACCGTATTGGCTACAATATCCAGCGTCATATCGCCTCGTTTCAACCGCGGCGTGCCGGACTGCTTGCGGTTTTCGTATATCGTCTCCTTCTTGATCAGCAGTTGCGTGAGCTTGTCAGCCAGCAGGAACGGTTTGTCAGGCGTGACGACAGCCTCGATCGTGTCGCCTGCTTTGGCCTTGACGCTGGGGCGCAGCGTGAATTTCCCAAACAACTCCATCGCAATAATCTGGTTGTTCTTGTCGAAGCGATAGTTGGCGACAGGCTTCTTCGACTCGGCGCGAAACAGATCGATATCGAAACGCCCGGTCTTGTCGGGCTTGCCCCTTACCAGTCGATTGGCGGCTTTGAAATTGATCAGTTCCGGCGCCCCAACGTCGTCAGGGAACTCAATGAGCACAACATCGGCGATCTCGCCGGGAGCCGGCAGGATACGTGGCCCGATCGCAGGGATCGCGGATTGAAAAACGAGCAGCCCATGCGGGACAAGATTGCCGTTCTTTGCGTATTGTTTTGCGGGGTTCAGGACCTGGCCGGTTCTCTCGTCCAGGTGTCCGGTGCATGCGTAATCGACAGTTTTCCCCTCGGCCGCAAACTTGACGCTTCCCCTCATGCAGACCTTGCCGCCCAGCATGGTTTCAGTGCTGGCCTCCAACGGCGCCACACCGTCCTTGTCGGAGCAGAAGAGAGTGGACTTATACGAAAATGTCTTACCACGAACACTCAGCGACATTGCCTCGTTGATCTCGATCCGCTTTTTATCTTTGCCGGCAACTGCTTTTATGCTGTACGCTCCGAGCTTCTGTCCGCCTTTCTGCGAAAAGACGTCAAACTTCTTGTCGCATCTGACGGCGCCGGTCCTGGCCTTGGCGACCTCGGCGTACAGCGGACGGACAAACCCAACGCCTATAAGAATCCAAAGCCCGACAATAATTGATTTTCGCACGAGTATTTCCTGATAGCTGAGATTACCAAACGCAGTCCGCGCCGCGATCGACGCAATTCTGTCAAACGATCTTATCACGACAACACGGATACGACAACCGCGCCTGTACGCAGTTTCCTGTAGCCTGTTTAGCGACCGGTGCCCGAGTCGGCCCATTGGCGGCGACACTCGCCACGCCGTTTTCTGCTTTTCTCTGTACGCCTGACGCCCGACAGGACAGTATACTTGTCAGATCAACGCCGAAAGCCTTGATAACGAAACCCAATCAAGAGAGCACCAAACATGAGAAGATCAGCAGTATGCGCACTGGTATTAACCGCCTCTATTCTCCTGCTTGTCGCCTTGAGCACACTTGACACCGCGACGGCCGCACGCAGAAGGGGCCGACCGAACCGTGGAGGGGCGAACGCTAAAAGACCATCGCCCGACTGGATCAAACTCTACGAACCAAGCGTACACAACGCCGACAACGCGGATAAGAAGATGCCGTACCGGCTGATGAAGCCGCTGGGTTTCGACAAGTCCAGGAGCTATCCGGTGATTGTCTCTCTGCACGGCGGCGGCGGACGGGGCGATGACAACCGCAAGCAACTGAAGGACTGGAACAGGCAGCTTGCCGACGAGAGAACACGCACCGAATACCCGTGCTATGTGCTGGCGCCGCAGTCCAAGGGCCTGTGGAACAAGACGCACCTTGCGAGCATCCAGAGCATTATCAAGGCCCTCCTGTCAGTCGACACCGACAGGATATACATTCTCGGTCACTCCATGGGCGGCCACGGAACCTACATCCTGATCCAGTTGGCTCCGAACTATTTCGCGGCGGCCGCCCCGTCCGCGGGCAGCGGCTTGCGGCGGACCGAAAAGTTCATCAACGCTTCGGTCATCAAGCACATCCCGATCTGGGCCTTCCACGGCGAAAAAGACGGAGTCTGTCCGTTCGAGAAGGACCAGAAAGTGTTCGACGAACTCAAGGAACTCGGCGGGAACATGAAGCTTACGAAATGGAAGGGCGACAATCACGGCGTGTCAGGCAAGTTCATTCCCGGCCCCCAAACCGGGGCGACCCAACTACGCGGCAACCAGTGCGCCCCGGAACCGGTTTTCCTTAAATGGCTGTTCAAACAGAAACGCCCGGCAAAGCAGAAGAAACAACCCACGACAAAACCGGCAACGGCCGATAGGCTCAAGGCGTGAATTCCAAACTTGAACTCAACAGGCAACTGCTGATCCCCGTCCGGCGTTCTACAGCCAGGGGCGGGGCGTTTGCCTGGCGTGATAAGGTCACGTTGGCCCTTGGTGAGGCGCGGGATGTCTTGCCGCTCAACCGGCTGGCCGCGACGCTCAGGAAATCTCTCGGCGTTCGAAGCCGAGTTGTTCGGGACTGTGGCGAGGCGGGCGTGCGAATTGCTCGTGGTCTCAAATCCAATTATCCTGGAGCTTACCGGATTGTTGTTTCCCCCGACGGGGTTGAGATATCAGCCGGTGATGATGCGGGGGCTTATTACGGGGTTATGACTGTTCGTGAGTTGGTGCGATCGTGCGGTCGGGATCGGAAGTTGCCGGGGTGCGTTATCAACGATCGGCCGGACTTCGCGCGGCGGGGGGTCTACCTTGACTGCTCGCGGGGAAAGGTTCCTACCGTCGATACCGTAAAGGAACTTGTTGAGCGATTGGCCGGCTGGAAGGTAAATGAACTGCAGCTGTACTTCGAGAATGTGTTCAAGTTCAAAACGCATCCGAAGATCGGCCGGGGATATTCTCCTTACTCGGCGCGGGACGTTTTGGAGATTCAGGAGCATTGTGACAAACATCATGTGCGGCTGGTTGGGTCGCAGGCCACATTTGGCCACCTGGAGAAAGTGCTGGGAATCAAAGAGTATAGCCCGCTCGGCGAATTGGCTGGGTTTCGAGGCTATCGCGGCGGGATGACGCTTTGTCCCGGCGATCCCGGCTCGATCGCTCTGGTGCGAGAACTGCTCGGCGAACTGGCTCCGCTGTTTGCCGCCAGCGATTTCAATATCTGCGGCGACGAGCCCTGGGAGTTGGGGCAGGGTCGTTCCAAACGTGTAGTGGGGCGCCTGGGCGCGGGGCCGGTCTATCTGCGATTCCTTGAAAAGCTGATCGGCGTAACGCGGCGGCTTGGCAAGCGAGCGAACATCTGGGCTGATATCGTGCTGGCTCATCCGGAACTGCTCGGCGAGTTGCCACGCGACATTACGCTCTTGAACTGGGAGTACGAGGCGCGCGGGCCGCGAATCGCTCGCACCGCCGAGATCGCCGCCAGCGGTTTGCCGTTTATGGTCTGCCCGGGTACGAGTGGTTGGTTGACCCACGGGACGCGGCTGGCCAATGCGATGGCGAATGTTCGGAACTTCGCGGCCGCCGGGCGGAAATACGGAGCCGAAGGTCTGCTGAACACTGATTGGGGCGACTACGGGCACCGCAACTTCTTGGGCGTTAGCCTGCACGGGTTGGCCCACGGAGCGGCTCACGCGTGGTGCGGAACGAAGGCCGATGATGCGAGTTTCACTCGGCGGTTCTGCGAGCATCTGTTTTGCACTGAGGGCGATGCGGGCCGGAAGCTGGCCGCAGCGATAGAGGAACTCGGAGCCGTGCGGGATCGGATCGGATGCCGGCTGTATTACGCGCTGGTCGAACGGCCTGGAGCCGATGACGGCGAGATTGCTAAAATTGATGTTAACGGGGCCGCCGAATCGATTGAGCGGCTGTCGGCCGGCGAATTGTGGCCCGGGCCGCCACGCGGGTTGGATCGATTCGAGCGGATCGCACTGAAGGAGATGAAACTGGCGGCGGAGATGGACATACTCGCTTGTCGGCGGGCGATCATCGTCAGGGATTCCGCGGCCGGACGGGATGTCAGACGGACCGAACGCCGAGCGGTGGTCCGTAAGCTTGATTCGCTTGCCCGGCGGTTTGAGGGGCTATGGATGATGCGGAACAGGAAGTCGCGGTTAGGCGATAATCTGCGATTGCTGGGGAAGGCGTCGAGGTTTTGACGGTCTTAGATTTGTCGCTTTCGCGACAACGACGACAACGGCGTCACGACTTTATTGTAAATAGGCGTGCGCACCGTCCCGCCATTAAACAGGGCAGCGACATAACCAATCGAAGCGAAGTTCCCGGCCGTTGCCGCTCCCTGCGGGCTCGTGAGCTCTATGGCAAAACCGTCAGCCGTAGAGCCCAGACCGCAAATGGCTCACTGGCGGTTGACAAGGCCGCGGCGAGCGCATAGTATGCAGTATCTGTCATGAAAACCGACCAACTGTGGAAAAGGAGACCCACATGGCGTCCGAGAACGTTATAGAAATCACTGACGACAATTTCGAAGCTGAAGTCAAGAACTCAGATATCCCGGTCCTCCTGGACTTCTGGGCCGAATGGTGCATGCCCTGCAAAATGCTCGCACCGGTCATCGACGAAATCGCAGCGGAATACGCCGGCAAGATCAAGGTCGGCAAGCTCGACACCGACAACGCACGCGATGCGGCGCTGGAATTCGGAATCAGCGCGATACCTACAGTCATCATTTTCAACGGCGGCGAAATCGCCCAGCGTTTCGTAGGTCTTCAGCAGAAGGCCGACCTGGCCGCGGCGATCGACGAAGTCCTGAACTAGCCGACTGGCGGAACAATGGACTCACTTACGCGGCAAGAGGTCCGCGCGGTCGACCGTGCGGCGATCGAGGTGCTGGGCATTCCCGGCCTGATCCTCATGGAAAACGCCGGTCGTAACTGCGCCGAGGCCATCGAGCAGTTCCTTGGCGACAAGCCCGGCGCTCGGGTGGCGATCATCGCCGGACCCGGCAATAACGGCGGCGACGGTTACGTCATCGCACGCCGCCTTGCGATGCTCGGATTCAAGACCGTCACTTATGTAATATGCCCTGTCGAGAAGATCGCCGGCGATGCAAAAATCAATTTGCACGCGATAACCTCGCTGCAGCACGATATCCGATTTCCGAACCCTGACGAACTCGACGATCTGGGCCGCCAACTGGCCGACTTCGACCTGCTGGTCGATGCGATAGGGGGCACAGGCGTCTGCGGCGCCCTTCGCGGTGCGGCGCTGACCGCGGTTGAGCAGATCAACGCCGCCGGCAAGCCCATCGTGGCTGTTGACATTCCCACTGGCCTGGACTGCGACAGCGGAGCCGCCGACGGGCCTGCGATCAAAGCGGATCTTACCGTAACATTCGTGGCGAGCAAGAGGGGGTTCGATTCTGAAAACGCTGCAAACTACACCGGGCGGGTACTGATTGCCGATATCGGTATTCCGGCGGATATTGTATGCTGGATTTCCGCCGAATCCGATAAATAGCTTCCAATTCGTCAGTCGCGTTGGGTATACTGTTCGCCCGAATGTGGAGGCGCCCCGGGCGCCGGTACTATTAACGCAAACCCCGAAAGACAACCCGAGGTTATCATGCCGCTTATCCCCCTGAGAGTACTGCTGGACCACGCCGCCGAGAACGATTACGGAGTGGCCGCACTGAACGTTAACAACATGGAACAGATCCAGGCGATCATGACCGCCGCACAGGAGACCGACTCTCCCGTGATCATTCAGGCCTCGCGCGGAGCACGAGCATACAGCAATGACGCCTACCTGCGTCACCTGATGCTGGCCGCGGCGGAACTGAATCCGACGATCCCGATCGTGATGCACCTGGACCATGGGAACTCGGCCGAGACGTGCCAGTCGGCGATCGACCAGAACTTCACCTCAGTCATGATGGACGGTTCGCTCGACGCCTCGGGCAAAGAGCCCAGCACGTTCGAGTACAATGTTGAAGTAACCAAGACCGTAGTCGACGCCGCCCACGCAGTCGGCGTTTCGGTTGAAGGCGAAATTGGAGCCCTTGGCGGCATCGAAGACGGACACGGCGCCGGGCTCAGCGAAGAAGAAGCCCAGGAGCACCTGACTGACCCGGTCCAGGCCGAAGAATTCGTCGCCCAGACCGGCGTCGATGCACTGGCCGTGGCTATCGGAACCAGTCACGGAGCATACAAGTTCAAGAAAAAGCCCACTGGCGACGTGCTGAAGATGGACCTGATCGAAGAGATCCACAGACGCCTGCCCAACACTCACCTGGTCATGCACGGTTCGTCGTCGGTTCCGCAGGAACTGCAGGATATCGTCAACCAGTTCGGCGGAAAACTCGAACAGACCTACGGCGTTCCCGTCGAAGCGATCCAAAAGGGCATCGCAAACGGCGTTCGCAAGGTCAACGTCGACACCGACAACCGACTGGCGATTACCGGCGCGATCCGCAAGCTTTTCGTAGAGAAGCCCGAAGCGTTTGACCCGAGAGCCTACATGGTTCCGGCCCGCGCTGCGATGGTTGAAGTATGCAAGGCCCGCATGGTCGCCTTCGGCCAGGCCGGATACGCCGGAAAGATCCCGGTCAAGACCTGCAAAGAAATGGTCGACTTCTACCTGTAAATCTGAATTCAAATCGAAAAATCCGCCATACGGGCGGACAATAACGAAGCCCGGAGATCACGCAGATCTCCGGGCTTTTATTATGTGCGTTGTTATTGCGAAAGTCAGACGATCTTCAACTGTCCGAATTTGCGTTTTCCGACCTTGAGGATCAGCCCGTCGGCAGGCTCGACCTCGGCGTCGGGCGAGGCGATCTTTTCGCCGTCAATACTCACTCCGCCCTGTTTCACAAGACGCTTGGCCGCACCGCGCGAGTCGGCGAAGCCGGCGGTGCAGATCAACTCGACGATACCTATCGCCGCGGCGGGCAATTCTATTTGCGGCATGTCTGTCGGCACATCGTGCTGCTTGAAGACCCGATCGAATTCAACGGCCGCCGCGTCGCCGGCTTCGGCGTGGTAATACTGGGCGACGATCATCTTGCCGAGTTGGACCTTGGCCTGCTTGGGATGGGTTTGCGCCGGATCAGTAAGCGTTGCGATTTGATCCTGCGGCAGATCGGTAAGCAGCGTGAAGTAGTTTTCCATCAGCGAATCGGGAATGCTCATAACTTTGCCGAACATGTCGTTGGGCTCGTCAGTCACCCCGATGTAGTTGCTCTTTGATTTGCTCATCTTCTGCACGCCGTCGAGTCCGACGAGGATCGGCTTAACCAGCACGATCTGCGGCTTCTGACCGGAGGCCTTCTGCAGATCGCGTCCTACGAGATTGTTGAACGTCTGGTCCGTGCCGCCGAGTTCGACGTCCGATTCGATGCAGACGCTGTCGTATCCCTGCATGATAGGGTAGAGCATTTCGTGGAGGAACACATCTTCGCCTGCATCGAGTCGATTCTTGAAGCTGTCTCGCTGCAGCATCTGCGCGACGGTCTTCTTTGCGGCGATTTGGATCAACTCGGCGAAAGAAAGTCCCTCGAGCCATTCGCTGTTGTAGCGGATTTCGAGTTTCTCTTCCGAGGTGTCGAGGATCTTGCCGGCCTGCTCGAAGTAGGTCTTTGCATTAGCGTCGATCTGCTCGCCGGTCAGGATCGGTCTTGTCTTGTTGACCCCGGAAGGATCGCCGATCCGCGCAGTGTAGTCGCCGATGATCAGGACGGCCTTGTGGCCCATATCCTGAAACTGCCGCATCTTACGGAGCACAACGGTGTGCCCCAGATGGATATCCGGAGCCGTTGGGTCCAACCCGAGCTTGATCCGCATGGGTCGATCGGCCTGGGCCGAGGCCGCCAGGCGGTCCCGGAGTTCATCGACGCTGTAAACGTTTTCGCATCCGCGCAGGAGCAGTTGCAGTTGTTCTGGTTGTGTTGATGGAGAATTCATAAGGCCGGACAGTCTAACTTCCCGCGTCGATATTTTCAACACTGGGAAAACCACTGGACTTTTGCGCATAGTTAATTAGACTAAAAATCAGCGACTTCGCCACTGCTCGGTTCGGGGCGCTGAGACCCGGACAACTGCTTAGGGACTTGTATAATGATGAAACATTTGATCCTTCCGTTTTGCGTTCTTGTCATCTTCGCCGCCGGTTGCGTCGAGTCGATACCGGCGCCGCCGCGCACCGTAGCCGAGTTCACCAAGATACAGCGAACCCATCCGCAACAGTACGCCAGGTCAACTGTGATGCAGCACAATATTCAGCGAGTGCTGGACCCGGATTTGCCGGCGGTTGAGCGACAGTCGTCGCTGGAACTCATTTCCAGTCTCGTCGGGCCCAACGGCGAGCTGCCGGTCGAGGTCTCGGCCGTTTTGCTCCAGAAGGATTGCCCTCCGGCCCTGCGCCAGCGTGTCCTTGGAAAGGGCGTCGGCGTTGCTGCGGCCAAGACCAGCGGAATACGAACGTCGCCGGCTATTGGGGACCCGACTCTTCCGGCAAAGAAACCAACAGTCCCGCCGAGCACGGCGGCTACAGCGACGCCATTGCCTTTGAGCCAACTGGCCTCGGCGCCCGCCGGCCCGCGACGCCGTGCTACGCTTCGCTGGCTGATCAAGAACCCCAGACCGCAAGTGGTGGCTGATTTGTGCAAGGCTTGGGCTAAAGAAACGCCCAACGGCTCTGACGAACAGCTCTTCCGCCAGGCCGTAGCCAATGCCGGCTCCGGACGATGGCAGGACGTACTCCTGAATTCACTCAATGCAAAAAGATTCGCCGCCAGGGGTTCGGCGCTGCTGGTGCTCTCCGGCCGGGGAGCGGAGATCGACCTGCTGAACCGAGTAAAGGCGATGACCGCTCAAACGGTTTCCGTCCAGGCAATGCAGACCTTCGCCGACAAGTTCGGGTATGTGCCGGCAAACGGCGGTCAGCTTCTGGCGTGCGTAATCATTCGTTCGGCCAACTCAGGATCACTTGATTCTCCCGCCCGCCTGGCGGCGCAATGGAGTTCGCGGTACAACTACAAATTCAATATTCGCGATTTCCACCTGCTGAACCGACTCGCGGCCGATCCGCTGCGAAACAAGATCACGCGAGACGAACTGGTCAAGCAACTCGTGACCAAATTCGCCAGGCGTAAACACGCCGATCGCAGAACCGCTCTGTTCGGAAAACAGGCCGCAAGCATGACGATGCCGGACCTGTGGAATCTGGTGCTCCTTGATGAAATGCTCCAAAGACCGAGAGTCGCCCTGGCGTTGCGGATACTGGCCGATCGACTTCGCGCCGGGCTCAACAGCCCCAGGAGCGGACTGGTGTTCTTAGAGGGCGGAAAAGCCTCGGCGAAACTTTATCCCCAGGCCGTAGACTCCACTGCCGGAGATCGGGACCATGTACCCGAACGCGAATTGCAGCAGGCCGGATTCAGCGCGTTGAGTCACTTACACACTCGATTCGAGAAGGTTTACAACGGCGATCGCGCCTCGGCGTCCAGTCGCGAGATCTCGGCGGCCGGGCAGGCCAACTTCTACAACCTGCTGCTGGCCAGTGTGGATTCCGGCACTTTCAGCGCCGTCTACTACAATCCGGACGGCAGGGCGGTCTCGCTGGGAATATACGCCTTCAAGAAGTGACGCCGCAGGGCTTAAAGCTCCAGAGCACCGATTACTTCTGTAATCGCGGCGTGTTCGTGACGCCTGAGATAGTCGGCGATTCCGTCGCGTATTGAGACCAGGCACGCGGGGTCCACAAACAGCGCCGTACCGACCGCCAGTCCGGCAGCTCCGGCCAGCAGGAACTCCAGCGCATCGGTTGCATATTGAATTCCTCCCATGGCGATGATCGGAACACCTGCGGGCCTGGCGACTTTTCTGTATACGCTGTGAACCATGTGGACCGCAACCGGTCGAATCGCCGGACCGCTCAGCCCGCCAGTAACGTTGGCCAGCACCGGGCGCCGCGTCTCGGTGTTTATCGCCATTCCGGTAAGCGTGTTGATCATGCTCAGCGCGTCGGCCCCGGCGTCGACGACGGATGCGGCGATCGCTGAAATGTCGGTGACGTTAGGCGAGAGTTTTACGATCAGGATGTTCTTGCCGGCCACTTCCTTGATCCGCCTGGTGATCTCGCCGGCCTGGGCCGGGTCAGTGCCGAACTGGATGCCGCCGGCTTTGACGTTCGGACACGAGATATTCAACTCGATCCCGCGTACTATGGACACCTCGGCCATCGCCGCGGCCACGGCAATGTAATCATCGATAGTCGTGCCCGCGACGTTCACGAACACCGGCAGCCCGAGTTTTTCCAGCAGCGGGACCTTCTCGGCCAGGAACACATCGAGGCCGACATTGGCCAGCCCGATCGCATTGAGCATTCCGGCTCGCGTCTCGACGACTCGTTCGTAATCGTTGCCGAGTCGCGGCTTGAGCGTGATCGATTTGGTGACAAAGGCTCCCAGGGCGGTTAAGTCCACAAAGTCGGCGTATTCGTCTGCGTATCCGCATGTTCCGCTTGCGGTCATGAGCGGGTTGGCCAGTTTCACACCGGCGATGTCCACGCTGAGGTCGATATCCAATGTTCTGCTCCGAATTGGCGGCCTGGCCGCCGTTGAGTTCTCTTAGTTATCCGAGCGCCGCGACGGCTCTCGCCGCTTCGTCGGCGGTGATGTCGTCAAATATGTCGACGCCGCCTATCGAAGTCGGCAGAACCATTCGCACGCGTCCCTGCCGCACCTTCTTGTCGTGCTGCATCACGGCCCAGACCTGCTCGGTGTCGAGCCCGTGGTAAGTCGTCGGCAGCTTGAGCGCATCGAGTGCGTCTCGCACCAGTTGTGCATCGGCAGGAGTTATCAATCCGCGAGTTACGGCCATATCGTTGGCGGCTATCATGCCTAGCGAGACCGCCGCACCGTGTGAGATTGTCCCGTATCCGGCGATAGTTTCGATTGCGTGTCCAACGGTGTGCCCGTAGTTAAGGTGCGCTCGGGTCCCGGCCTCGCGTTCGTCTCCGGCGACGACGGCGGCTTTTATGGCGACGTTCCTGGCGATCAGATCGCACATAACGTCGCTGTCGCGGGAGAGTATCGCGGCGGTATTTCCAGCGATGAAGTCCAGCAGCGACGCGTCGCGGATCACTGCGTGCTTGACGCATTCGCCAAGACCGCTCTGGAGATCCTGGTCCGACAGGGTCTTGAGGGTCTCCACGTCGATCAGCACGCCGGAAGGCTGGTAAAACGCGCCGATGAGATTCTTTCCGCTGGGGTGATTGATCCCGGTCTTGCCACCGACGGATGCGTCAACGTCGGCCAGAAGAGAAGTGGGGCACTGGAGCCATCGCACCCCGCGAAGCGTGCTGGCCGCGACGTAGCCGGCGATATCGCCTGTGACTCCGCCGCCGCAGGCGACGATCAGCAAATCGCGATCGACGGCCGGACTGATGGCGAAGATCGAGTCGATCAGGTCCGAAAAGCTTGCAACGGTCTTGTTGGCTTCTCCGCTTGGGAACTCCAGCAGTGTTGTGTCTATGCCCGCCGCAGCGAGCGAATCGACGATGCGCCGCCCGTAACTCGCGGCGATATTCGAATCGGCGATCACTGCCGCCTGCCGCACCGAACCGATTTCACCGGCCGCCGCGCCGACACAATCCAGCAACCCGGACCCAACGCGTACGTCGTAGCTGCGATCGCCCAGGTCAACTCTTATCGTCTGTTCCATCTGTCTTTCTCTTATCTTCGAAATCTTTGACCGCATTGACGAGGTCCTGGTCCACCGGCTCGTCCAGGCGTTCTTCATCGGGCAGATCGTCTTCTTCAATGTTCCGCAGCGGGGTGTACTTAACTCCGCCCGGGACGCCCTGGCCGATTGGAGTAGCCCTGACCCGCTTGGCGTGTTTTCGCACAATGAACAGGACCGCGATAAGCGCGATCCCGACGACTATCACCAGGTTCTTCAGCGGGTTTCCAGTGGGCTGGATCTTGCTGACGTCGGCGGGCTTGAGGTAATAGGCCAGCACGAGCGGGTAGTCCCGATACATGCGCTCACCCGCCCTGGAGTCGGTCATTTCGCCCTTGAAATGCTTGTAGAACACCCCGGCCAGTTCGATGAGCTTGCCGCCGTCGCCGTAGGTGCATTCGCCTTTCTCGGAAACTGCATCCGGCGTGCCAAGCAGTTCGGTAGGATCTACAAGGGAGAAGACCACAAGCTCCTGGGCGGGAATCTTACCGTCGCTGTTCCGCCCTCGCTCCGAAAGCCGGAACCCCGTCATGTACCATATCTTCTTGTCCTTGGGCCAATCGCGGGTCGCGTCCCAGTCTTTCGATCCGCTGACCATCTCGCGCATCTGGTGAACTCGCAGAGTCGCACGTATCTTCCGGGCGCGGTACATGTCGGGGTGATCCGTCAAATCCCCTATAGCTGGCGAGACCAGTGCGGGAAACTCCTTGGCCGATGCGTCAGGGTCAACGAGTTCCGCAGTCCGGGCCAGCATCATGTACAGCGCCGTTTCCCGCCAGTGAGGCCCGTCCCGCACCGCCGAGATTGCGGCTTTCTGCCGGTAGGTCAATTCGATGGCAGCTCGCGAGATATTGTCCGGCATGTACGGTTTGGTCGCCACAGTTTCCGCCGGCCTGGTCGACGGTTGGCTTTCGGCCTCGACCCCTAGAGCCCACATCGCCGGTGCGAACAGAACTGCAGCCAGAGCGGCAGCCTGCAAAAGCCAGCCTGACAGTTTGGATTGGGTTTGATTCTTCATACCTTCGATTCTAAGCAAATCAGCGTAGATTGCAACTTCACTCCGGCGCAACCCGTATATCGGCAAGGGCATTTATCGGGCCGATTTGGCTCTGTTTTGGATCGATTTGTTATAATAACTGCATCGGGACTTGTGGTCCGGCGGCCTGTTTGCCGATAGGAATGCATAAGGAGACGTGAAATGAAACGGTTCAAAAGATATATGATGGTAATTGGCGTTCTGGCAGCCTCGTTCGCAGGCGGGGCGGCTTCACGCTGGATTTTCCCGGCCACACCCCAGGCCCACGCCGCGCCGAAAACCAGAGGCGTTGAAGACGCGCTGAGATGGTCTCTGTCCAAACCCATCTACACGCGCAAGCTGAATGTCGGCGATCCCAAGGGCGGCGTCACTGGCCTGATTGACCCCACTGGCATGAAACTTTACGGATCCGGCAAGAAGGCTCGCATCCGTCTTGAGAGCGGCTCGGGTCTGCTGGCGTTGGCTGACTCAGGCGGCAAAGACCGCGTAAAACTGGGAACCGTACAGGGCGGCGACACCGGCATAGCTCTGTTTGACTCCTCGGGCCGGCGTCGCATCCAGATCGACTCGAACGGATTGAAGATATACACTGCTTCGGGCAAACTGGTCGGCAACTTCGGATTCCAGAGCGACGGGGCGATGGGCGCCTCAGTAGCCGACAAGACCGGCAAGCTCAAGAGGATCGACCTGGAGCCGAAAGCCGACAAGAAACCGTAAGCCGAACGCCGCGGGGGACAATTAGTGCGGATTATTCTGTTGGAAGCTTCGCGGTAAGCGTCTATCATGTCGGTCGCCGATCTTATCCAGTGTGATTCAATTTGTCGCGACGCATCCATTCGGCCCGAAAGGATATTATGGACGCACCTGAAATTCTGAAACAGACCAACTTCAGTACACTCGACTGGGTGATCGTAATCCTGTACCCGCTGATCTCCGTGGGCATCGGCCTTTACGTTCGCAAGTACGTCCGAAACATGAAGGACTTCGTAGTCGCCGGGCGAGGCATGGGCCTGTGGCTCGGCATTGCGACGATTACCGGAACAGAGCTTGGCCTGATCACGGTGATGTACAGTTCGCAGAAAGGCTTCACCGGCGGTTTTGCGGCGTTTCACATCGCCCTGGCCGCGGGGCTGGTGACTTTCATCGTCGGCGTGACCGGCTTCCTGGTCTATCGCCTCAGGAAGTTGGAAGTAATGACGATCCCCGAGTTCTACGAGAAGCGATTCGATCGCAAGACTCGCATCCTCGGCGGCATTATGATGGCCCTCGGCGGCATACTCAACATGGGGCTCTTCCTCAAAGTCGGCTCGATGTTCCTCGTAGGCATCACCGGCCTGTCGGCCTCGAGTTGGGCTTTGCCGGCGGTGATGGTGTTCCTGATCGTGCTGGTCCTGCTATACACTTGCCTGGGCGGAATGATATCGGTTGTCATCGCCGACTACGTACAGTTTGTGGTCTTGTCGATAGGGCTGTTGCTGACCTGCTACCTGGCTGTCGATAATCTTGGCTGGGACAATATTGTTGCGACTGTAAAAACTGAAATGGGCGCCGGCGGCATTGACCCAACAGTCGAAGGCAGCGGTTTCGGCTGGCAGTACATAATCTGGATGTGCTTCCTGGGTCTCGTCAGTTGCGGCATCTGGCCTACTTCCGTAGCCAGGGCCCTTGCCATGAAGAGCCCCAAAGTCGTCAAACGCCAGTTCATGTTCGCTTCGGTGTCATACATGATTCGCTTCCTGATTCCCTACTTCTGGGGCATCTGCGCGTTTGTGTTCATCATGCAGAACACGGAACTGAAGGATCTGTTTTTCCCGGCCGAGGGAGCCGGCTATGACAATCTCTACAGTATGCCGGTATTCCTGGGCAGAATCCTGCCTGCCGGTCTGATTGGAATCATCACCGCCGGAATGGTCGCCGCCTTCATGTCCACCCACGACAGTTACCTTCTTTGCTGGTCTTCTGTGCTGACCCAGGACGTAGTGGCGCCGATCAGCAAGAGTTGCGGCAAGGAGATATCAGCCAAAGGCCGCGTCCTGCTTTCACGGGTCTTCATCGTCGTAATAGGCCTGTACGTGCTGTATTGGGGACTGATCTACAGCGGCGGCGATGACATCTGGGACTACATGGCCGTTACCGGAGCGGTCTACTTCAGCGGCGCATTCGCCTTGTTGCTGTGCGGATTGTACTGGAAGCAGGCCAGTTCGACAGGCGCGTTCCTGGCGCTGCTGACAGGGCTGGGGGCGATCCTGGGATTGAGTCCCGTACAGAAGATGATCGGCGTAAAATGGCCCAGTGAGACTGTCGGGCTTTGCACAATCGCTGCGACAACGATAGTGATGATCGTAGGTTCGCTGGCGTTCCCCGATCTCAAGAGCGTGCTGCCCGACGAGGACGAAACTGCAACTGAAGGAGCCGCCTGATGTCTATAGAAGCCTGGATGACTCTCTGGAAAGTCGTGCTGATCGGCGGAATCGGTCTGTTTGCAATCCTGGCTGTTGTGGTCAGTATCGGCGGATTCTTCGACGTGATAAAGCTGTTGGCCAACCTGCGTGCAAACGCCAAAGACTCCGACAGCTGATTACGCACGATCGACGAAAAACGCCGAAGGACCGGGATTCGTGGTGAAGAAGCTCGCCGTGCGACTTTCGCCGGCATATTCCTCGGCGTAGAGTTCGGACCATTTGGTGCAGAATTCTTCGGCCTGATCCTTTTTCACCAGCGCCCAGACCGCGCCGCCGAAGCCGGCCCCGAACGATGAGGCGGCTGTTGCGCCGAGTTGCCGGGCCGAACGGGCGAGCGAAACGGTTTGGGGTATCTGACTTCCGAGCTGCGTGTCGGCGATTTCCTGCGAGCGATCGACAAGAACGCCGAAACTCTCCATATCACCCTGGGCCAGCGCCGCACACGCGGCGGGAATGATTTGGAAATTCTCAGTATGGAACTGGGCCACACGGCTCGTCAATTCCTCGCGTGTCAGATCGTCTGCTCCCGCCGACAGCATCTCGATGAGTTTCGGCGCGGCGTCAGGCGAACTGGTCATCGCTGCGGCCAGGTGCGGATCATTGCGACCGGTCTGCGTGCGCCAAATATCCAGCGAGACCCTGGCTCGCCTCGACATGCGATTATATTTCTCCCTGGCCGATCCGGTTTTCGGCGCCGACACGCCGCTGCAGGCGATTGCAAAAATGTAGTCCTCGCCCAGGTGCAGGTTCTCGTGCATCGTGACAGGGAAGTATGAGTAGCGTCCCAGCCAGCCGGCCATCGCGTTGAGAATCGCTGTGTGATCCTCGCTGCCGCCGGCGGTTCCCACGCCTCTTGTCCCGGGCAGCGATCCGAAATCGCTTCCGTTCTCCACAGCGCCGAGATACGCCGCCAGCGTTCGCCGATCGGATATGTTGTTGCGGTATTCTATTCGCGATTCGAGGTTGTTTATCTTGGAGATCACCAGGAACATCCCGGTAAGCACGGCGCTGGAGCTGCTCATACCCGAATCGGCCGGCAGGTCTCCGCAATACGCCACAGACATCCCGCGAAGAGCGCCGGGGAAGTTACCGGCCACGCGTTTAGCCACGGTCATCGGGTAGTTGGACCATCCGCCGGGAACAGGCTCGATACTCGGCGATAGGATGAACTGACGTTGGTCTTCCAGATCGGGAACTATCGCGCGGACCAGTGCATCGGCTCGCGTCGCGGCCAGGAAGCATATCCCGCGTTCGGACGCCGCGATGAGGCTGTGTCCGCCGCAATAATCAGTGTGCTTTCCGAGCACTTCGATTCGCCCGGGCACGAAAAGACCGATCGCCTCTTCGCCAGGGTCAACTCCGTCGGCCAGCAGCGCGTTTGCGGCGCGTGCGAACTGTATGGCCTTAGCCGGCGCCGAGACATCAGTCAGTCCGGCTCTCAAGAGGAGTTCGACGAGATAGTCGCTGTCCAAATATGATTCTATTGTACCTGCAATCAACGGTATGACTCCATATTCATGCTGACGAACGCCTCCATGGCCTCGTATTCGGCCAGCCCGAGTTTATCGTATCGCTGGGCCAGCACGCGGTTCCTGCCCTGGGCTCGCTGCCAGAATTCACGCTGGTCGGTTCCGGGAAAGAGGGCTCGGTCCTTCTGTGATTCGTGCTTGAAGATCGCATTTCGCTTGCGGGCCAGTTCGCCGGGGCTCAGCGGCACAGCCATTTCGATCTCCGCCAGGGGCCATTCCTGCCACGCGCCGCGATACAACCAGATTTCGCAGTCGCTGAACCACTGTTCTTCGGCCAGTTGCTCGCTGAACGCCCGCTTGAGGGCGGTAAGACACATTCGGTGCGTTCCGTGCGGGTCCGACAGGTCGCCAGCGGCGTAAATCTGGTGCGGCTTGACCTGTCGCAGGATGCCGGCGACAAGGTCTATATCCGCATCTTCAAGTTCATTCTTTCGCACTGTTCCGGTTTCATAGAACGGCATGTTCAGGAAGTGCATATTATCGTACGGCAATCCGCAGTATTCTCCAGCGGCTCTCGCTTCGCTGCAGCGGATCGCGGTCTTTATCGCCAGAACTTCGTCGCTATCGACCTGCCCGGGCTCCTTGTTGGCGAGGAAATCTCCGATCTTCAGTCCGAGCTGGGCCTTGTCCTGAGTGTCGATGCCGAATTCGCGATTGACATCGAGGACAAACTGCGTAAATCGGCTGGCGTCGTGATCGAACACGGCGATCGCGCCGGAAGTCTGGTAAACCACGTGTACGTCGTGTCCCTGATCGACAAGCCGCAGGAGTGTTCCGCCCATCGAAATTACGTCGTCGTCGGGATGCGGCGAGAAGATCACAACACGCTTTGGGAACACATCGTCTCGCGAGCGTTCAATATCGCCCGGGAGCCGTTCATCAGCCGGCTTTCCGCCCGGCCAGCCGGTTATAGTATGCTGTAGCTGTCGGAATACCTTAAGGCTTATCGAATACGCCGAGCCCTTGCTGGCCAGCAGGTCCTGGAGATGGTGCTCGTTGTAGTCCTCGTCGGTCAGCTTCAGCACGGGCTTATCGACCTGCTGGGCCAGCCAGGTGACCGCCTTGCGGATCATCTGATCGTCCCATTCGATCGGACCAAGCACCCAGGGGCACTTTAACTGCGTCAGGTCCGCGGCGGCGGCCTCGTCGAGCATGACCGTAGAATCCGAATGCTCCTGCAGGAAACTCGCTGCGACGGCTTCGGTTATCGGGCCCTCGACGGCGCGTGCGATGATAGGGGCCTTGTTCTCGCCGAACGCCATCATGACAACGCGTCTGGCGTTCAGTGCGGTGCCTACGCCCATTGTAATTGCGCGGGTCGGCACGTTTTCCAGACCGAAGAAGTCGCTGGCCGCGTCCAGGCGAGTAAGGTAATCCAACGCGATCAGTCGCGTAAGGCTGCCTCGCTCGGAGCCCGGTTCGTTGAATCCGATGTGCCCTGTGCGCCCGATGCCGAGAAGCTGCAGGTCGATTCCGCCGGCGGCGGCGATCGCTTCTTCGTAGGCCAGGCAGTATGCGTGGACCTCGTCCTCATCCAGCGTACCGTCGGGAATGTTAATGTTCTCAGGAGCGATGTCAACGTGATTGAAAAGATACTCCGACATGAACAGCCTGTAACTCTGCAGAGCCTGTGGGCACATCGGGTAGTATTCGTCGAGATTGAACGTTATCACGTTGGCGAACGACAGCCCCTCTTCTTTGTGGAGTCGGACGAGTTCGTCGTATACGCCTATCGGCGTGGCGCCGGTAGCCAGACCAAGAACGCAGTTCTGCCCTTTGGCGGCTTTGGCTCGGATAAGTTCGGCGATTTCCGCCGCGACGGCCGCACTAACATCGGAAGGGGAGGTGAAAACGCGGGTCGGTATTCGTTCGGGGCCTGTCGGCGCCTGCTGCTGGGTCATGGGTCTGCTCTGTCCTGTAGGCAAAGGGAGGTTGTCGCTCCGCACCAGAGGCGGAGCATCGAGAGGCTATAATGGCGTGTTTGCTGCGAGATTTCAACACCGGCTTGATTTAGTACTGATAATTTGTCGCCGTCAAGAGATTATTCGCCCGGGTCGGTCAGTTCCTGAACCTGATTGATCGCCTTTTGGAGGTCCTCCCTGGCTTCGATGTAATGGGCATTGTCCTTGTCCAATTCGATGGCGTGATTGATGTCGGCCAGCGCTTCGGTCAGTCTCCTTAACTGCCAGCGAGTCAGCGATCGTCAGTACAGAGTG